>NZ_CP135921.1:3143333-3515000 GCF_032397745.1 Bradyrhizobium prioriisuperbiae
CATTGCAGATAATAGCGGCTGCGGGTTTGCGAGCGCATCGAGCAGAGCGCGAAACCGCGGTCGTGCTTTGTGTAGATCAATTCCGGCGACACCGGCGGCGTCTCGGACAGAACACCCAGCCATCCGAACGGATAGACCCGCTCGAACTGCCTGATGGCATCGGCCGGCACGCTCTGGCGGCTGATGCCGTGGAAGCCGTCGCAGCCGGCAATGAAGTCGCAGGCGATCTCGTGGGTGGTGCCGTCCTTGACATAGGTCACGCGCGGCTTGTCGCCGTCGAAATCCCGTGGCGTCACCTGGTCGGCGTCGTAGATCGTGGTCAGCCCGGCGGCGGCGCGGGCATCCATCAGGTCGTGGGTGACTTCGGTCTGGCCGTAGACCGTGACGGTCTTGCCGCCGGTCGCCTCTTTCATGTCGATGCGGTGGCGCACGCCGTCGAACACGAGCTCGATGCCGTCATGGATCAGGCCCTCGCGATGCAGCCGCGCCGAGGCGCCGACCTCGTCCAGCAGCTTGACGGTTCCTTGTTCCAGCACGCCGGCGCGGATCCGTCCCAGGATGTAGTCGCGATCCTTGCGTTCGACGATGATGTTGTCGACGCCATAGATGTGGAGCAACTGGCCCAGCAACAATCCGGCTGGACCGCTGCCGATGATCACGACTTGCGTGCGCAAGACTTCTATCCTTCAGTTGATGCGTTGTGTCGGTGGTCGGGTTACCCGCAGGTAACGGTGTTCAGCCGGGTAATGATTATATGATACAACGGTCGCTGAAAAGGTTGCCTTGGCAAGCATCGTCGGGCAGTCGTTAAATTATATAAGGTGCTCTGGGGAGGCTTGTTGCCGCAGTGCGATGCGGTTGCTTGCAAACCGACGTAAACTAGATAACATGTTAAGGAATTAATCCGGGCGATTGAAACCGGGACAATCACGGAGGGAGATGCCGATGAGAAAAGCACTGTTGGCGTTATTGGCTGCCGCAAGCGTTTTGCCCGCGCTCGCGCAAGGCGCGTTTGCTCAGGACAAAACCATCAATCTGAAGATTTCGCTGTGGGTTCCTCCCGCGCATCCGCTGGTGCCGGCAACCCAGGCCTGGGCGGCGGACCTCGAGAAGGCGTCCGGCGGCACCATCAAGGCGACGGTGTTCCCATCTGAACAGCTCGGCAAGGCGTTCGATCATTACGACATGGCGCGCGACGGTATCGCCGACGTGACCTATGTGAACCCGGGTTACCAGCCGGGGCGTTTTCCGATCGTGGCCGCGGGCCAGATCCCGTTCGTGTTCGGCGACGGCAAGAAGGGTACGCTCGCGCTCGACGAATGGTATCGCAAATACGCGCCGACCGAGATGAAGGACACCAAGCTCTGTTTCGCCTTCATCCATGATCCGGGTTCGCTGCACGGCAAGAAGAAGATCGTGGTGCCGTCCGACCTCAGCGGTGTGAAGGTGCGCCCGGCGCAAAGCACCATCGCCGAGATGGTGAAGCTGCTCGGCGGCACCAACGTGCAGGCCTCCGCGCCGGAATCCCGCGACGCGCTGGAGCGTGGCGTGGCCGACGAGATCGCATTCCCCTGGGGTTCGATCTTCCTGTTCGGCATCGACAAGGTGGTGAAGTATCACATCGATGTGCCGCTCTACTCCACGGTGTTCACCTACAACGTCAATCTCAAGACCTACAATGCGATGTCGGACGCCCAGAAAAAGGTGTTCGACGATCACTGCACCCCGGAATGGGCTTCGAAGGTGTCCGATCCCTGGACCGATTTCGAAGCCAACGGGCGCACCAAGATGAAGGCGCTTGCTGGCCACGAAGTCTACAAGCTGACCGACGAGCAGATCGCGCAGTGGAAGACCGCAACGCAAGTGCTGCATGCCAACTGGGCCGATCAGGTCAAGGCCGCCGGCGGCGATCCGGCCAAGATCAACGCGGATCTGGAAGCTGCGATCAAGAAGCACGGCGCCGGAATCTGATCCCGGTGTCTTGATCGGTCGCGGCGGCGCTCACGTGCCGCCGCGTTCGCCCCTGCCTAATTCTCACACCATCTCGTTGGCCGAGTCATGACCGCATCGCCCGAAGTCACAAAGGACGGCGCCCTGGCGCCGCCACCCGAGACCAGCCGCAGCAAGAGCTTCATGGATCGGTTTATCGATTCCATCGAGTGGGTGGCTGCGGCGTTTGTCGGCATCGTGGCGCTGAACACCTTCGTCGCCATTATCATGCGCAAGTTCTTCGCGGTGACGATCCCCGACTATTATGATTTCGGCCGGCTGCTGCTCGGTATTCTGATTTTCTGGGGCATTGCCGCCACCAGCTATCGCGGTTCGCACATCACGGTGGATCTGGTGTGGGCCAACGTCCAGCCGCGCTACCAGCGCTGGATCGATGTGTTCGCCACCCTGGTGCTGCTGTTCGTGGTCACGGTGCAGACCTACACGCTGTTCGACAAGGTCTACACCACCTACCAGGACAACGTGCTGACCTACGACTTGCGGCTGCCGAACTGGCCGTTCTTCGCGGTGGCCTGGATCGGTGACGTCTCCGCCGTGCTGCTGATCGCGATCCGCACCTATCGCCTGATCTTCCATCCGGAAGATATTCATGATGCCAAAATCAAGACGGCGGAGTAAGCGACCGTGAGCCCTGAAACAGTCGCCGTCCTCGGCTTTGTCTCTCTGTTCGTGCTGATGCTGCTGCGCGTGCCGGTCGGCATGGCAATGGGCCTCGTCGGCATCACCGGCTTCGGTTATCTCACCGGTTTTTCGCCGGCGCTGAAGCTCGTGGGACAGACCACCATGCGCACGGTCACCGACTATACCTTCGGCGTGATCCCGATGTTCCTGCTGATGGGCACCTTCGTGTCGGTGTCGGGCATCAGCCGCGAGCTGTTCCGCGCCGCCAATACCTTCGTGGGACACTGGCGCGGCGGGCTCGGCATCGCCACCATCGCTGCCTGCGGCGGTTTCGCGGCGATCTCCGGCTCGTCGGTCGCGACCGCCGCGACCTTCTCCGCGGTTGCCTATCCGGAGATGCGGCGCTTCAATTATCCGCAGTCGTTCGCCACCGGTGTGATCGCGGTCGGCGGCACGCTCGGCGCCATGCTGCCGCCCTCCACGGTGCTGGCGGTCTATGGCATCATCACGCAGCAGGATATCGGCAAGTTGTTCATCGCCGGCATTTTGCCGGGCCTGCTGGCGATCGCCATGCACATGATCACCATCGCCATCATCGGGAAGGCCAGGCCAGGGTTCCTGCCGACCGGCATCAAGAGCTCGTGGGCGGAGCGCGCCAGCGCCCTGCGCGACGTCTGGTCGCCGCTGCTGCTGTTCCTGTTTGTGATCGGCGGTCTTTATGGAGGGCTGTTCATCCCGACCGAAGCCGGCGCGGTCGGCGCAGTCGGCGCCTTCGTGATCGGCGTGCTGCGCGGCAAGCTCAACCGCGAAGGCATCCTGCAGTCGCTGCTGCAGGCGACGCGGACGGCGGCGGCGGTGTTCACCGTGCTGATCGGCGCATTGTGTTTCGGTTATTTCCTCACCATCACCCAGACGCCGCAGCACGTGACCCAGTTCCTGACCGGGCTCGGCATCGGTCCCTACGGCGTGCTGGCGCTGATCCTCCTGATGTATCTGGTGCTCGGCTGCCTGATGGACGCCATGGCCATGATCATCCTGACCGTGCCGATCGTGTTTCCGGTGGTGATGGCACTCGGCTTCGATCCGATCTGGTTCGGCGTCATCATCGTGATGACGGTCGAACTCGGCTTGATCCATCCGCCAGTCGGCATGAATGTGTTCGTGATCAAGAGCGTGATCAAGGACGTCAACATGTCGACCATCTTTGTCGGCGTGCTGCCGTTTGTGGTCACCGACCTGATCCGCCTCCTGATCCTGATCCTGTTCCCGCTGCTGGCGACATGGTTGCCCGAGCGGATGATGGGGTAGGCAAATGGCACCAACGCTCGCCACCCGATATGTGTTCAACCTTGCGATCAAGGTCGGAGCGCCGATCGAGGCTGGCGATTTCGGCTATGGCCATCGCCGGGTGATTCCGATCCTCGGCGGTGAACTGACCGGTGAGGGGATGCACGGGACAATCCGGGAAGGTGGGGCGGACTATCAAGTCATCCGCCCCGATGGCCTGACCGAGCTCGAGGCGAAATACGCCATCGAAATGGATGACGGCGCCATCATCTACATCGAGAACATCGGTATCCGGTTCGGCCCGAAGGACGCCCTCGACAAGATCCGCCGTGGTCAGCCCGTCGATCCCGCTCTGATCTATTTCCGCTCGGTGCCGCGGTTCGAGACGGGCGCGCTGTCCTACCGCTGGCTGATGCACTCGCTATTCATCGGCGTCGGCACCCGCCATCCCGACCGGGTGGAGCTGGACGTCCATCAGGTGCTGTAGGCTGCTTCAATTGGGCAGGGGCGTTGACTCGTCTCAATATAGTTATATAACATAATTATATCGAGGGATAGCAAACCGCCCATGGGACACGCCACGCCAGACACCACTCCCGGCGCCTCGTCGCCCCTCGCCATCGCGCGGGCCGGGGCCATCCTCACCGTCGGCCTGAACCGGCCCGCCAAGCGCAATGCGCTGAACGACGGCACCGTGCTGGCGCTGGATGAGTGCTTTTCCAGCATTGCCGACGATGTCCGTGCCGTGGTCATCCATGGTGTCGGCGACCATTTCTCCTCGGGCCTCGACCTGTCGGAATTGTCGGAACGCGACGTGACCGAAGGCCTGGCGCATTCGCGGATGTGGCACCGGGTGTTCGACAAGGTGCAGTTCGCGCGTGTGCCGGTGATTGCTGTGCTAAAGGGCGCCGTGATCGGCGGCGGGCTCGAACTCGCCTGCGCCGCCCATATCCGTGTCGCCGAGCCCAGCGCCTATTACGCGCTGCCCGAGGGACAGCGCGGCATTTTCGTCGGTGGCGGCGGCTCGGTGCGGCTGCCGCGGCTGGTTGGCGTGGCGCGGATGGCCGACATGATGCTGACGGGCCGTATCTACAACGCGACGGAGGGCGTGGCGCTCGGTTTCTCGCAATACCTCACGGAGGCCGGCGGCGCTTTCGACAAGGCGATGGAATTGGCCGAGCGGGTCACCACCAATGCGCCGCTGACCAATTTCGCGGTGCTGCAGGCGTTGCCGATGATTGCCGAGGCGAACCCGCAGGTCGGGCTGATGATGGAATCGCTGATGGCCACTGTCGCCCAGAACGATAAGGAAGCGAAGGCGCGCATCCGCGCGTTCCTCGACCGCAAGACGGCCAAGGTCAAGCCGACCTGACGGGCTAGTGTGGCGCTTCCGAAATTCCCCTCACATCGTGGCGATCTCCTCGAGGGAATTTTGGAAACATAAGCCACACGAGAATCTAAAGTTTTCTAGTGTCCTGATCGAATTCGAAGTTTGCTCAGGGGTGCTGCTAGGTGATGCGAACTTCGAATTCGGGACACGAGATAACGGGGACGCGCACGATGTCTGCGACTGCTTCGAGGCACGATCCGGCCAATCCCACCAGCGCCCCGTTACGGCCGATTTCGTTCGGCCGGCCCGCGGTAACGATCGACCGCCGCGACAACGGCACCATCTACCTTCGCCCGCGGATCGCGCTGAGCGATTATCCGCGTCGGCTCACCGACAAGCTGCATCATTGGACCAAACTCACGCCGCATCGCGTGTTCATGGCGGAGCGTGACAGCGGTGGCGGCTGGCGCGAAGTCACCTATGCCCAACTTTTGGACTCCAGCCGCGCGATTGCATCGGCACTGCTGGAACGGCGTTTGTCGGCGGACCGGCCGCTGGTCATTCTGTCGGGCAATTCGATCGACCACGCGCTGATGGCGTTTGGCGCGTTCTATGCCGGCGTGCCCTTTTGCCCGGTGTCGCCGCCGTATTCGCTGGTCTCGAAGGATTACAGCAAGCTCGCCTATGTCATCAGCCTGCTAACGCCCGGGCTGGTGTTCGCTGACAACGCCTCGGTGTTTGCCGATGCGATCCTGGCCAATGTACCGGGCGAGACCGAGGTCGCCGCGAGCCGCGGCGAGATCGCAGGCCGCGCCATTACGCCGATTGCTGAATTGTTGGCGACGCCGGAGGACGTGCGGCTGGATGAAGCCAATGCGGCCATCGGGCCGGAAACCATCGCGAAATTCCTGCTGACGTCAGGGTCGACCGGCAAGCCGAAGGCCGTGATCAACACCCAGCGCATGATTTGCGCCAATCAAGTGATGCTCAGCGACACGCTCGCCTTCCTGAAAGACGAGCCGCCGGTCATCATCGACTGGCTGCCCTGGAATCACACCTTCGGCGGCAATCACAATATCGGGCTGACGCTGTTCAACGGCGGCTCGATGTATCTCGACGAGGGCAAGCCGACGCCCTCCGGCATCGAACAGACCGTGCGCAATCTCCGGGAGATCTCGCCCACGGTCTATTTCAACGTGCCCAAGGGGTATGAATCGCTGCTGCCGTATTTCCGCCAGGACAAGGCGCTGCGAGACAAATTCTTCTCAAGGCTGCACGCGATGTTCTTCTCAGGCGCAGCGCTGTCGGCCCATGTCTGGAACGCGCTGGACGAGATCGCGGTCGAGGCGACGGGTCAGCGGGTGCCGATGCTGACCGGGCTTGGCGCGACCGAAACCTCGCCCTTCTTCATGTGCGTGACCCCGGAGACCAGCCGCTCCGGCCATGTCGGGCTTCCGGTGTCCGGCAACGAGGCCAAGCTCGTGCCTGATAACGGCAAGCTGGAAGTCCGCGCCCGCGGACCGAACGTGATGCCGGGCTATTGGCGGGAGCCGGCCATGACGGCAAAGGCGTTCGACGAGGAAGGCTTCTATAAATTCGGCGATGCGCTGAAGCCGGTCGACCCGAACAATCTGAACGCCGGCTTCGATTTCGACGGTCGCCTCACCGAGGACTTCAAGCTCGGCAGCGGCACCTGGGTCAGTGTCGGTCCGCTGCGGGCGCGCTTTGTCGCCACCTGCGCGCCGCTGGTGCGCGACGTGATCATCACCGGATTGAACCGTGACGAACTGGGGGCGCTGGCGATCCTCGATCTCGATGGCTGCCGTGATGTCAATCCGGCGCTTCCCACGGGCGATCTGGCGGCGGCCGCGGCCGACCCCCTGGTTCGCGAGGCATTTCGGATCAGCCTTGCGGCATTAGCCGAGGGTGCGACCGGCTCGTCCACCCGGGTCACCCGCGCCGTCTTGCTGGATGTGCCGCTCTCCATCGACCACAGCGAGGTCACCGACAAGGGCTCCGTCAACCAGCGCGCTGTGCTGGAGTTTCGCGCTGATCTGGTGGACCAGCTTTATGGCGATCCGGCCTCGGTTCGGGCGATTCTGCTCGGCGAGGCCAGCTGATGCGCAGCGCCGCGGGCTGCGTCGAAAAATGCCATCGCTCGTCTCTGCGATATCGTGCACAAGTCTTTGAAGCCGACAATAAAAGAGGCGACTAAAGTCCAAGGCAGCGAGTGAGGAAATTCTCGCCCGTTTCGGGCAAGCCTGAACTAAAATAAGCGTCAATCGCGTTTAATGGGAGGACTTGATGAATAAATTGATTTTCTCGGCTGCCGCTGCATTGCTGGCCCTGCCGGGACTGGCTGCACCGGCGGCGGCGCAGAGCAACGAGATTGTGATCGGCATCACCACGTCGACCACGGGTCCGGCGGCGGCGCTCGGCATTCCGGAGCGCAATGCGGTCGAGTTCGTGCCGACCGAGATCGGCGGGGTCAAGCTCAAGGTCATCGTGCTCGACGACGCCGGCGATCCCACCAATGCCACCACCAATGCGCGGCGTTTCATCACCGAAGCCAAGGCTGACGTGATTATGGGCTCCGCCACCACGCCGCCGACCGTCGCGGTGTCGACGGTCGCCAATGAAGCGGGCGTGCCGCACTTCGGGCTCGCGCCGATGCCGTTCACACCGGCGCGCGAGAAGTGGTCGGTGGACATGCCGCAGCCGATCCCGATCATGGGCAAGGTGCTGTATGCCCACATGAAGAAGAACAACATCAAGACCGTGGGCTACATCGGCTATTCGGATTCTTATGGCGACCTCTGGTTCAACGACCTGAAGGCGCAGGGTGGTCCGTTGGGCCTTCAACTCGTGGCGGAAGAGCGTTTTGCGCGTCCCGACACGTCGGTCACCGGCCAGGTGCTGAAGCTGCTCTCGGCCAATCCGGATGCGATCCTGATCGGCGCGTCCGGCACGGCCGCTGCGCTGCCGCAGTCCACGCTGCGTGACCGCGGCTACAAGGGGCTGATCTATCAGACCCATGGCGCTGCCAGCATGGATTTCATCCGCATTGCCGGCAAGGCCGCGGAAGGCGTGATCATGTCGTCGGGTCCGGTGATGGCGCCGGAAGGCCAGCCCGACACCGCGCTGACCAAGAAACCGGGCCTCGCGCTCAACACTGCGTATGAAGCCAAGTATGGCCCCAACAGCCGCAGCCAGTTCGCCGGTCACTCCTACGATGCGTTCGAAGTGCTCAAGCGCGTCATTCCGGTGGCGCTGAAAGAAGCGAAGCCCGGCACGCCGGAGTTCCGCGAGGCGATCCGCAAGGCGCTGATCAGCGAGAAGGAAATCGCCGCCAGCCAGGGTGTCTACAACTTCACCGAAAAGGATCGTTACGGCCTCGACGACCGCTCGCGCATCCTGCTGACGGTCAAGGACGGCAAGTATGTCGTCCTGCCGGAGGACTGAGGTTTCTCCAAAAAGAAGCCGGGGCCGATCGCAAGATCGGCCCCGTTTCGATTCAAGCACCGTGAACGCGTAGCCCGGATGAGCGAAGCGATATCCGGGGCTCTGGTCTCCCGGATGTCGCCGTGCTCATCCGGGCTACAAGTGGTGCCGCTCACACCGCCGATGCGTCGTCGTGCTGGAAGCCGAGATAACTCGCCACCACGCGCTGGTCCGCCGCGATGTCCTTCGCCGGGCCGTTCAGGATGAATTCACCCAATTCCATCACATAGGCGCGGTCCGCGATCTGCAGCGCGGCCTGGGCATTCTGCTCGACCAGCAGCACCGAGACGCCGGCTGATTTCAGCTCGGCGATGATCTTGAAAATGTCGGCCACGATGCGTGGCGCCAGCCCAAGGCTCGGCTCGTCCAGCATCAGCAGTTTAGGCTGCCCCATCAGCGCCCGGCCCATCGCCAGCATCTGCTGCTCACCGCCGGAGAGGGTGCCGGCCAACTGAGTGCGGCGCTCCTTCAGCCGCGGAAACAGTGCATGAACCCGCTCGAACGACTGTACTGTCGCGGCCGCGTTGCGAAACGCGCCAAGCTGCAGGTTTTCCTCCACGGTCATGGTCGAGAACAGCTCGCGGCGTTCCGGCACCAGGGACAATCCGAGGGAGACCCGGTCCTCGATGTCGAGCAGTCCGATATCCTTAGCGGCGAAGGCGACGCTACCTTTGAGCGGCAGGATGCCTATGATGGCGTTCAACAGCGTTGTCTTGCCGGCGCCATTGGCGCCGACGATGGTGACGATCTCGCTCGTTCCCACGTCCAGGGAGACGGAGCGGACGGCCTCGACCTTGCCATAGGCCACATGCACATCGGACACCGCAAGCAATGGCGCACTCATGCGACGCCTCCGAGATAGGCCTTGATGACATCCGGATGGGACTTGATCACGCTCGGGGTGCCCTCCGCGATCTTGGTGCCGAAATCCAGCACCACGATGCGGTCGGCGAGGTTCATGACAAAGCCCATGTCGTGCTCGACCAGCAGCACCGACATGCCCTCGGTGCGCAGCTGCCGCAGCAGTTCGGCGAGCTGTTGCTTTTCTTTATGGCGCAGGCCGGCTGCGGGCTCATCGAGCAGCAGCAGGATCGGATCGACGCACAAAGCGCGCGCGATCTCCACGATGCGTTGCTGTCCCAGCGCCAGGCTGCCGGCCAGCTGATGCATCTGGGCGCCCAGCCCGACGCGCTCGATCTGCCGGGCGGCTTCCGCCAGCAGCTTGGCCTCGTCCACGCGATCGAGCCGCAGCATGCTCGCGATCGCGCCGGCACTGCCGCGCAGATGAGTGCCGATCGCGACGTTTTCCAGCACCGTCATGTCGGGCACCAGCTTCACATGCTGGAAGGTGCGGGCGACGCCGAGTTTGGCGATGTCCTGCGGCGTCGTGTTGATGATGGGCCGGCCGAACAGCGAGATCTTTCCCCCCGTCGAGCCCAGGACCCCGGTGATCAGGTTGAAGGTCGTGCTCTTGCCGGCGCCGTTCGGGCCGATCAGGGCGACGATCTCCCGTCCCTGCACCTCGAAGGAGACGTCGTTGACAGCGATGACACCCCCGAACTGCTTGCGGGCGCCTTCCAGCTGCAGCAGCGTCGCACTCGTCGTCTCGGTGTGGCTGCGCACCGGCAGCGCCGCGGCGGGTTCTGGCCGCTTGCGCGGCGGGGTGAACGGCCACAGCGCCGCCAGCCGCGGCCACACCCCGGTCGGGGCGACCTGCAGCAGCGTCACCAGCAAGAGGCCGAACACGATGGTTTCCAGCTGACCTTCGCCGAAGACGAAAGGCAGGTAGCTTTGCAGGATCTCTTTCAGGATCACCACAATGCCGGCGCCGAGCACCGCACCCCAGACATAACCCGCGCCGCCGACCACGGCGATGAACAGATATTCGATGCCGGATTGGGCGCCGAACGGCGTGGGATTCACCGCGCGTAGGAAGTGGGCATAGAGCCAGCCCGAGAGCCCGGCCAGCACCGCGGCATAGATGAACACCAGGAGTTTCGCGCGCGCGGTCTGCACGCCGAACGCTTCCGCCGCCACATGGCCGCGGCGCAGGGCGCGGATGGCGCGCCCGGTGCGGGAGTCCAGCAGGTTCAGCGTCAGGATTCCGGCAATGATCACGCCGGCCCAGATCACGTAATAGATCGATCCGGCGCTCATCATCTTCAGCGGGCCGATCGACAGTGGCGGAATGCTGGAGATGCCGTCGTTACGTCCCAGGAATTCAAGCTTGCTGAACAGATAAAAAAGACTGAGGCCCCAGGCGATGGTGCCGAGCGGCAGATAGTGGCCGGACAGCCGCACCGTAACCAGGCCGAGCAGCACCGCGGCAAGCCCGCTGACCAGCAGCGACAGCGGCAGCGTCAGCCAAGGCGACAGGCCGTAGGTGGTGGTCAGCACCGCGGTGGTGTAGGCGCCGAAGCCGCAGAAGGCGGCCTGGCCGAAAGACGTGAGGCCGCCGACGCCGGTCAGCAGCACCAGCCCCATCGCCACCAAAGCGGCAAGGCCGATATTGTCCAGCAGCACGATCCAGAACGGCGGCATGCCGGGAATGATCGGGAGCGCCGCCATCACCAAAGCGAACACGAGAATGGGCCATCGCTGCGTCATGGCGATCAGTCCTTCTCTTCTTCGACGGCGGGCGACGATAGCGAACGCACCATCAGCACCGGAATGATCAAAGTGAAGACGATGACCTCCTTGTAGTCGCTGGCGTAGAACGACGACAACGCCTCGACGCAGCCGACCACAAGCGCCGCGATCGCGGTCACCGGATAACTGCCGAGCCCGCCGATGATGGCGGCGACAAAGCCCTTCAGCCCGATCAGGAAGCCGCTGTCGTAATAGATCGTGGTCATCGGCACGATCAGGATGCCCGACACCGCGCCGATCACCGCGGCCAGCAGGAAGGCGATCTGTCCGGACAGGGTGGTGCGGATGCCGACGAGGCGCGCGCCGAGGCGATTGACCGCGGTGGCGCGCAGCGCCTTGCCGTACAGCGTGTGGCCGAAGAACAGCCACAGGGCGACAATCAGGACCAGTGCGATGCCGTAAACCGCGAGGTTCTGTCCGGTGATCCGCATCGGCCCGAGCGAGAACGCCACATCTGCGATCGGGGGCGCCCGCAGGCCCTCGGCACCGAAGAACACCAGCCCCAGGCCCTGCATGGCAAGATGCACGCCCACTGATGCGATCAGCAGCACCAGCACCGAGGCGTGGGCGATCGGCTGGTAAGCGATGCGATAGAGATAGAGCCCGATCGGGGCGACGATGACCAGCGACAGCAGGAAATTGACGGTCATGCCGTTCTGCCGTCCGGCGACCAGCATGGCTAGGCCGAGGATCAAGAGCGGCAGCGCGACATTGATCGCAGCCGAGCGGGCGATTGACTGGATGCGCAGTGCTTTGCGGGCGACGAACAGGTCGAAACAAAATGCAATGATCCCCATCACCAGCGCGAGGCGCGCCGTGCCCGGCAGTTTCCCGGCCGACAGCGTCGCGTAGGTCAGTGCGCCATAGGTGATGAATTCGCCCTGCGGGATCAGGATCACCCGGGTGACCGCGAACACCAGCACCAGCCCCAGGCCGAGCAGGGCGTAGATCGCGCCATTGGTGATGCCGTCCTGAAGCAGGAACAGCAGAATTGTGCTATCCAAGGTTGTGCATCCCCCTCGAGCACCGGCGCGTGCAGAGTGTGCGCCGGTGTGACCGTGTCTTCAGCAGCGATATGTCTTCAGCGGTGATATGTCATCAACAGTGAAATAAAGTCATATGCAGTGATAAAGTCAGGAGCGGTTGTTTGCCGCTTCAGTTATTTGATATACTCCATAACAATTATTAGATATAACTACAAGTGGGTCTGGCTGCGAGCGCCGGTCGCGACCCGGTCCGGCAGATCGCTGCGATTTCAACGAGATATTTTGCGGGTCCCCTCATGGCCGTTTCCAGGACAGCAGCTTCTCCCGGCGCCAAGCCGGCCGCAATTCGCAAGACGCCGGCGCCCAAAGCGGCCGCCGATGTGGAGGCGGCGCCGCTCGTGCTTGGCGAACTGTCCGAGCTGCTCGGCTATCAGTTCAAGCGGGCGCAGCTGCGGATTTTCGAGGACTTCATCCGTTGCGTCGAGCCGCTGCATCTGACGCCGGCGCAATTCTCGGTGCTGATCATGCTGGAGAAGAACCCGGGCCGCAATCAGACCGAAATCGCCACCACGCTCGGCATCCTCAGGCCGAATTTCGTCTCGATGCTGGACGCCCTGGAGAGCCGCGAGTTGTGCGCGCGGGTACGCTCCACCGAGGACCGCCGCTCGCACATCGTGCAACTGACCGACAAGGGCCGCTCCATCCTGGCCCGCGCCAAGCGGCTGGTTGCAACCAAGCATGAAGCCCGGCTCAACGCCTTGCTCGGCGAAGCCGACCGCGCGGCGCTGCTGCAGATGCTGGACAAGCTCGCGAAATTTTAGGGTAAGCCGTCTCCGCAAGACCTAGTCGACCAGAATCACCCGCACGTCATTGACGTTGGTCAGGGTCGGGCCGGTGATCAGCAGGTCCCCGGTTTTCTCAAAAAAGCCGGTGGCGTCGTTGTTCAGGAGATAGCCGGCCGGATCGAGCCCGAGGGATCGCATCTTGTCGAACGTTGTCTGGTCGATCATGGCGCCGGCCGGATCGGTCGGCGACCCGGCACCGCCGTCGGCGCCATCGGTGTCGGCCGCGATGGCGGCGATGTTCGGGGTGGTGGCGAGCTTCGCCGCCAGCGCCAAGGCATATTCCTGGTTGGGGCCGCCGCGGCCGTTGCCCGTCACCGTGACGGTGAGCTCGCCGCCGGACAGGATGGCGAGGCGCCGGCCCTCGGCGCGCGCCTTCAGCGCCATCTCCGCATGGTCGGCGGCCACGGTGCGCGCCTCGCCCTCGAGATCGGCGCCGAG
Organism: Bradyrhizobium prioriisuperbiae; assembly: GCF_032397745.1. NCBI lineage: Bacteria > Pseudomonadati > Pseudomonadota > Alphaproteobacteria > Hyphomicrobiales > Nitrobacteraceae > Bradyrhizobium > Bradyrhizobium prioriisuperbiae. Next base: position 3,157,001 of record NZ_CP135921.1, read on the forward strand.
GTCGATGACTTCATAGCCGGCCTGCTTCGCGGTCAGCGCCGCGGCGTCGATGGAGTCGCGGGGACGGCCGATCAGCTTGAAGCTGGTGTGCGCGAAAATCGGATCGTCGGGCTTGCAGCTTTCATTGCGCGGGTCATCCAGCGCGCGGCGCACCGCGTCGTCGACGGTCAGATTGTAGCGCGCAATGAGGGCACGGGCGTCCGCCAGCGTCGTTGCATCGGGCACCGTCGGCCCGGACGCGATCACAGCGGGATCGTCATGGGGCACGTCGGAAATGCCGAGTGTAATGATTTGCGCCGGGTACGCGGCGCGGGCGAGGCGGCCGCCCTTGATGCGGGAGAGATGCTTGCGGACCGTGTTCATGTCGCCGATCGGCGCGCCTGAGCGCAGCAGCGCCTTGTTGACCTGCTGCTTCTGGGCGAACGAGACGCCCTCGACCGGGGCGACCCAGTTTGCCGAACCGCCACCGGAAATCAGCACCAGCACCAGGTCGTCGGCGGTCGCGGTGGCGGCGAGCTTCAGGGTCTCGTCGGCGGCTTTCAAGCCGGCCTCGTCGGGGACAGGATGGCCGGCCTCGATCACCTTGATGCGCCGGGTCGGAACGCCATGGCCATGCCGGGTGGTGGCGAGGCCCGACAGCCGTGCCGGGTCGAGCCCGAGCCGGTCGAGATAGTGGACTTCCGCGGCGGCGGCCAAAGCGGCGGCGGCCTTGCCGGCGGCGAGGCAGATCACGCGGCCCTTTGGAGCAGCGGGCAGATGTTGCGCCAGCACGCGGTCCGGATGGGCGGCGGCGACGGCGGAATCGAAAATCGAACGGAGCAGGGGGCGATGGTCGGTCATTCTCGGTGCATATTCCTCGGGCCGCGTCTTTCGCAAGACGCGGGGTGACAACGGTATCCATCCTGTTCCGGAGCGAAAACGCGAGGCGCGCTTTCCTTAGGCTTCCCGTTCAAATCATTGGATTTTTTGGCGCAGTCAAGGGCGCAGTGGGGATCAATAGCAGCATTTCCTGCTTTTCAACAGGGTCGCGTTGTCAGGCCAATTGGAAGGTGTTTCGCGAACGATCAAAAAAAGCCCCTCGGCAACGGGTGGTTGCCGAGGGCTGGCATTCAAGACGGTCCGGCTAGCCGCCGGTCTCACCGCTGATCACGGGCCCGAACAGCTCCCATTTCTCGCCCTTGATCTTCTGCAGTTGCACCTGCTCGATCGGTGCAAAGTCGGTGGGGCTGGTGTTGATGGTGATGCCGGGCAGCAGGTTGGTGGTCCGGAAGCCCTTCAGGCTGGCGGCCTGCTTCATCACATTCTCGCGCGTGAGGTTGTCGCCGCACTGCTTCAGCACCTGCACCAGGGTCTGGGCGACATTGTAGCCGACCATGACCGAGGCGTCGGCGCGATTGCCCTCGGGGAAATCCTTGGCCAGGAAATCGTCGAAGGTCTTCATGCCGGGATCGTCCTTCCATTGCGGATCGAGCGGATCCTGCAGATAGGCGACCGAGATGATGTCCTGCGCGTTCTCGAAGCCGGCCGGCTTGATCACGCTGCCGATCGAGGCGCTGACGTTGTTGAGGAAGTGCAGCGGCTTCCATCCGAGCTCGCCGACCTTCTTGATCGCCTGCGCCGCGAACTTCGGCGTGGTGATGTTGACGAACACGTCGGCATTGAGCGACTTCAGCTTGACGATGTGCGAGTCGATGGTCGGCTCGGACACTTCATAGGGCTCCTCGATGATGATCATCGACGCGGCCTTGGCGCCGAGGCCGTCCTTCAGTCCCTTCAGGTAATCCTTGCCGTAATCGTCATTCTGGTAGAGCACGGCGATCTTGGCGTTCGGCTTTTCCTTCAGCAGATATTTTGCGTAGATCCGCGTCTCGGCCTGGTAGTTGGGCTGCCAGCCCATGGTCCAGGGAAATTCCTTCGGATCGTTCCATTTGGTCGCGCCGGTGGCCACGAACAATTGCGGCACCTTTTTCGCGTTCATGTATTTCTGGATCGCGGTGTTCGACGGCGTGCCCAGGGAATTGAACACGATGAGGGTCTCATCGCTTTCCACCAGCTTGCGCGCCTGCTCCACCGCCTTGGGCGGGCTGTAGGCATCGTCATAGGAAATGAAGTTGATCTTGCGGCCGTTGATGCCGCCGGAGGCATTGATCTTGCGGAAGTAGGCCTCTTCGGTTTTCCCGATCACGCCGTAGGCGGAGGCCGGTCCGCTGTAGGGCATGATGTTGCCGATCTTGATTTCGGTATCGGTGGCGCCGGTGTCGTATTTCTTCTGGGCAAATGCGCCGCTGCTGCTCGCAGCGATCACGGCAAAAGCGGTCGAAAGCACCGCCAGTCGTCGGGTGACGAAAGACATTCAGTTTCTCCCTTTTTGTTTTGGTCGATGTGTCTTTTTGGTTGTTTTTGGAAACCTCTGCGGGTCTCGCGTCGACATTGAATACCGTTTACCGGGGGTCTTCAAGAAAAAGCCCCCGGCGACAAGGTCGCAGGGGGCCTGAACTTTAGTCAGCCGACGTCGCCGACGGCTGCAACCGGAAGCTGCTACCCGCCGACTTCGCCGTTGATGATCGGGCCGAACAGATCCCACTTCTCGCCCTTGAACTTCGCCATCTGCAGCTGCTCGATCGGATAGAAGTCGGTGGCGCTGGTGTTGATCTTGACGCCCGGCAGCAGGGTGTCCAGCGTGAAGTCCTTCAGGCTGGCGGCCTGCTTCATGATGTTCTCGCGGGTCAGGTTGTCACCGGCCTGCTTGAGCACCTGCACCACGGTCTGCGCCTGGCCGTAGCCATAGACCACCGAGGCATCGGTCCGGTTGGCATCGGGCGCATATTTGGCCAGGAAAGCATAGAATTTCTTCATGCCTTCGTCATTGTCCCACTGCGAATCCGCGCCGTCCTTGGCGTAAGCAGCGGTAAGCATGTCCTGTGCGTTTTCGAAACCGGCCGGCTTCAGCACGCTGCCCACGGATGCGCCGACGTTGCTCTGCACATAGGTCGGCTTCCAGCCGAGCTCGGCGACCTTCTTGATGGCCTGAGCGGAGAATTTCGGCGTGGTGAGGCTCATGAAGGTGTCGGCGCCGGTCGCCTTCAGCTTGACGATGTGGGAGTCGATGGTCGGCTCGGACACTTCATAGCTGTCTTCGGCGATGATCATCGACGCGGCCTTGGCGCCGAGGCCGTCCTTGATGCCCTTCAGCAGGTCTTTGCCGAAGTCGTCGTTCTGATACATGATCGCGATCTTGGCGTCGGGCTTCGTGCTCAGCAGATACTTGGCATAGATGCGGCCTTCGCTCTGGTACGCCGGCTGCCAGCCCATGGTCCAGGGGAAGTCCTTCGATTCGCCGAACTTGGTGGCGCCGGTGGCCACGAACAACTGCGGCACCTTCTTCGCATTCATGTATTTCTGGATCGCCGAATTCGACGGCGTGCCGAGCGGGCCGAACACGAACAGCACCTCGTCGCTTTCCACCAGCTTGCGGGCCTGCTCCACCGCCTTGGGCGGGCTGTAGCCGTCGTCATAGCTGGTGAAATTGATCTTGCGGCCGTTGATGCCGCCCTGTTCGTTGATCATGTTGAAATAGGCGGCTTCCATCTTGCCGATCACGCCATAGGCCGAAGCGGGGCCGCTGTAGGGCATGATGTTGCCGATCTTGATCTCGGTATCGGATGCGCCGGTGTCGTATTTCTTTTGCGCGAGGGCTGCGCCGTTGCTGAGCGCCAGGGCGGCGATTGCTGCCGACAGGCCAATGAGGGTGGTACGCGTGGTCATGGTCGAAAAAGCTCCTTCTTGGTGGGTGTCTTGAGTCGGTCTTTTTTGCGGTCAGCTTTTTGAGCCGACCAGTTTCTTGAAAAGGGCCTCTGCAGTGTAGGCCACCTGGCGTGCCCCGTGCGGGACGACGAAGATGATGATGATCAGCAGCACGCCGAACACGGCGCCCGACAGGCCCTTGGAGATGCTCTCGGCAATGTTCGGCACGAACACGATGAAGGCCGCGCCCGCCAGCGATCCCGGCAGCCAGCCGACACCGCCGACCACCATGCCGAGGAAGATCGCGATCGCCAGCGTAATGGTGTAGCCGTCCGGCGCCACGAACTGCACCACGATGGCGCCGAGCGCGCCGGCGATGCCGGTGAAGGCCGCGCTGATGCCGAACGCCAGCGTCTTGTAGAGCGACAGGTTGACGCCCAGCGCCGACGCCGCGATCTGGTTGTCGCGGATCGCCATCATCGCGCGGCCGGAACGCGAATTCAGCAGATTGACGGAGGCGATGTAGATCAAAAGCCCCACAGCCAGGGTGAAGTAATACAGCCACATGTCCTGCGACATCGGCAGGCCGAACGGCGCGTCCGGCTTGGTGATGACCAGGCCCTGTACGCCGCCGGTCCAGTGCTCGAACACGCCGAGCTTGAGCATCTGCGGCATGGCGGTGGCCAGCGCGAACGTCGCCAATGCCAGATAGACGCCGCTGAGCCGCAGCGCCGGCAATCCGAACAGGAAGCCGAAGATGAAGCAGACCAGGCCCGAGACCGGCAGCGTCAGCACATAGTTGATGCCGGCGTGCTCCATCAGGATCGCCGAGGTGTAGGCGCCGAGTGCGTAGAACGCGCTCTGGCCCAGCGAGAATTGCCCGCTGCCGCCGGTCAGGAGATTGAGTGCGATGATTGCGATCGCATAAACCAGCAGCATGGTCAGCTGGAAGATCACGAAATTCTTCACGAACAGCGGGATCAGCAGCATCAAGACCAGCATGATCAGCGATGCGCCGAGGCTCACCGTCATGGATTTTTTCGACGGCACGCTGACGGCCGGGGCCTCGGTCACGGTTTCCTGGAGTGCGGTCATGATCAAACTCGCTGAACGACGGCACGGCCGAACAGGCCGTTGGGTTTAACGACAAGCACGGTAACGATCAGGGCCAGTGCGATCGGCAGCTTCAGTTCGTTGCCGACGCCGGGAATGTAGGTGCCGACCAGGTTCTCGAAGACGCCGACCAGGAAGCCGCCGATCACGGCGCCGAACGGGCTGGTGAGGCCGCCGAGCACCGCGGAGGCGAAGCCGTACAACAGCACGCCGCCCATCATGTTCGGTTCCAGGAACACGATCGGGGCGATCAGCATGCCGGCGATGGCGCCGATGGCGGACGCCATGCCCCATCCCAGCGCAATCATCCAGCCGACATTGATGCCGACCAGGCGGGCTGACTCAGGCAGCGAGGCAGCGGCGCGCATCGCCAGGCCAATCCGGGTGAAGCGGAAGAAGATGTAGAGCAGGATCAGCAGCACCACGGTGACGCCGATCATCCCGGCCTGGTGGGTCGAGATCAACTGGCTGCCGAGGAACGGCCGCGAGCCGAATGGCGAGGGGAACTGCTTGATGGTGAAGTCCCAGGTCAGGCCGGCGACGCTGTTGATGATGGCGAACAGCGCGATGAAGCCGGCGACGTGGGTCAGGATCGGGGCATTGGCCAGCGGCTTGAACAGCGACCGCTCGATGATGATGCCGCCGGCGAACGAGATCCCGAGCGTCAGCACGAAGGCGATCCAGTACGGCACCCCCCACTGGATCAGTTGCCAGGCGATGAAGGTCGAGAACATCGCCATTTCGCCTTGGGCGAAATTCAGGTGGTCGATGGCCTGATAGATCATCACGACAGCGAGCGCCATGCAGGCGTAGATCGCACCGGTCGCAATGCCAGCCAGGACCTGGTTGGTAAAAAGCTCCATGGCCGGTCTCCTTAATATCCGAGATAGGATTTGCGGATGTCTTCGTTGTCGGCGATCTCTTTGGCGTCGCCCGACATCACGATGCGCCCGGTCTCGATGACATAGGCCTGCTTGGCGATTTCGAGCGCCAACTGGGCGTTCTGCTCCACCACCAGAATGGTGACCTTGTCCTCGCGGTTGATCTTGCCGAGGATACCGAACAGGTCGCGCACCACCAGCGGCGCGAGGCCGAACGAGGGCTCGTCGAGCAGCATCAGGCGCGGCCGCAGCATCAGCGCGCGGGCGACCGCGAGCATCTGCTGTTCGCCGCCGGACAGCGTGCCGGCCTGCTGGCTGGAGCGCTCCCTCAGCTTCGGGAAATGTCCGTACATCCGCTCGATGTCGCCGGCGATCGCCTTGGTGTCGCTGCGGGTGATGGCGCCGAGCTGCAGGTTTTCCTCCACCGTCATGCGGGTGAAGGTGCCGCGGCCCTGCGGCACATGCGCGATGCCGAGCTTGACGATGCTCTCCGTCGACTTGCCGGTCAGCGGCTTGCCTTCGAAACGGATGGTGCCGGTGGAGCGGATCATGTTGCAGATCGAGCGCAGTGTCGTGGTCTTGCCGGCGCCGTTGGCGCCGAGCAGGGTGGTCACGCTGCCCTCATTGAGGCTGAACTGCAGGCCGTGCAGCGCCTGCACCTGGCCGTAATAGGCGCGCAGGTCCTGGATATCGAGCATCGCACTCATGACTCGTTGCTCCCCGAATCCTTGCTGCCAAGGTAAGCCTTGATGACATCCGGGTCAGACTGCACCTGGGCCGGCGTGCCCTCCGCGAGCTTCTTGCCGAAATTGAGCGCGACCACGTGGTCGGCGATCGACATCACGAGGCCCATGTGATGCTCGACCAGCAGCACGGTGATGCCGCGCTGGTCGCGAATTTTACGAATGAGGTCGCCGAGTGCGTGGACCTCTTCATGGTTCAAGCCGCCGGCGGGCTCATCAAGCAGCAGGATCTTTGGCTCGGCGGCCAGGGCACGTCCGAGTTCCACCCGCTTCTGGGTGCCGAACGGCAGGCCTGCGACTTTCTGGTCGCCGACATCCATCAGGTCGAGATAGTCGGCGATGTCCTTGACGCGCTTGTTGAGGGCTTGTTCCTCGCGCCGGACCCAGGGCAGCTTCAGCATGTCGCTGACCACATCGCTTTTGGTGCGCGAATGCGCGCCGATGCGGATGTTGTCCAGCACCGACAGGTTCTGGAACAGCGCCACGTTCTGGAAGGTGCGGCCGATGCCGATATCCGGAATCTTGTGCGGCTGCTGATTGAGGATGGTCTGGCCATCCATCAGGATGTCGCCCCGGCTCGGCTGGTAGAGCCGGCTCAGGCAATTGAACAGCGTGGTCTTGCCGGCGCCGTTGGGTCCGATCAATCCCAGGATATGGCCCTTGCGCATGTCAAACGACACGCCGTTCAAGGCGATGATGCCTCCGAACGTGACGCTGACGTCACGCACCGAGAGCAGGGGCGCGACCGAACCGGTCTGTCCCTGCGCCAGAGCTGCCTGCGTCATGCCGTGCAGCTCTTGCCTGTCGGCATATGGCTCTCGCCTGCCGCAGTCGTCGCATCGAGCCAAGCATTGCGCGCGCGAACGCTAGCCGATCCCCTCAACCACTCGAGCAATTTTCCCTCCTGACTTCGACTTTTTATTGTTGATCATGTCCACGCGTCCCATGGTGGGACGGCCGGTCATTGCTTTTTCGATATTCTTGACCATCGCCACCAGGCGCGGTCCGATATCGTTGATCAGTCTGTCTTCCGAAAACTTGAAAGCCGGTGCGCCGCAATTGAATGCGTACGGACCGGTTCCATCGTTCAGGTTCAGCGCGACACCCGCGGCGTGAATGTCGCTATGCCATTCGCCGGCGGAGATCGTAAAGCCGTATTTGGCGATCATCTCCCCGGCGCGCTCGATGCCCTCTTTGACCTTCGGCCAGCGATTGCCGGCAGTCTCGCGGATCTCGCGCAATAATGCAGTTCGCTCGTCGTCAGGCAATGCCAACAAATAGGCACGCCCCATCGCCGTGGTCGCTATCGGAACGCGCGAACCGACATCGAGCAACACGCCCACCGTGAGTTCGCTGCGGCTTTGCCCGAAATAGATCATGCTCAGGCGGTCGCGGGCGCCGATCGCCACTGCTCCGCCGGTCTCGCGCATCAGCTTGTCACGGAAAGGATCGGACAAATGCCGGATGCCGAGATTGGCCAGCGCGGAATATCCCAGCGCCATCGCCGCGGGCGTCAGCTGGTATTTTTCAAATCTTGGAACTTGTGCGAGGTATCCCAGCTTGGTCAGCGTGTAGGTCAGCCGGGAAATGGTCGGCTTCGGCAGATTGGTTCGGGCGGCGATTTCCTGATTGCCGAGAAGGCCATCGTTAGGGCGGAACGCGCGCAGAACATCGAGCCCTCGCGAGAGCGCGACGACGAAATTGCGATCGGTCGCGCTTTTCTTCGCAACTCGCTTCATTCAAAACAATCGCTTCATGCAAACTTGCCGTACCGCCCCTCGTTGACAACGGACGCTCTTCAAAATAACCCTCCGTGTCAAGGTGTGAAATTAAATTCCGCAGTGCGAAATAGACCGGGACGGTTTGTCGCACGCAGAAAACCAGCACCAGGCAAGAGAAACAAACGATCAAGGAGAGCAGCGTGAGTGAAGTGGTGAAGGTAGAACGTCGCGACGTGATTGCCATTGTCACGGTCGACAGCCCTCCGGTGAATGCTCTCAGCGCCGCCGTTCGCAGCGGCATCAGCGAAGCGATCAAGAGTGCGGGCAGTGACCCGCAGGTGCAGGCCATCGTGCTGACCTGCGCGGGGCGCACCTTCATCGCCGGCGCCGACATCACCGAATTCGGCAAGCCGCCGAAGCCGCCCGGCCTCGGCGAGGTGATCAGCGACATCGAGAATTGTCCGAAGCCCGTGGTCGCCGCGATCCATGGCACGGCGCTCGGCGGCGGCCTGGAAGTCGCGCTGGGATGCCACTTCCGCGTCGCCACCAAGGATGCCAGGCTCGGTCTGCCCGAGGTGAAGCTCGGCCTGTTGCCCGGCGCTGGTGGCACGCAGCGTCTGCCGCGTGCGGTGGGTCCGGAGCTCGGCGTCAAGATGGTCGTGACCGGCGATCCGATCGGCGCCGCGGAGGCACTGAAGAACGGCCTGATCGAAGAGATCGTTGACGATGTCGCGACCGGCGGTGAAGCCTTTGCGCGCAAGGTGCTGGCGGAGAAGCGTCCGCTGCGCAAGCTGCGCGATGACGACAGCAAGCTGGTGGCGGCGAAGGCCGACCGTTCGATCTTCACCAATGCCGCGGCCGCCGCCAACAAGCGCAATCGTGGCCTGGAAGCGCCGCTCGCCTGTGCCGAGGCGGTGGGCTGGACCCTGGATACGCCGTTCGACGAGGCGCTGAAGAAGGAGCGCGAGAGCTTCCTGCGGCTCGTGGCTGGCGACCAGTCCAAGGCCCAGCGTTATGCCTTCTTCTCCGAGCGCGAAGCCGCCAAGATCGACGGCGTGCCCGACGGCACCAAGCCGCGCAAGGTGGATCGCGTGGCTATCATCGGTGCCGGAACCATGGGCGGCGGCATCGCCATGTCGTTCGCCAATGCCGGCATCCCGGTGACCCTGATCGAAACCGGCGAGGAGCAGCTCAAGCGCGGCCTCGGCGTGATGCAGAAGAACTACGAGGCGACGGCGGCGCGCGGCGGCATTCCCGCCGATGCCCCCGCCAAGCGCATGGGCCTGATCACCGGTGTGGTCGGCCTCGAGAACGTCAAGGACGCGGACCTCGTGATCGAGGCGGTGTTCGAAACCATGGCGATCAAGAAAGAGGTGTTCACCAAGCTCGACCAGTTCGCCAAGCCCGGCGCGGTGCTGGCCAGCAACACCTCCTATCTCAACATCAACGAGATCGCGTCCGTCACCAAGCGGCCGCAGGATGTGCTGGGCATGCACTTCTTCAGCCCGGCCAACGTCATGAAGCTGTGCGAAATCGTCCGCGCCGAGAAGACCGCGCCGGATGCGCTCTCGACCGCGGTCGCGATCGCCAAGCGCATCGCCAAGGTACCGGCCGTGGTCGGCGTCTGCGACGGCTTTGTCGGCAATCGCATGCTGGCCGCCCGCGGCAAGCAGGCCGAGAAGCTGTTGTTCGAAGGCGCGCTGCCGCAGCAGGTCGATGCCGTCGTCACCAAGTTCGGCATGCCGATGGGCCCGTTCGCCATGGGCGATCTCGCCGGCCTCGACATCGGCTGGCGCTCGCGCAAGGACCGCGGCATCAAGTCGGAAATCGCCGACGCACTGTGCGAAGCCGGCCGTTTCGGCCAGAAGACCGGCAAGGGTTATTACAAGTATGAGAGCGGCTCCCGCGCGCCGCTGCCGGATCCGGACGTCGAGAAGCTGATTGACGAGACCTGCGCGCGGCTTGGCATCAAGCGCCGCGAGGTCAGCGACGACGAGATCCTCGAGCGCATGATGTACCCGATGATCAACGAGGGTGCGCGCATCCTCGCGGAGAAAGTCGCGGCGCGTCCGAGCGACATCGACGTGATCTGGCTGTACGGCTATGGCTGGCCGATCTATCGCGGCGGTCCGATGTTCTACGCCGACCAGGTCGGCCTCAAGCACATCGCCGAGCGGCTGTCGTTCTATGCCAAGCAGACCAACGATCCCTCGCTCGAGCCGGCGCCGCTGTTGAAGCAGCTTGCCGAAAAGGGCGAGACGTTTGCTTCCTACGCCAAGGGAGCTGCCAAGGCGGCCTGATCATGGCTTATCCTGGTGAGAGGCACTACCCGGACGGTATCAGTTGGAGCGCGCCGATCCCGTTCGGCACGCTGCCGGGGCTGCTTGCGAAGGCAGCCGCGGACTACGGCGTCCGTCCGGCGCTCGAGTTCCGCGACAAGCCCATCAGCTTTGTCGAGATCGGCGCCATGGTTGATACCGCGGCCGGTGCGTTCCTGCGCGCCGGCTACGGCAAGGGGGCTTCGATTGCGCTGTTCCTCGGCAACACGCCGGATCATCCGGTCAATTTCTTCGGCGGGCTGAAAGCGGGTGCGCGCATCGTGCACCTCAGTCCGCTCGACGGCGAACGCGCGTTGTCGCACAAGCTCAGCGACAGCGGCGCGCGGGTGCTGGTCACCAGCAATGTCGCGACGTTGCTGCCGACGGCGCTGAAGTTTCTCGACAAGGGCCTGATCGATCGTCTCATCGTTTGCGAGGACGACCGCTGGGGCGATGTCGGTAACGCCAAAGCGCCGTATCCGCAAAGCGACGCCATCGTCACCTTCCGCGATTTTGTCGCTGATGCCGTGCCGCCGGCGCAATGGCCGTTGGTCGATCCCGAGGATGTCGCGCTGCTGCAGTACACCGGCGGCACCACCGGGCTGCCGAAGGGCGCGAAACTCACCCACAAGAACCTGACCTCGGCGGTCGGGATCTACGATGTCTGGGGCGCCAAGGCGAAAGCCGAGCGCAACACCATCGAGCGGGTGATCTGCGTCCTGCCGCTGTTTCATATCTATGCGCTGACGGTGATCCTGCTGCGCAATCTCAAGAACGGCGATCTGATTTCACTGCATCAGCGCTTCGATCTCGAGGCGGTGATGCGCGACATCGAGGTCAAGCGCGCCACGTCTTTCCCGGGCGTGCCGACCATGTGGATCGCCATCGCCAACCTGCCGGATCTCGACAAGCGCGATTTGTCGTCGCTGGCGTCCTGCGGCTCCGGCGGTGCGCCGCTGCCGGTCGAAGTCGCAAAAATCTTCGAGCGCAAGACCGGCATGAAGCTGCGCAGCGGCTGGGGCATGACCGAGACCTGTTCGCCCGGTACGGGACATCCGCCACAGGGGCCCGACAAGCCGGGATCGATCGGCTTGATGCTGCCCGGCATCGAACTCGACGTGGTCGCGCTCGACGATCCCACCCGTGTGCTGCTAGCAGGCGAAACCGGAGAGATCCGCATCCGCGGCCCGAATGTCACCAAGGGCTACTGGAACCGAGAGAAGGAGACCGCCGAGGTCTTTGTCGGTGATCGTTTCCTGACCGGCGATATCGGCTACATGGATGCCGATGGCTACTTCTATCTGGTCGATCGCAAGAAGGACATGATCATCTCCGGTGGATTCAACGTCTATCCGCAGATGATCGAGCAGGCGATCTACGAACATCCCGCCGTGCAGGAAGTCATCGTGCTCGGCGTATCAGATCAATATCGCGGCGAAGCGGCGAAAGCCTTCGTCACTCTGAAGGCGGGCGCGGCGTCGTTCACGCTTGATGATCTCAGAAGTTTTCTCACCGGCAAGATCGGCAAGCACGAACTGCCGGCTGCACTTGAATTCCGGGACCAATTGCCGCGAACCACGGTCGGCAAACTGTCCCGCCATGAGCTACGTTCCCAGCAACAAACTCCATCGCAATCCGCAGCAACAAGGTAATCCATCATGACCGATGCAGTGATCGTCTCCACCGCCCGCACCCCGATCGGCAAGGCCTATCGCGGCGCGTTCAACAACACCGAAGGCGCGACCCTGCTCGGCCACGCGATCGGCGAAGCCGTCAAGCGCGCCAAGGTTGATCCCAGCGAGATCGAGGACGTGGTGATGGGCGCTGCCATGCAGCAGGGCACCACCGGCGGCAATATCGCCCGCAAGGCGGCGCTGCGTGCCGGTCTTCCCGTTACCGTCGGTGGCACCACCATCGACCGGCAGTGTGCCTCGGGCCTGCAGGCGATTGCGCTGGCCGCGCGCTCGGTGATTTTTGACGGCGTCGAGATCGCTGTCGGCGGCGGCGGTGAATCGATCAGTCTGGTGCAGAACGATCACATCAACAAATTCCATGCCGTCGATCCGGAACTGATGAAGATCAAGTCCGACGTCTACATGGCCATGCTCGACACCGCCGAAGTGGTGTCGAAGCGTTACGGCATCTCGCGCGAAAAGCAGGACGAATACTCGCTGGAAAGCCAGCGCCGCACTGCGGCCGCCCAGCAAGGCGGCAAGTTCAACGACGAGATCGCGGCGATCACCACCACCATGGGTGTGGCCGACAAGGCGACCGGTGCGATCTCCTTCAAGGAGATCACCCTGTCGAAGGATGAGGGCCCGCGTCCGGAAACCACCGCCGACGGTCTCGCTGGCCTCAAGGCGGTCCGCGAGGGCGGCTTTATCACCGCCGGCAATGCCAGCCAGCTCTCGGACGGCGCCAGCGCCACGGTGATCATGAGCGACAAGGAAGCCGCCAAGCGCGGCCTGAAGCCGCTCGGCATCTTCCGTGGTTTCGTGTCGGCCGGCTGCGAGCCGGACGAGATGGGCATCGGCCCGGTGTTCGCGATTCCGCGCCTGCTCAAGCGCCACGGCCTGAAGATCGAGGACATCGATCTGTGGGAGCTGAACGAAGCGTTCGCCGTGCAGGTGCTGTATTGCCGCGACAAGCTCGGCATCGATCCGGAGAAGCTCAACGTCAATGGCGGCTCAATCGCGGTCGGCCATCCCTATGGCATGACCGGCGCGCGTCTCACCGGCCACCTCTTGATCGAAGGCCGTCGCCGCAACGCGAAGTACGGCGTGGTCACCATGTGCGTCGGCGGCGGCATGGGTTCGGCCGGCCTGTTCGAGATCGTTCAGTAATTGTTTTTGTGCGCGCGGTTGTTCGGACCGCGCGCACCAATGGTTTCAAGATAACCGTTTTTTGAATCAGGGAGAGTCCGATGGATCTCAGCTTCAGCAAGGAAGAACTGGCGTTCCGTGACGAAGTTCGCGCCTTCTTCAAGGAGAGCGTGCCGCCGCAGGTGCGCCAGAAGCTCCTGGAAGGCCGCCACACCAGCAAGCAGGACCTGGTGGACTGGCAGCGCATTCTCAACAAGAAGGGCTGGGCGGTGCCGCATTGGCCCAAGGCGTACGGCGGCACCGGCTGGACCCCGGCGCAGCAGTACATCTTCCTTGAGGAGCTGCAGATTGCGCCGGCGCCGCCGCCGCTGCCGTTCGGCGTCAACATGGTCGGGCCAGTGATCTACACCTTCGGCAATGAAGAGCAGAAGAAGTATTACCTGCCGCGCATTGCCAATCTCGACGATTGGTGGTGCCAGGGCTTCTCCGAGCCGGGCTCGGGATCGGACCTCGCCTCGCTGAAGACCACGGCGAAGCGCAAGGGCGATGTCTATGTGATCAACGGCCAGAAGACCTGGACGACCTTGGCGCAATATGCCGACTGGATCTTCTGCCTGTGCCGCACCGATCCGACCGCCAAGAAACAGTCCGGCATCTCGTTCATCCTGATGGACATGAAGTCGCGCGGCATCACCGTGCGGCCGATCCAGACCATCGACGGCGGTGTCGAGGTCAACGAAGTGTTCTTCGATGACGTCGAAGTGCCGGTGACCAACCTGGTCGGCGAGGAAAACAAGGGCTGGGATTACGCAAAGTTCCTGCTCGGCAACGAGCGCACCAACATCGCCCGCGTCGGCATGTCGAAGGAGCGTATCCGCCGCATCAAGGACCTCGCCTCCAAGGTGATGGCCGGCGACAAGGCGCTGATCGAGGATCCCAAGTTCCGCGAAAAGCTCGCCGCCACCGAGATCGAGCTCAAGGCGCTGGAATTGACCCAGATGCGCGTCGTCGCCAACGAGAGCAAGAACGGCCGTGGCAAGCCGGATCCGGCCTCCTCGATCCTCAAGATCAAGGGCTCGGAAATCCAGCAGACCATCACCGAATTGCTGATGGAAGTGATCGGCCCCTTCGCGGCTCCCTATGCGCCGGACAACGAGGAAGGCCGCAACGAATTCCCGGATTGGACCACCCAGATCGCGCCCGGCTACTTCAACTACCGCAAGGTGTCGATCTACGGCGGCTCCAACGAAATTCAGCGCAACATCATCGCCAAGGCCGTGCTCGGTCTCTGAGCTTCCTTTCGTAATTTGAGGATTGGGTAATGGATTTTGATCTGTCCGAGGAGCAGCGGCTTCTCAAGGAAAGCGTCGACGGGTTGCTCGCCGATTCCTACGATTTCGAACAGCGCAAGAAATACGGCGCGGAAAAGGGCGGCTGGAGCAAGTCCCTGTGGGGCAAGCTCTCGGAGCAGGGCCTGCTGGGTCTGCCGTTCACCGAAGAGGACGGCGGCTTCGGCGCCGGCCCGGTCGAGACCATGATCGTCATGGAAGCGCTGGGACGGGCCCTGATGCTCGAGCCGTATCTGGCGACGGTGGTGCTCGGCGGCGGCTTTCTCCGCCGGGGTGGCTCCGCCGCGCAGAAGGCGGCTTATCTGCCCTCGATCATCGATGGCTCGAAAACCCTGGCGTTTGCGCAGCTCGAGAAGAACTCCCGCTACGATCTCGCCGATGTCGCGACCACGGCAAAGAAGAGCGGCGCGGGCTTCGTGATCGACGGCGAGAAGTTCGTCGTGATCCACGGCGACACGGCCGACACCCTGATCGTCACCGCCCGCACCAAGGGCGGGCAGCGCGATCACAACGGGATCGGCGTGTTCCTGGTGCCGGCCAATGCCAGCGGCGTCCGTATCAAAGGCTATCAGACCCAGGACGGCTTGCGTGCCGCCGACATCACGCTCGCAGGCGTCGAGATCGGCGCGGATGCGGCGATCGGCGATCCCGAGAACGCACTGCCGCTGATCGAGCAGGTCGTCGATGACGCGCGCATCGCGCTGTGCGCCGAAGCGGTCGGCGCGATGGAAGAGTCGCTCAAGACCACGGTCGAGTACCTCAAGACCCGCAACCAGTTCGGCGTGGCGATCGGCACCTTCCAGTCGCTGCAGCACCGCGGCTCGGATATGTTCGTGGCGCTGGAGCAGGCCCGCAGCATGTCGTATTTCGCGACCATGGCCGGCGCTTTCACCGATCCCAAGGAACGCGCCACGGCCGTTGCGGCGGCCAAGGTGCAGATCGGCCGTTCCGCGCGTTTTGTCGGGCAGCAGGCGATCCAGCTGCATGGCGGCGTCGGCATGACCATGGAGTTCAAGATCGGCCACTACTTCAAGCGGCTGACCATGATCGAAAGCCTGTTCGGCGACGCCGACTATCACCTGCGCCGCGTCAGCGAGCAGGGCGGGTTGTTGAAGGACTAAACGAAAGCTCGTGACTCGTAGGGTGGGTTAGTCTTACTGCGTCATGATTTTTCTGCGCGTGGGTGATGCTGCGACGGCGCCGCAACAAGGGCATCGTATGATTGTTTTGCTGAGGGCCCGGCTCAACCGCACGCGCATGGTTGCGATCGAGTTCGGGACGTGGCGTTCAGGCCGCAAGGGCAGATCCTCTGGGTCGATAATTGTCGGGTAAGGGAGGGACCTGGACTGGCGCGGCGGAACAAGTTTCTGAGGGGGGAATCGTCGCCTGTTCGGCGATCAGGAAGCCGTAGGCCGCGATGCACAGGGTTGCGTGATGATGGAAGCCACGCCAGCCGCGCCCCTCGTAGTGACCGAGCCCGACCTCCTGCTTGAGCTCCTGATAGTCGCGCTCGATGCGCCAGCGCAGCTTGGCCAGATTGACGAGCTGCGTGAAGCTGACGTTCTCCGGCAGCGTGGCGAGCCAGTATTTGGTCGGCTCTGCTTCGCCCTCCGGCCATTCGATCAGCAGCCACTCCGGCGACAGCTTCTCGGGGATCAGTTTGTTGTACCCGACGCGGACACGCACCCGCGCAAAGCGCGAGGATAGCTGGTCGGCCGAGCCTTCCCGCCACGCCACCGTGCGCCAGGCCTGCTTCGGGAGACTGAGTGCCACTTTTTTGGCCGAGACCAGTTCGGGCTCGTCGCGGCGGCCGGTGTTGTTCATCGGCTTGTCCATCCGCCGCGGGCCGCTGCCAGGGGCCCACATCAAGATGGTCGGCACGATGCCGACCACGTAAGGCAAGCCCAATTCTGTCATGCCGGCACGCAGCCGCGCGTCCCTGCCGTAGGCCGCATCCATCAGCGCGACGCCGCGTGGCAGACTGCTCTCGCAGGCCCAGCGGATTTGCTCCAGCGCGATCTGCGGCTTAGTCTTGAACTTGATCTGCTTCGGCACGCCTGCCTTCTTCCGCCGGGCACGATCCTTCGTCCAGGCTTCCGGCAAGTACAGCCGATAGGCCACCGGAAGGCTGGCGGCATGATTGGCGATCGAGAGCGACACCGCCACCTGGCAATTGGCCTGCTTGCCGAGCTGCCCGCAATATTGGTGGTGCACGCCGACCGAATGCTTGCCTTGCTTGGGGAACGAGGTGTCGTCGATGATCCACGCCTCGATCGGCCCGCTCTTCTCGATCGCCGGCAGCACCAAATCGCGCACCTTGGTCAGCACGTCCTCGTCCGACCAGGCCGCGTTGGCGACAAAATGCAGCAACGACTGATGCTGTGCCGCCGTGCGCGCTGGAGCCGTCCGCGCCGCCATCGGCTCCACGCTCTTGCGTTCCCCAGGCAGCATCAGGCCCGTGCAATAGTCGCGCAGCGGTCTCGTCCGCTCCACGTGACCGATCACGCTTCCAAGACCGGCTACATACTCCGCAAACCGCGTTTCGCTATCCCCACCCTGATCGAGATTCATCCGGCCCTCCGCGCGCCAAATATTGAATCTCCTCAATTACTTGATTCTCAGCCTCAATGACTGCGACCGTCTGACTCAGTAGGATTAGCCGAAGGCGTAACCCACCACTTCACGTTGCGAAAGTAATGGTGGGTTACGCGGAGCCTGTCATCGGGCCGCGCTTCGCGCGGACCCGTTGGCTAACCCACCCTACGGCTCACAGCCAAAACAAAAACAAGAGGCCATCATGAACGGCACGCCTTTCGACCTCACCGGCAAGGTCGCCATCGTCACTGGATCGAGTCGCGGCATCGGCCGCGCCTCGGCCGAACTGCTGGCGAAGATGGGCGCCAAGGTCGTGATCTCCAGCCGCAAGGCCGAGGCCTGCCAGGCCGTCGCCGACGGCATCGCCAGGGACGGCGGCGATGCCCATGTCATCCCCTGCAACATCAGCCGGCGCGAAGAGGTGCAGGCGCTGGTGGAGGGCACGGTCAAACACTACGGCCGGCTCGATATCCTGGTCTGCAATGCCGCGGTGAATCCGTATTACGGGCCGCTGCTCGACATCACCGACGAAGCCTTCGACAAGATCATGGGCGCCAACGTCAAGAGCAACATCTGGCTCTGCGGCCTGGCGATCCCGAAAATGGTTGAGCGCGGCGGCGGCTCCGTCGTCATCATCTCCAGCATCGGCGGTCTGCGCGGTTCCACCGTGATCGGCGCCTACGGCATCTCCAAGGCGGCGGATTTCGCGCTCGCCCGCAGCCTCGCCGGCGAATGGGGCCCGCAGAACGTGCGGGTGAACTGCATCGCGCCGGGGCTGGTGAAGACCGATTTCGCCCGTGCGCTGTGGGAGAACGAAGACCTGCTCAAGCGCCGCACCGCCACCACGCCGCTGCGCCGGATCGGCGAACCGCACGAGATTGCCGGCGCCGTGGTGTATCTGGCCTCCGACGCCTCCACCTTCATGACCGGCCAGACCATCGTGATCGACGGCGGCGTCACCACCGCGGCGGTTTAGCCGGGGCGTTTCGCTTCACCCGTTCCAAGGATTGATGAGCGTCAGCCCCACGTCTGCGAAATCGTCGACGTTGCGCGTGGCAAGCTTTGCGCCGCGTGAGATCGTGATGGCAGCGATTTGTGCGTCGAACTGGCTGATCGGCCGCCCAGCGCGGCGTCGCCCGCTTGCGAGCAGCGCATAGGCGTTAGCGGCGTCGCTATCAAATGGCAGAATACGGCCGGCAAAATCATCTTCGAATATCGGCAGGATCGCGGCCTCGAGGTCGCGGCGCCGCCGGCCATCAGGTAGCAACCGCAATCCGTAGAGCACCTCGGCCTGGGTGATCGTCGTGGTGAAAACGGAGGAGGGCGGTAGTGCGCCGAGCCAGGCTTCGACGGTCTTCTGCGGCATCGGCGTCAGCATTTCGGAAATGATATTGGTATCGAGCACGATCATTCGCTGAAATCCACTCGCTCGCGAATCGGTTCGCGGGAGGGGATCTGCAGAGTGACGCCGCCGGTTGGTGCGATGCGGGTGCGGATGGCCTTGGCCAGGTTGCGTGGCTCACGGGGTTTGGTCGCCAGGGCTGCGCGCAAAATGTCCCGGGCTTCATCTTCCATCGAGCGGCCGTGGATGGCGGCGCGCATGCGCAGCTGAGCCTTCAATTGTTCGTCGATGTTGCGGATGATCATGCTTGCCATGGCATTCGTCCTTTTATCAATGATAGCATATATATCATTGATATCATTTTTGCAAGCGGGGCTTCTTGGATCGCCCAGGCTGCAAAGCGCTGTTACCCGCCACGCAATGCATCTCTCATGCCTACGGAATCGGATAGCCCTTCCACAACCATTCCAGCGCCGCCGGCAACAGCTGTGCGATGGCCGGGCGGTCGACGTGTTTGGCGTTGCGCACGAACAGGAACTGGTAGTGATAGCCCTTGTCCGCGAGCACCTTCGCCATCAGTTGGTTCGACAAGGTCCAGTCGTGCATGCCGTCGGGGATGGTTGGATTTGGATAGAACAGGTCCTGGTCGCCGACCATGAACCAGAAGCGGATCGGCTTGGCCGGCGCGGCTGTTATCAGCGGCGTGCCCGGTGGCTCCGATGGCGTGAGCACGCCCGCTTTGACGGTGAGGTTGGGGCCGGCCGGGCCCGCCCACGGGCTGTGATATTCCCAGGCGCCGCCGCGCAGCGAGGGATCGTGCGGCCATTGCTGGTTCACCATGGTTGGAGAGAATGCCAGCACTCGCTGATAGAGCTCGGGATGAAACCACGCCATGTTGAAGGCTGCCGAGCCGCTCGAACTCAGGCCCATGGTCGCGCGTCCCTCGGGGTTTTTCGTGAGCTTGATGTCGGCGCGCTGCTCGACCAGCGGCAACACCTCGCGCTCGACGAACTGGGCGTAGGTCCCCGACACCGTGTCGTATTCGCGGCCGCGCTGGCTGCCCTGGGCGTCCTGGCCGCCGTTGCCGATCTGGATGGCGATCATCGGCGGCACGCGGCGTTGTGCGATCAGGTTGTCGAGGGCGGTGGCGAGATGCTTGTAGGCGGTGGACCCGCCGTCGCCGACCACGATGAATGGCAACTCCGTGCCGCGCACATATTGCGCCGGGATATAAACCTCGACCGTGCGGGTCCAGGTGCCGGGATGGCTTGATGTCACCACCATGTGCGACTTGTCGTCCGGCGCCGTCGTCGCCATGATCGAGCTGTTGCTGCAGCCCGCGATGTCGTCACGGATCAAGCCGGGGTTGTAGATCACGCTGTCCTTTGACGACATGGTGAAAGATGTGATCGTGCCGCGCAGCACGCCATCCTTGGCAATGGTCTCGGGGGCCGGTGTGTGGGTCGGGCCGATAATGAAATTTCCCTCGGCGCCGGGAGGCGGCAGTGTACCGTCGGGCAGCTCCGTCGCGCGCGGATAGTTCGGATTTGATGGATCGCGGGTCGGCGGCGCGGTCTTGAAATCGAGGCCAGTCGTGTCAATGAAGAAGGGTGCCGCCTTGTCGGTGGTGTTGGCGCCGGGAGGAACGGCCATGTTCTGGGTGACGCAGCCCGTCTGGGCCGGGGTCTGAGCCGAAGCTGCCGGTATGAGCCAGGCGGCAGACATCAGCGTCCCGGTGAGGGCGGCCAAGAGGGCGTTCATTGTTTTCTCCCGGAGGCGGCGAGTCTTTTTTGAGCCCGTTTGACGCAAAGTATGTCGGCCCGTCACGGGCGGTCAATTCTCATGGGATTCTGCTGAGGTTTTGGTCGCAATCGAGCGATGCAAGCTCACGGGTTGGGTTGACGCCAGCGTCGACAATCGCTTTGTTTGCGATTAACGCTCCAAACGAAACTTGCCCGAGGAAACACCATGGCGTCCCATATTCTTGCGATCGATCAGGGCACGACATCGTCCCGCGCCATCGTGTTCCGGGCCGACATCTCCATCGCCGCTCAGGCGCAGCAGGAATTCCCCCAGCACTTCCCCGCCTCGGGCTGGGTCGAGCATGAGCCGGACGATATCTGGAATTCCACCATCGCCACCTGCCGCGAGGCGCTGTTGAAGGCCGACATTCTGGCGTCCGACGTCGCCGCCATCGGTATCACCAACCAGCGCGAAACCACCGTGGTGTGGGATCGCGCCACAGGGCAGGCGGTACACCGCGCCATTGTCTGGCAGGACCGCCGCACCGCGGATGTCTGCGCCAAGCTGAAGGCCGAGGGGCACGAGCCGGCGATTGTCGAAAAGACCGGGCTGATCATCGATCCTTATTTCTCCGGCACCAAGGTGGCCTGGATCCTCGATCACACCCCCGGCGCCCGTGCGCGTGCCGAGCGCGGTGAACTCCTGTTCGGCACCGTCGATTGCTACCTGTTGTGGCGGCTCACCGGCGGCCGGGTGCACGCCACCGACGCCACCAATGCGTCACGCACCCTGATGTTTAACATCCACACCGGTGTCTGGGACGACGAACTGCTGAAGATCCTGCGGGTGCCGCGCTCGATGCTGCCGGAGGTGAAGGATTCCTCTGCGATGTTCGGCGAAACCACGCCCGATCTGTTTGACGGCGTGATTGCGATCCGTGGCATTGCCGGGGACCAGCAGGCCGCCACCATCGGCCAGGCCTGCTTCACCCCGGGCATGATGAAGTCCACGTATGGCACCGGCTGCTTCGCCCTGCTCAACACCGGCACGACGCCGGTGGCCTCGAAGAACAAGCTGCTCACCACCGTCGCCTACCAGCTGAACGGCAAGCGCACCTATGCGCTGGAAGGTTCGATCTTTGTCGCCGGCTCGTCGGTGCAGTGGCTGCGCGATGGACTGGGCATCATCAAGCACGCCAGTGAGACCGGTCCCTTGGCGGACCAGTCCGACCATATGCAGTCGGTGTATCTGGTGCCGGCCTTCGTCGGTCTTGGCGCGCCCTACTGGAATCCGAGGGTGCGCGGCGGACTGTTCGGGCTCACCCGCAACACTGGCCCCGCCGAGCTTGCGCACGCAGCGCTTGAGAGCGTCTGTTACCAGACCCATGATCTGTGGGCGGCGATGCGCGCGGACTGGCCGGAGGCGGCAGAAGCCAACACCGTGCTGCGGGTCGATGGCGGTATGACCGCTTCGGACTGGACCATGCAGCGTCTCGCCGACCTGCTCGATGCTCCGGTCGATCGCCCGATGATCCAGGAGACCACCGCGCTGGGAGCGGCCTATCTCGCCGGTCTCGGCGCCGGCATCTATCCCGAACCGAAACGTTTCGCCGACAACTGGCGGCTCGAACATCGCTTCAAGCCGAACATGAGCGAAGCCACCCGCACGCGAAAACTCAGGGGCTGGAGCCAGGCAGTGAAGGGCCTGCTCGCCAGCGATCCCGGCGAGGACTAGGCGAGGCATATGCTGGCAAACGGCTACACCGACATTCCACCCGGCAAAGTGCCCGCCGTTGTCACCCATCTGGAGATGCATGCGCGTCCATCTTTGGGCGCCGATCCATCAGGCCCGTGGCAACTGCGCCGCGTTCAATCCCCCGACCTCGACTGGTTCCGCGGCCTGTTCCGCCATGTCGGAGAGCGCTGGCTGTGGTCGTCACGGTTGAAAATGACGGACCATGACCTCGCCGGGATCATTCACGCTGACGGCGTCGAGATTTATGCCGTGGAGAGCGAGGGCCGCGACGAAGGCCTGCTCGAGCTCGACTTCCGTAAATCCGGTGCCTGCGAAATTTCGTTCTTCGGTCTCGCGACGCCGCTGATCGGCCGCGGCGCCGGCCGTTGGCTGATGAACTGCGCGCTGGAACGGGCGTGGTCGGCGGACATCTCCCGTGTCTGGCTGCACACCTGCACCTTCGATCATCCCGCCGCGCTCGCCTTCTATCAGCGATGCGGCTTCCGCCCGTTTCGCCGCCAGATCGAGATCGTGGACGATGCCAGGCTGCTCGGCATCCTGCCGCGCACGGCCGCGCCGCATGTTCCCCTGATTGATCCCTCGGCAACGGAGCAAATATCATGATCCTGATCGGACAATACGATTCACCGTTCGTCCGTCGGGTCGCGATTGCGCTGCGGTTGTACGATCTTCCGTTCGAACACCGTCCGTGGTCGACCTTTGGCGATGCCGATAAGATTGCGCCGTTCAATCCGCTGCGCCGGGTGCCGACGCTCGTGCTCGATGATGGCGAGGTCGTGATCGAAAGCGGGACGATCCTGGATTATCTCGACGAACTGGTGGGACCCGAGACGGCGCTGTTGCCGGCCAAGGGGCCGCCCCGCCGACAGGCGTTGAAAATCTGTGCGCTGGCGACAGGCCTCGGCGACAAGGCGGTCAGTCTCATTTACGAGCGGCTGCTGCACACCGAGAAATCGCAGATCTGGATTGAACGCTGCCAGATCCAGATCGCAGCCGTGCTCGATGTGCTGGAGGCGGACAGAGGCAGCCGCACGTCGCAATGGTGGTTTGGCGACCGCATCGGCCACGCCGACATCGCGGTGGCCTGCGTGCTCCGCATAACCTGGGAAGCGCATCCCGGTGTGTTCGACCAGGCCCGCTGGCTGAAGCTCGCGGCACATGCCGCCGCCTGCGAGGCGCTGCCGCCGTTCCAGCAGATCGCGCAGCCGTTCAGCCCACCAAACTCTTGATCGGCCCGGATGCCGCGCGCGCCCTGAAGTAACCTGGTTTCGTTGTCGTAACCACAGCCGTATGTTATTCGCGCTGTGACCGATATTGAAATCGGACATGGACTGCGTTTGACTAGAGCGTTTTCGAGCGAAGTGGATACCGGTTCGCGTGAAGAAAACGCGTCAAAACAAAAAGCTAGAGCCTCTGTTGTGATTCAACCAGAACGGAAAAGGCTCTAGTGGAGCTTGTGCGCTCATGTCACACTGTCTTGACGCGCACCATTGCGGCAACTGTTCCTCGACGGAGACTTCGGGGTATTGATGGACAAGCAGGCGTTCCAGCCGGAAGAGACCCATCAGTTGCTTGGAAAGCTGGGCGCCGAGATCGAGGCGTCGAGTGAGGGATTCGGCTGGACCAATACCTTCGCGTCGCTGCAGCGCGAACCGGCCTTCGACAACGAATTCCACGCAGTGCCGGCCTGTCTGATGGTCATGCCGCGTTTCGGCCCCTCGGACATGACCTATCGTTTGAACAGCCGGATTGTGTCGCGCCATGTCCGGCCGGATGGGGTGTTCTTTCTGCCGGCGCAGCATGCCTGCGATGTGATGCTCCACGCGGTGCTGGATACGGTTCACGTCTATCTGCGCGCCGATCTGTTCCAGGATCCGGACAACGAGTCACGGAGCCTGCTGTCGGGCATCGCGCCGATGCTGGGCGAGTCCGACGTGGTGATCGGCCACCTGATGACCGCCATGGCCGATGCCGTGCAGCAGGACATCTCATCGTCGTCGCTGCTCGCCGACAGCGTTGCCTTGGCCCTGGCCAAACGCTTGATCGCGATGAATTATCATGGCGAGCGTCGGCCCCGTGCACGGCCGGCCAACCAGCTCGCTCATCGCAAAATCCAGCGGGTCCGCGAATTTGTCGAAGCCAATCTGGCCACCGACATCAAGCTCGGTGACATTGCCGGTCTCTGCGGCCTCAGCGACGAATATTTCCTGCGCCAGTTCAAGACAAGCATCGGCGCCTCGCCGTATCAGTTCGTGCTCAGCTTGCGGATCGGCCGGGCCAAGACGCTGCTTTACAAGTCCGATGCAGGCCTGTCCGATATTGCATTGCAGTGTGGCTTTGCACACCAGCAGCACCTCGTCAGCACGTTTCGCCGCTTCACCGGGATCACCCCCGGTGAATACCGGCGTCGCCGGTAACGGGGCGATCGCCGTCCAATATTTCGTGTCAGTTTTGCGCCATGCCGTCCGGTTTCGTGCAGGCCGGCATAGGCTCATGCCCCGTAATGTCCTCGGAGAATAAGCGCGGACAATAAAGCCGCGCCCACCGGGGAAACGACCAAATGCGTATCGGAATAGCCGGTACGGAGCCGCGGCCGCACGCCTGCTCCCATCGCCATGGCAATCAGCATCGTCACCCTATCGCGGGAGTGGCGCCGTGACCGCGCCGCTGATCGTCGGTCTCGGCGGAACGCTGCGCGACGGCTCGACCTCAGAGCGGGCGCTGCGTATTGCGCTGACGGAGGCGGAACGTCTCGGCGCCAGGACGCGCATTTTCGCGGGGGCGTTGCTCAACCTGCCGGCCTATGACCCGGCGGATCCCTCGCGCAGCGTGGCTGCCGCCGAACTGGTCGAAGCCTTGCGCGGCGCTGATGGGATCATCGTCGCCACGCCGAGCTATCACGGCTCGATCTCGGGGCTGATCAAGAACGCAATCGACTATACCGAGGATCTGCGCGCCGACGGACGGGGCTATTTTTCCGGCCGTGCGGTCGGCGCCATCGTCTGTGCCGACGGCATCCAGGCGATGGGCGCCACGCTGGCCACGCTGCGTGCGATCGTGCATGCGCTACGTGGCTGGCCGACCCCGTTTTCGGCCGTGATCAATTCCGCATTAAAGCCGTTTGCGGCCGACGGCGCTTGCCGTGATCCGCAGGTTGCCCAGCAGCTGGCGTTCGTGGCGGAGCAGGTCGTGGAGTTCGCGCAGATGCGCCGTCTGCGCGACGCTGCGGAATCCGACGCCGGCAATGTCCGCCGACATGCCAGCGGAGCAAACCCCCAGGGATCGCGACTGATCGAACTGACGCTGGAATTCATGAACTGACATTCGTGCGGCTGCGCCGACGATATCGCGCGGCATCCGCACTGTTCAGGCCATGCATCACAAGACCATTTAAGGAGGCCAACGATGTCTGACGTCCGCTTCAACTTCATGCACTTCATGCCGTATGTGCATCTGCCGCCCGATCACAAGGACTACAAATCGCTCTGGGTGAATTTCCCGAACAAGTACTACGACCCGGAGAAGGCACACGCGCTTTACGAGCGGTATCTGTCGGAGCTGGTGCTGGCGGACCGGCTGGGATTCGATGCCGTTGTCGTCAATGAGCATCACAACACCAGCTACAGCATGATGCCGGCCCCAAGCCTGATTGCGGCGACGCTGATTCCGCAGATCCGCAATGCCAGGATCTGCGTCTGGGGCACGCCGCCGAACCTGGAGTATCCCAACAGGCTGGCTGAGGAGTATGCGATGCTCGATGTCCTGTCCAAGGGCCGGCTCGAGGTGGCGTTTCCGCTGGGAACCGGCATGGAGTACTGGGCCAATCCAGTCAACCCGGTGACGGCCCGCGAACGGCATCGCGAATCCATCGACATCATCCTGAAGGCATGGACCGTCGAGGGACCGACCAGCTATTACGGCGATTTCTATACCTACCGCTTCCTCAACAGCTGGCCGCGGCCGTACCAGCAGCCGCATCCGCCTTGCTACATTGTCGGCACTGGCAGTCCGGAGACCATCGAACTCGCTGCTGAACTCGGCTTCGGCTATTCGGCGGTGTTTGTCACCCGGCAGCGCGCGCTCGAACTCAACAACAAGCTGCGGCAGCGCTCAGCCGACTTCGGCCACCAGGTGCGGCCGGATCAGCTGCCACTGGGCGTCCTGACCTATGTGGCAGAGAGCCAGGAGCAGGCCGAGCGGGAGTTCGTCGAACATCTGCAGTTCTTCTTCGAGGACGGATTGCGCACCACGCCGCAGTTTCTGGCGCCTCCCGGTTATGTCTCGATCGAGCAGCTGAAGGCCCGCGCCGCCGTCGGTGACAAGTTGCACGGCTCATTCGACTTCAAGACGCTGACGGATTCGCTGTTCATCGCCGTCGGCACTGCCGAGAAAGTTGCCAACCAGATCGGTGAGTGGGGCCGGCAGATGGGCACCACCCATTTCAACATCCAGGGTCATCTCGGCAACATGCCGCACTGGAAGGCAGTGAAGAATCTGTCGCTGATCGCGGAGGGCGTATTTCCCCGCCTGCGCGCCAAGCCCGCTGCTGCGCAACGCGTCGCGGCCGAATGAGAGTGGAGGTCGATATGGTGACGTTTCAACGGGAAGTTCACACGGTCAACGGCGTCAACATCGTGATGTACACGGCGGGAGAGGGGCCGCCGCTGCTGTTCCTGCACGGCGCCGGCACGTTCCACGGCTTCGAATTCGCGGCCAAATGGGCCGAGAATTTTCGGGTGCTGGTGCCTTATCATCCCGGCTTCGGCGAGTCCGACGACGATCCGGCGATGCTCGATATGCATGATTATGTCATGCACTATGTCGAGCTTCTGGACATGCTCGGTGTCGGCAAGGTCAACCTCGTCGGTTTCTCGCTCGGCGGATACCTCGCCGCCCGGTTCGCGACGGAGCATAGCCATCGGGTGATCAAGCTGGCACTGATCGGTCCCGCCGGCCTGCGCGACACCGAGCATCCGGCGGTCGATGTTCTGGCCGTTCCACCTGAACAACTGCCAGGCTTGCTGGTCTCCAATTTCGAGGTGATCAAGCGGTATCTTCCCGAGAAGCCCGACCTCGATTTCATCGCGGCGCGCTACCGGGAGACCACCACCGTCGCTCGTCTGCTCTGGGAGCGGCCGTGGGATCGCAAGCTGCCGCGGCAGCTGCATCGGCTGAAGATGCCGACGCTGCTGTTGTGGGGCGAAGACGACAAGATCATTCCCTCGCAACAGGCTAAGCTGTGGAAGACGTTCATTCCCGGCGCCGACATCCAGATCGTCAAGGGGGCGGGCCATCTCGTGCTCGATGAGAAGCCGGAGGCGGTGACCGCGGTCGAGCGGTTCCTCGGCTAAATCCAAATTTTAAGAACGGTCACGACGGGATCGCGCAAGGCGCGATCCCGCGGGAGAGGTGTTGCCAACAAAAAACATTGATCAAGGGGAGATAATGCCATGAGTAAGTCACGCATCTTCAGTTACGAAAACCTGGTCATGATCCTGATGGGCCTGGCATTCGGATTCGTCTTCTTCGACCGGCTGGCGCTCAGTTTTCTCGCACCGTTCCTGGTGCCGGAGCTGCAGCTGAACAACACCCAGCTCGGCATGCTCGCTTCGGCGCTGGCGCTGACCTGGGCGATCGCGGGTTACGGTGTCGGCGCTTTGTCAGACTATCTCGGTAACCGCAAAGTGCTGCTGGTGACGGCCATCGTGGTGTTTTCGGCCTGCTCTGTGATCTCCGGCCTGGCGACCTCGTTCCTGATGCTGCTCGGCGCCCGCCTGGTGATGGGGCTTGCCGAGGGGCCGGTGCTGCCGATCGCGCAGTCGATCATGGCCGCCGAATCCTCCGAGCACCGGCGCGGTTTCAACATGGGCGTGCTGCAGAACTTCCTGAGTTCGCTGCTCAGCTATTTTGCCGCCCCGCTGATCCTCGTGGCCGTCGGTGCCGCTTATGGCTGGCGCGAAGCATTCTACATCGCCGGCATTCCCGGCTTCATCGTTGCACTGTTGATCGCGTTGTTCATCCGAGAGCCGAAGGTCGTTGCGCCGGCATCGGCCCATGGCGGCGGACACAACACGATTCCGCTCAAGGTCATGTTGGGGTATCGCAACATCTGGATCTGCACCATCATCAGTTGCTTGATGGTTGCGTGGCTCCTGATCCAGCTCACCTTCCTGCCGATCTACCTGGTGCAGACCCGCGGCCTCTCGCCGGGAGAGATGAGCATTGCGATGAGCGCGCTCGGCGTGGCCGCGGCGGTCTCCTCCATCCTGGTTCCGGCGCTGTCGGACCGGTTTGGCCGCCGACCGATCCTGGCGGTGTTCGCATTCGTCGGAGTTCTCAGTCCGCTCACCACGGTGCTGTTCAATGGCCCGCTGCCGGTGATGATCGTGCTGATCGGTCTGGGTTTCCTCGCGATCGGCTGCTTCTCGCTGTTCATGGCCACTGTTCCCTCCGAAACCATTCCGCCGGCCTATGTGGCGACGGCACTTGGTTTCATCATGGGTGTCGGTGAGATCGCCGGCGGATTTGCCGGCCCTGGCCTCGCTGGAATTGCCGCCGACGCGTTCGGGCCGTCGATCCCGATGTGGATCGCTGCATGCCTCGGCTTCGTGGCCGCCCTGTTCTGTCTGATGGTGGACGAAACGGCACCGCGCATTGTCGGTGCCTCCAAGCCGATCCAGGCGCCTTCGCTTGCCTGATACGAGAATGTTCGCGCGGCAATCGTCGGACATCCCCTCGATTGCCGCGCATCCGAAATCAAAAATATGAAGGGCGCAGATGACGCAGCGTTTCAAGGATAAGGTCGTGCTGATCACCGGGGCGGCTGGCGGGATCGGCCGCGCGGCCGCGATCGCGTTCGCCGGGCAGGGTGGCCGTGTGGTGGTGGTCGACATCAGCGAAGCGGATGGCCGGCGTACGGTCGACTTGGTCGGCGACGCGGGCGGCGAGGCCATCTTCGTCGCAGCCGACGTCAGCAAGCCTTCGGATTGCCAGGGGATGGTGCGGCGCGCGATCGCGGAGTTCGGCCGCCTCGATATCGCCTTCAATAACGCCGGCATCGGCAGCACCGGATTTGCGCTCGCCGACGAAGAGGAGATCGCCTGGGACCGGACCATCGCGATCAATCTCAAGGGCGTCTTCCTGTCGATGAAATACGAGATCGCCGAAATGCTGAAGACCGGCGGCGGCGTGATCGTCAACACGGCGTCGGTGGCTGGCCTGGTCGGCAATCCGGGGCTCGGCAGCTACTGCGCGTCCAAGCACGGCGTGGTCGGACTGACCCGGGCCGCGGCGCTGGATTACATTGGCAAGGGCATCCGCATCAATGCGGTGTGTCCCGGCGCCACCCGGACCGCGTTGCTGGAAGGCTGGTTCCAGGATCCGGAGGTCGAGCAGCATGTGATGAAGCTGCATCCGATCGGCCGCATTGCCGATCCCGCCGAGGTGGCACGGGCGGTGCTTTTCCTGGCGTCCGACGATGCTTCGTTCATGGTCGGGCATGCCATGCCGGTCGATGGCGGCGTCACGGCG
The DNA here is from genome assembly GCF_032397745.1 of Bradyrhizobium prioriisuperbiae. Taxonomy (NCBI): domain Bacteria; kingdom Pseudomonadati; phylum Pseudomonadota; class Alphaproteobacteria; order Hyphomicrobiales; family Nitrobacteraceae; genus Bradyrhizobium; species Bradyrhizobium prioriisuperbiae. The sequence goes on from NZ_CP135921.1 coordinate 3,186,657, forward strand.
CAATAGAGCGGTCGCCTCGTGGAACTCGACGGTCGTCGATGTTGGCGGGGCCTTAGCCCCGCGCCGCCTTCTTGCGATACTGCAGGTGGAACGCGCAGGCGCATCCCGGCGGATGCGACTGGGTATCGTCGGCCTCGGACGTCACGAGTGGTGGCGTTGCCTCGGTCGGAGCCGGATTGGAGTTCGCCACTGGAATGTAATTCAGCACCGGAGCGAGCCAGCGCTCGGCTTCCACCACCGTCCAGTTTTTCCGCGCGGCATAGTCCTCGACCTGGTCGCGCTCGATCTTGCCGACACCGAAATAGTAGCTCTCGGGATGGCCGATATAGAGGCCGGACACCGATGATCCCGGCCACATCGCGTAGCTTTCGGTCAGCTTGACGCCGGCGGTGCGCTCGGCATCGAGCAGGCGGAACAGCGTCGCTTTCTCTGTATGGTCGGGCTGGGCCGGATACCCCGGCGCCGGGCGAATGCCGGCATATTGTTCGAGAATCAGATCATTGGTGCTGACATTCTCATCCGCCGCGTAGCCCCAGAACTCTTTGCGGGCGCGCTGATGCATGCGCTCGGCGAAGGCTTCGGCCAGCCGGTCCGCCAGGGCTTTGACCAGGATCGACGAATAATCGTCGTTGGCCAGTTTGAAACGATCGGCAATGACATCCTCGCCGATCCCGGCGGTGACCACGAACGAGCCGATATAGTCGGCGACGCCGCTCGATTTCGGCGCGACGAAATCCGACAGCGCGGTGTTGGAGCGGCCTTCGCGCTTTTCCAGCTGCTGGCGCAGGGTGTAATAGGTCGCGATCGGCGTGGTGCGGGTGTCGTCGCTGTAGACGATGATGTCATCGCCTTCGGCATTGGCGGGCCAGAAGCCGATGGTGGCGGAGGCCTTGAACCACTTCTCATCCACGATCTGCTTCAGCATCCGCTGCGCGTCTTCATAAAGCGAACGCGCCACTTCGCCGGCCTTCGGGTCGTCGAGAATCGCCGGGAAACGTCCGGTCAATTCCCAGGTCTGGAAGAACGGCGTCCAGTCGATGTAGTCGGCCAGTTCGGCGAGCGAATACTCTGTAAAAGTCTTGGTGCCGATGAAGGACGGCTTTTTCGGCTGGTACCTGGTCCAGTCGATGGTCATGGCGTTCTCGCGGGCCTTGGCCAGCGATAGCCGCTTCTTGTCGGCCTGGGCTTTGGCGTGCGCGGTGGAGATCTTCAGATATTCCTGGCGAACGTCCGCGGCATACGCCGTGCGCCGCTCCGGCGACAGCAGCGACGAGGCCACGCCGACCGCGCGGCTGGCGTCATTGACGTGCACCACCGGGCCGCGCTTGTAGTTCGGGTCGATCTTCACCGCCGTGTGGACGCGGCTCGTCGTGGCGCCGCCGATCAGCAGCGGCAGGTCGAGGCCGTTACGCTCCATCTCGGCTGCCAGGTGGCACATTTCGTCGAGCGATGGCGTGATCAGGCCGGACAAGCCGATGATGTCGGCCTGTTCGGCTTTCGCGGTTTCGATGATTTTGGCTGCCGGCACCATGACGCCGAGGTCGATCACCTCGAAATTGTTGCACTGGAGCACGATGCCGACGATGTTCTTGCCGATGTCGTGCACGTCGCCCTTGACGGTGGCGAGCACGATCTTGCCGGCCGAGTTGCGGCCGTCGGTGGCGACGCCATTGGCGAGGTTGCGCGCTTTTTCTTCTTCCATGAACGGCATCAGATAAGCGACGGCCTGCTTCATGACGCGGGCGGACTTCACCACCTGCGGCAGGAACATCTTGCCGTCGCCGAACAGGTCGCCGACGATGTTCATGCCGGCCATCAGCGGGCCTTCGATCACTGCCAGCGGCCGATCGGCGAGCGCGCGCGCGTCCTCCGTGTCGGCCTCGATGAATTCGGTGATACCGTGCACCAGTGCGTGCGACAGCCGCTTGTCCACCGGCCATTCCCGCCAGGCGAGATCGGCTTCCTTGGTCTGCTTGCCGTCCTTGCCGCGGAATTTCTCCGCCAGCGCCAGCAGCCGCTCGGACGCGCCGGGATCGAGGTTGAGGATGACCTCCTCGCAAACCTGGCGCAGCTCGGGATCGAGGTCGTCATAGACGGCCATCTGTCCGGCGTTGACGATGCCCATGTCCATGCCGGCCTTGATGGCATGATACAGGAACACCGAGTGCATGGCTTCGCGCACCGGCTCGTTGCCGCGGAACGAGAACGACAAATTGGAGACGCCGCCGGAGATATGCGCGTGCGGCAGGTTCTGGCGGATCCAGCGCGTCGCCTCGATGAAATCGACCCCGTAATTGTTGTGTTCCTCGATGCCGGTGGCGATCGCGAACACGTTCGGATCGAAGATGATGTCTTCCGGCGGGAAGTTCAGCTGATTGACCAGGATGTCGTAGGCGCGTTTGCAGATCTCGGTCTTGCGCGCGAAGGTATCGGCCTGGCCCTGTTCGTCGAAAGCCATCACCACCACGGCGGCGCCATGGCGGCGCGCGATGGTGGCTTCGTGGATGAATTTCTCTTCGCCTTCCTTCATCGAGATCGAGTTGACGATCGGCTTGCCCTGAACACACTTCAGGCCGGCTTCGATGACATGGAATTTCGAGGAATCGACCATCACCGGCACGCGGGCGATGTCGGGCTCGGACGCGACCAGATGCAGGAAGGTGGTCATTGCCAGCTCGGAATCGAGCAGGCCTTCGTCCATGTTGACGTCGATGATCTGCGCGCCGCTCTCGACCTGGTCGCGCGCGACCTGCAGCGCGGCGGTATAATCGCCGTTGGTGATCAGTTTGCGGAAGCGGGCCGAACCGGTGACGTTGGTGCGCTCGCCGACATTGACGAACGGGATTTCCGGCGTCAGTTCGAACGGCTCCAGTCCGGACAGCCGCAGTCGCGGTGCGATCTCCACCACCTTGCGCGGAGGGTGGGGCGCCACGGCGGCTGCGATCGCCGCGATATGATCCGGCGTGGTGCCGCAGCAGCCGCCGACGATGTTGACCAGGCCGGACTGGGCGAATTCGCCGACCAGGCGCGCCATGTACTCGGGGCTCTCGTCATACTGACCGAATTCGTTCGGCAGGCCGGCGTTGGGATAAGCGCACACCAGCGTATCGGCGACGCGGCCGATATCGTCAATATGGGCGCGCAGGTCTTCGGCACCGAGTGCGCAATTGAAGCCGATGGTGACGGGATCGGCGTGACGTACCGAATACCAGAACGCTTCCGGCAACTGGCCGGATAGCAGGCGCCCGGATTTGTCGGTGATGGTGCCGGAGATCATCACCGGCACATGAATGCCACGCGCCTCGCAGATCTCGGCCACCGCATACAGCGCGGCCTTGGCGTTGAGGGTGTCGAAGATGGTCTCGACCAGCAGCAGATCAGCGCCGCCGTCGAGCAGGCCATTGATCTGTTCGCTATAGGCGATCCGCAGATCGTCGAAGGTCACGGCGCGATAGCCCGGGTTCGAGACATCCGGAGAAATCGATGCCGTGCGGTTGGTCGGTCCGAGCGCGCCGGCGACAAAACGTGGTTTGCCATCCTCGGCGCTGACAATATCCGCCGCCGCGCGCGCCAGTTTCGCGCCCTGCAGATTGAGTTCGTAAGCGAGGTCGGACATCTCGTAATCGGCTTGCGCGATCGAGGTCGACGAGAAGGTGTTGGTGGCGACGATGTCGGCGCCGGCGCGCAGGTACTGCGCATGGATGGTCTGGATCGCGTCCGGCTGGGTCAGGATCAGCAGATCGTTGTTGCCGCGCACGTCGCGGTGAAAATCCTTGAACCGCTCGCTGCGGAACGCCGCCTCGTCGAATTCAAGCGCCTGGATCATGGTGCCCATGGCACCGTCGAGCACCAGGATGCGCTCGCTCGCGAGTTTGCGCAGACGTGTTTCGGTCTCGGACTGGATCTTCGCTGTCATGACGGGCTCAAGCGGCTTTCTGCGAAACCGGACGCAAGCCCAGCAGATGACTGATGGCGAACACGAGATCGGCGCGGTTCATGGTGTAGAAATGGAAGTTGTCGACGCCCTGCTTGGCGAGCTTCTGCACCTGGCCCGCAGCGACGGTTGCGGCCACCAGCTTGCGGGTTTCCGGATCGTTGTCGAGGCCGTCGAACTTGGCTTCGAGCCAGGATGGCAGGCTCGTGCCGGTGCGGGTGGCGAAGTTTCGCACCTGCTTGAAGCTCTGCACCGGCAGGATACCGGGCACGATCGGAATATCGATGCCGCGGGCGCGAACCCGATCGACATAACGATAATAGAGATCGTTGTCGAAGAAGCACTGGGTGATCGCCCGCGCCGCACCGGCATCGACCTTGGCCTTCAGGAAATCGATATCGGCATCGAAGTCCGGGCTTTCCGGATGCTTTTCGGGATAGGCGGAGACCGAGACCTCGATATCCGGATAGTGCCGCTTGATGTCGGCGACGAGGTCGGCGGAATTCTTGTGGCCGTCGGGATGCGTCACGTAGGGCGTGCCCATGCCGCCGGCCGGATCGCCGCGCAGGGCGACGATGTGACGGACGCCGACATCATGATAACGGCCAACGATATCGCTGATTTCCGCACGCGATGCCCCGACGCAGGTCAGGTGCGCTGCCGGCAACAGGTCGGTCTCGCCGAGAATGCGGGTGATCGTCGAGTGGGTGCGCTCGCGGGTCGAGCCGCCGGCGCCGTAAGTCACCGAGACGAACGACGGCTGCAGCGGCGCCAGCCGCTTGATGGTCTCCCACAGGTTCGTCTCCATCTCCTCCGTCTTGGGCGGGAAGAATTCGAACGAAATCCGGGGCTGTTTTGCAGGGGCGCCGCTATGGGCGGCCCGGGAGGACAACGCGGTCTCACTCATGATGTGTCTCGACTCCACGCAACCCTGGTTCTGATGGGCTAGCTCCGGTCAGGTGGCCGGGCTCCTCTGGCGATCTGGGTGCCGAACATAAGGGAAGATCGGCGTTCCGCCCAGCCCACCGAACACCGGAATTGGATGGGAAATTGCCCATTTAGTCCATAATTTTCCCTATATAACGGCAATTTATTCTGTCATTGGGCAGATTTCTTCAGTCTCGATCGCGGAGGTGTTCCTGTCTATATATTTGATAATGCGTATAAATATAGTATTTTGAGATTATTTTCATGCGCTCAAAATTGTGGGCATAATATAATTAATGTCATAAATCCAAAAATTGGCCCATTCTCGGTCGGTAAGGACGTTTCAACTTCGGCTATCCGCTGGTTACCGCGCCCTTTGAAGCGGCGGTCTGAACCTTTAGCTTAAAAGCATGCCTCCGCTCTCGATCCTCGACCTCTCGGTCGTCACATCAGCCACCAAACCCGCCACCGCGCTCCGCAACAGCATCGATCTGGCGCGGCACGCCGACCGGCTCGGCTATGTCCGCTACTGGCTGGCCGAGCATCACAATCTGTCCTCGGTCGCGAGCCCTTCGCCGGACCTGATGATCGGCCAGATCGCCGCGGTAACCGAGCGCATCCGAGTCGGCTCAGGCGGCGTGATGCTGCCCAACCACGCGCCGCTGGTGGTGGCCGAGCGCTTCAAGATGCTGGAGGCACTATTTCCGGGCCGGATCGATCTCGGGCTCGGGCGTGCGCCGGGCACCGATCGCGCCACCAGCTACGCGCTGCGCCAGCGGTTGCTGGATCGTGACGGCGACGATTTCCTCGAGCGGCTGCAGGAGCTGATGCTGTGGGAGACCCGCGAATTTCCTGCCGGTCACCCCTTCAACAACGTGGTCGCGATGCCCGACGACACCCCGCTGCCGCCGATCTGGCTGCTCGGCTCCAGCGACTACAGTGCTCAGCTCTCCGCGCAGGTCGGCATGGGTTTCGCGTTCGCGCACCATTTTGCCTCATATGATGCGGTCGAGGCGCTGACCCATTACCGCCGCCACTTCCAGCCGTCGCGCTGGTGCGCGACGCCGCGCGGCATTCTGGCGATCGCGGTCATTGTCGCGGACACTGATGAGGAGGCGGAGCGGCTGGCCTCATCCGCCGATCTCAACCGCCTGCGTCGCGATCGCGGCCAGTATCTGCCGCTGCCCTCGCCCGAGGAGGCCTTGGCTTATCCATATACGGAAAATGAGCGGGCTGCGGTGACGCGTAACCGTTCCCGGCTGTTTGTCGGCAGTCCGGCAACGGTGCTGCACAAGATCCAGCCGCTGATGTCAGCGAGTGAGGCGGACGAGGTGATGGTCATCACCGCCGTGTTCGACCACGAGGCGCGCAAGCGTTCCTATAGCCTGCTGGCCGACGCGTTCGGCCTCGCCAAGGCAGCGTAATCTTCGACCTTAATCCTTGGTTTCGCTGAACGTCGCCCGGAACGGGTGCGCCGGATAGACGCCGACAATGCGGAATTCGCGCGAGAAGAACTTCAGCTCCTCCAGGGCGTAGGCCAGGCCGCGATCTTCCGGATGGCCGTCCACATCGGCGTAGAATTGCGTGGCAAAGAAATTGCCGTCCACCATGTAGCTTTCCAGCTTGGTCATGTTGACGCCGTTGGTGGCGAAACCGCCCATGGCCTTGTAGAGCGCGGCCGGCAGGTTGCGCACCCGGAATACAAAAGTTGTGACCAGCGGGCCTGAGTCCGGCTTGGCCCATTTCTCCTCGCGGGCCAGCAGCACGAAGCGCGTGGTGTTGTGGGCCTCGTCCTCAATGTCCTCGCTCAGAACATCGAGGCCGTAGATCTGCGCGGCCAGTCGGGAGGAGATCGCCGCGCAGGTCTTGTCGCCGCGCTCCGCAATGGCGCGGGCGGAGCCTGCGGTATCGCCGGCGACAATCGGCTTGATGCCGAGCTTGCGGATGACCTTGCGGCACTGGCCCAGCGCATGGACATGGCTTTCGACGGTCTTGATGTCGCTGAGCTTGGCGCCGCGCGGCGCCACCAGCTGATGGCGGACCGGCAGGAACCATTCGCCGACGATGAACAGCCCGGAATGCGGCAGCAGGTGATGGATATCGGCGACGCGTCCGGCCACCGAATTCTCGATCGGAATCATGCCGAGATCGGCTTCGCCCGAGGCGATCGCGGCAAGCGCATCCTCGAACGTCGCATAGGGGGCGGCCTCCGCGTCAGGAAAGGCCTCGACGATGGCGATATGGGAGTTCGCGCCCATTTCGCCCTGGAATGCGATTTTCATCGGTCTGCTCGTCACGGTTGGTGGGTTCGATTGTTCAGTCAGGATTTCGCCGCCAGCATCTCGCGGGCGATTTCGAGGTCATGGGGCGTATCGACGCCGAGCGGGACCGAGTCAACAACCGTGACGTCGATCCGCATGCCGGCTTCCAGCGCGCGCAGCTGTTCGAGGCTTTCACGCCGCTCCAGCGGCGAGGGCGGCAGCGTGACGAACCGCGCCAGGGCCTCGCGGCGATAAGCATAGAGGCCGATATGATGATAACGCGGGCCATCGCCGTAGGGGGCGGTGGCGCGGGTGAAATACAGCGCGCGCAGATGACTTGTCGTAATTGGCGAACCGATCATCTTCACAACGCTTGGGTTGGTGTGCTCCTCGTCCTTCGCGATGACAGCCGCCAGCGTGCCGATGTCGACCGCGGGGTCCTGCAGCGGTCCCAGCACGGCGCGGATGTCGTCGGCGGCGATGGTGGGCAGGTCACCCTGGACATTGATGATGGTGCGGACCTGCCCGGAAGGGTCGAGCTTGCACAGCGCCTCGTAGATCCGGTCCGATCCCGACGGATGGTCGTCCCGGGTCATGATGGCCTTTCCGCCATGTGCGGTCACGGCGTCGGCGATCTCGGACGTATCGGTGGCCACCACCACCCGGCCGATCCGGGCTTCCTCGGCGCGGCGCACGACTTGGACGATCATCGGCAAGCCGGCGATATCCTTCAGCGGCTTTCCCGCCAGGCGGGTCGAAGCCATGCGGGAGGGAATCAGCAGCAATGTATCGGATCTGGCCATCGGCAAAACGGGGTGGGTCAGAGTGGAAAAACGCGAAATTGCGGGCGTTTTCAACGACGCCGGGCGGGTTATACGGGTTGCCAGAGCGCAGGCAAACCGTTATCTCGTCGCTAGCCGTTTCTGCGGCTGCGAACGCTTGATTTTTGGGCCGATTTTTGGTCTTCAATCACATCATTCGTGCTTATAACGTGACCTTCCGGCGTGGGGCCTGATCCGCTATGGACTCCTTCGAACTCAACAAAATCATGGGCGCAATTCTGGGCACCTGCCTGGTCTTGATGGTGACGAATCTGACCGCGGGTGCGGTTTTCTCGCCCAAGAAGGTGGAAAAGCCGGGTTTCGAGATCGCGGCCAAGGAAGAGACCGCCAGCGGCGGCGGGGCCAAGGAAGCGGCCGCGCCGGCTGAGCCGATCGAAAAGCTGCTGCAGACCGCCTCGGTTGAAAAGGGCGCGGCATCGGCCAAGAAGTGCGCCGCCTGCCACACCTTCGAAAAGGGCGGCCCGAACCGGGTGGGTCCGAATCTCTACGACATCGTGAACCGCGACCGCGCGGTCGAAGCCGGGTTCAACTACTCTGCTGCGATGAAGGCCAAGGGCGGCAAGTGGACCTTCGACGAACTCAGCAAGTTCCTGCACAATCCGAAGGGCTACATCCCCGGCACCGCGATGGGCTTCGCCGGCCTGCCCAAGGACAGCGAGCGCGCCGACGTCATCGACTATCTGCGCACGCTGGCGGAAAATCCCGCGCCGCTCCCGACCGCTGCGAAATAATCGCTGGTTGCGATTTTGTCATGTTTCGACGGCCAGGCTCGCCCTGGCCGTTTTCGTATGCAACGTGCCCCTACCCAGGCCGGTGAATCGCCGCGACAAAATGCGCCTGGTGAACAACAGTCACTTTTGCGCGTTGGCCGTCGGAAACGACCTCGTGAGGGGTGGCAACCCATCCAAAAACCGACATAATCGCTGGGGACGTTGATCGGGGGGCGTTGGCCCTGCCGTGCAAACCGGCACAAGTACAGGATTAGTTGTTTGAAGATTTCCCGACGCCGCGTTCTCCAGGGCGGAGCCATTGCTGCAACGGCTCCGCTATTCCAAATCACATCTGCCGGTCTTTTGATCGATGCCGCGAATGCGCAAACGGCTCCGGCCGATACGAGATGGCGGCACGGGTTGTCGCTGTTCGGCGATATCAAATATCCGGCGGGCTTCAAGCACTTCGACTACGTCAATCCCGATGCGCCGAAGGGCGGCATTATCAGGCAGATTGCGAACGGGACGTTCGATAGCTTCAATGTCGCGGTCGCCGGCGTGAAGGGGAATATCGCCGCGGGGGTTAACCAGATCTATGATACGTTGACCGTCCCCTCGCTGGATGAAATTTCTACTGAGTATGGCTTGCTGGCGGAGGCCGTTAGCTATCCGGACGATTTCAGTTCGGCCATTTACCGGTTGCGGGCCGAGGCCAAGTGGCACGACGGCAAACCGGTGACGCCGGAAGATGTTATCTTCTCCCTCGATGCCTTCAAGACCCACAATCCGCGGATGTCGGGCTACTACCTCCACGTGGTGAAGGCGGAAAAGGTAGGGGATCGCGATGTGAAATTCACTTTTGACGGGCCGGGCAACCGTGAGTTGCCGCAGATCGTCGGGCAATTGGTGGTGCTGCCGAAACACTGGTGGGAGGGCACCGACGAGCAGGGACGCAAGCGCGACATCGGTACGACCACGCTGGAAAAGCCGCTGGGGTGTGGCGCCTATCGCATCAAGGACTTCGTCCCCGGCCGTTCTATTTCCTACGAACGTGTTCCCGAGTATTGGGGATCCAAGCTCAACGTCAACATCGGTCAGGACAATTTCGCCGAGCTGCGGTTCGAATATTTCCGCGATTCCATCGTGGCGATCGAAGCCTTCAAGGCCGATCAAGTGGATTACCGCGCTGAGAACAGCGCCAAGAACTGGGCCACTGCGTACGATTTTCCGGCTGTGAAGGACAATCGTGTGCTGCTCGAGGAATTCGAGACCCGCAACAGCGGTATCATGCAGGCGTTTGCCTTTAACATTCGGCGCGACAAATTCAAGGATGCACGGTTGCGCCGTGCCTTCAATATGGCGTTCGATTTCGAGGAGATGAACAAGCAGATCTTCTTCGGCCAGTACACGCGTATCAAAAGCTATTTCGAGGGCACCGAGCTTGCCTCGTCCGGACTGCCGCAAGGCGCCGAACTGGCTATCCTGGAAACTGTGCGCGCCAAGGTCCCACCGGAGGTCTTCACCACCGAATACACCAATCCCGTCAACGGCGCGGCGGATGCGGTTCGCAACAACCTTCGTGAGGCCGTGCGGCTGATGAAGGAAGCCGGCTACGAGGTGCGCGACCGCAAGATGACCAACGTCAAGACGGGCGAAGCCCTGAACGTTGAGTTCCTGAGCTACGACCCAAACGGTGAGCGTTACGTGCTGTTCTACAAGCCGTCGCTGGAGCGGCTGGGGGTCGGCGTGACGGCGCGCACGGTTGACGATGCGCAGTATGAGAATCGGCTACGACAGTGGGATTTCGATATCATCACCGGGCTCTGGCCGGAGTCGCTGTCGCCCGGTAACGAGCAACGCTATTTCTGGGGCTCGCAAGCCGCTGACCAGGCCGGCTCGCGCAACTATATCGGCATCAAGGACAAAGCGGTTGATACGCTGATCGAGCGCGTCATCTTCGCCAAGAATCGCGACGATCTGGTCGCTGCGACCAAGGCGCTCGACCGCGTGCTGTTGTGGAATCACTTCGTGGTGCCGCAATGGACCTACAACAAGCAGCGGCTCGCCCGCTGGGATCGTTTCGGACGGCCTCCGCAGTTGCCGAAATACGGCGCGTCCGCATTCCCCACGGTGTGGTGGTACGACGTCGACAAGGCCACCCGCATAGGCAGACGCTCTTGAGCCGCGGCTCTCGCGTGCCGTCGATCACACGACGCGCTGTGCTGGCCGTTGGTGGCAGCGCGGCGGCGGCTGCGGTGCTGCGGCCGGCAATGGCGACCGAGCCCGGGCAGAGTGTCCACGGCATTTCGGTGTTCGGCGACCTGAAATATCCGGCGGACTTCCATCACTTCGATTATGTCAATCTCAACGCGCCGAAGGGAGGGGTTTATTCGACCATTCCTTCGGTGCGGGCCTACAACCAGTCGTTCCTGACGTTCAATTCACTCAATGCCTACATTCTCAAGGGCGACGGTGCCCAGGGCATGGCGATGACGTTCACCACGCTGATGACGTCGGCCGCTGATGAGCCCGACGGCATGTACGGGCTTGCCGCAGCATCCGTGGCGATTTCCGCCGACAAGTTGGCCTACCGTTTCACCATGCGCCCGGAAGCGCGTTTCCATGACGGCAGCAAGCTGACGGCGCAGGACGCGGCGTTCTCGCTGACGGTGTTGAAGGAGAAGGGCCACGCCATTATCCAGCAGCAGCTGCGCGATATGGTCAAGGCTGAGGCGCTCGACGATGCGACGCTGCTGGTGACGTTCGCGGAAAAGCGTGCGCGTGATGTGCCGCTCTATGTCGCGGGCTTGCCGATTTTTTCCAGGGCCTATTACGCGATGCGGCCGTTCGACGAATCCACCCTCGATATCCCGCTCGGCTCTGGGCCTTACAAGGTTGGCCGTTTTGAAGCCGGACGCTATATCGAATTCGACCGGGTTAAGGACTGGTGGGCGGCGGACCTGCCGGTGTCGCGCGGCTTGTACAATTTCGACGTGGTCCGCTACGAATTCTACCGTGACCGCGACGTGGCGTTCGAAGGTTTTACCGGGCGCAGCTATCTGTTTCGCGAGGAATTCACGTCGCGGGTGTGGGCGACCCGTTACGATTTTCCGGCGATCAAGGATGGCCGGGTCAAGCGCGAGACATTGCCGGACGATACGCCGTCGGGCGCGCAAGGCTGGTTCATCAACTCCCGCCGCGACCGGTTCAGGGATCCGCGGGTGCGTGAGGCGTTGATCAACGCCTTTGATTTCGAGTGGACCAACAAGACCATCATGTACGGCGCGTATGCGCGCACGGTGTCGCCGTTTCAGAACTCCGACATGATGGCGAACGGACCGCCGCCGCCGGAAGAACTGGCGCTGCTTGAGCCGTTCCGTGGTCAAATCCCCGATGAAGTGTTCGGCGTGCCGTACCTGCCGCCGGTGACCGACGGCTCCGGCCAGGACCGCAGCCTGCTGCGCAAGGCCTCGCAGCTGCTGCAGGACGCCGGTTTTCCGGTCAAGGACGGCAAGCGCATGCTGCCCAACGGCGAGATCTTTCGGCTCGAGTTCCTGATGGACGAGCCGACGTTCCAGCCGCATCACATGCCCTATATCAAAAATCTCGGCACGCTTGGGATCGAAGCGACCTTCCGTCTGGTCGATCCGGTCCAGTATCGTGCGCGCGTCGACGATTTCGATTTCGACCTCACCGTGCAGCGCTTCTCGATGTCCTCGACTCCCGGCGACAGCATGCGTCCGTTCTTCTCCTCGCAGGCGGCAAAGACCAAGGGCTCGTACAATCTTGCTGGCATCGAGAACCCCGCGATTGACGCCCTGATCGAGCGCATCATCGGCGCCGACAATCGCAACGATCTGAGGGTTGCCTGCCGGGCGTTCGACCGCGTGTTCCGCGCCGGCCGTTACTGGGTGCCGCAGTGGTTCCGCGCCACCCATCCAATCGCCTATTGGGATGTGTTCGGGCATCCGCCCAATCTGCCGCGCTACGTGTCCGGTGTCGGCGCGCCGGATCTGTGGTGGACTGAGCCCGCAAAGCCGGAACAGGCCGTCAAACCATGAGCGCCTATATCGCCCGCCGGTTGCTGCTAATGGTGCCGACCCTGCTCGGCATCTTGCTGGTCTCGTTCGTCGTGGTGCAGTTCGCGCCAGGCGGGCCGGTCGAACGCGTGATCGCACAGTTGAGCGGCGCCGACACTGGCGCGAGCTCGCGCATTTCGGGATCGTCGGGCGGTGATTTCGGCGCCCGCGCCCAGCCGGGTGCGGCAGGGGATGCGGTGAATTCGAAATACCGCGGCGCGCAGGGGCTCGATCCCGCCTTCATCAAGAATCTCGAAAAGCAGTTCGGTTTCGACAAGCCGGCGCCCGAGCGCTTCCTGCTGATGCTGTGGAACTACGCCCGTTTCGATTTCGGCAAGAGCTATTTCCGTGACGTCAGCGTGCTGCAACTGGTCAAGGAAAAGCTGCCGGTCTCGATGTCGCTCGGCATCTGGATGACACTGCTGACCTACCTGATCTCGATCCCGCTCGGCATCCGCAAGGCCGTGCGCGATGGCTCCCGGTTCGACGTCTGGACCTCCGGCATTATCATCATCGGCTTTGCCATTCCGGGGTTCTTGTTCGCGATTCTGCTGATCATCCTGTTCGCGGGCGGATCGTTCTGGGATCTGTTCCCGTTGCGAGGGCTCACGTCGGACGGCTGGTCGCAATTCCCCTGGTACTGGAAAATCATCGATTACTTTTGGCACCTGACGTTGCCACTGGTCTCGATGGCGCTCGGCGCCTTCGCCACCATGACACTGCTGACAAAGAACTCGTTCCTCGACGAAATCCGCAAGCAGTATGTGATGACCGCGCGCGCCAAGGGCTGCAATGAGCGCCAGGTGCTCTACAATCACATCTTCCGCAATGCCATGCTGATCGTGATCGCAGGCTTTCCCGGGGCCTTCATTCACGCCTTCTTTTCCGGCTCGCTGCTGATCGAAACCATCTTTTCTCTCGACGGACTGGGTCTGCTCGGCTTTGAGAGTGTGTTGAACCGCGATTACCCCGTGGTCTTCGGCACGCTCTATATCTTTTCGCTGGTCGGACTCGTGGTCAATCTGCTGTCCGATCTCGCCTATATGTGGATCGATCCGCGGATTGATTTCGAGGCGCGGGAGGTGTGATGAGCGTGATCGCACCGGAGCCGATCGAGACCACCACGGTTGCCCCGCTCGGGGACGCGGTGCCGGTGACCCGGCACAAGTTCAGCCCATCGCCGCTGAACAAGCGCCGCTGGCAGAATTTCAAGACCAGCCGGCGCGGCTACTGGTCGCTCTGGCTGTTTGCAATCCTGTTTTTCGTATCGCTGTTCGCCGAGCTGATCGCCAACGATCGTCCGTTGTTGATCAAGTATGACGGGCATTTGTATTGGCCGGCGTTCTTCAACTATCCGGAGACCGCGTTCGGCGGCGATTTCGAAACCGCGGCCGATTATCGCGATCCCTATCTGCAGAAATTGATTGCGGAGAAGAATGGCTCGATCGTCTGGGCGCCGATCCGCTACTCCTACGATACGCATAACCTCGATTTGCCGACGCCGGCGCCATCCAAACCGACCTGGATGCTGACGGAGGCAGAGTGCAAGCCGGTGGTCGAACGCAAGGGGCTGAAGAGCTGCCGGGATCTGGAATACAACTGGCTCGGCACCGATGACCAGGGGCGCGACCTGGTGGCGCGGCTGATCTACGGCTTCCGCATTTCCGTGCTGTTCGGCCTGGCGTTGACCATCACATCGTCCATCATCGGTATCGCAGCCGGCGGCGTGCAGGGCTATTTCGGCGGCTGGGTCGATCTTGGTTTCCAGCGCTTCATCGAAATCTGGAGTGCCATCCCTTCGCTGTATCTGCTGCTGATCCTGTCGTCGGTGCTGGTGCCGGGCTTCTTCGTGCTGCTCGGCATTCTCCTGCTGTTTTCCTGGGTGTCGCTGGTGGGACTGGTCCGCGCTGAATTCCTGCGCGGACGCAACTTCGAGTACATCCAGGCGGCCCGGGCGCTCGGCGTGTCGAACGGCACCATCATGTTTCGACATCTGCTGCCCAACGCCATGGTCGCGACCATGACGTTCCTGCCCTTCATCGTGTCGTCCTCGGTGATGACGCTGACCGCGCTGGATTTCCTCGGCTTCGGCCTGCCGCCCGGCTCGCCTTCGCTGGGCGAGCTGTTGTCGCAGGGCAAAGCCAATATCCAGGCGCCGTGGCTCGGCTTCGCCGGCTTCTTTTCGGTCGCGATCATGCTGTCGCTCTTGATCTTCATTGGCGAAGCGGTGCGTGACGCGTTCGATCCACGCAAGACCTTCAGGTAGCCGCGATGGATGCGATCAACCAGCCGCTGCTCGATGTGCGCGATCTCTCGGTCAGCTTTGGCTCATCCGTCGCCGTCGACAGGATTTCATTCGAGATCAGACGTGGCGAGTGCGTGGCACTGGTCGGGGAATCCGGCTCCGGAAAGTCGGTCAGTGCGCTGTCGGTGCTGAAGCTGCTGCCGTATCCAACTGCACATCATCCCTCCGGCTCGATCCGCTTCAAGGGTCAGGAGTTGCTGCCGTTGACGGAGAACGAGATTCGCTCGATCCGCGGCAACGATATTTCGATCATCTTCCAGGAGCCGATGACCTCGCTCAATCCGCTGCACACGATCGAAGCGCAGATTGGCGAGATACTGTTGCTGCACGCGGGACTGCGCGGCGCGGCGGCGCGGACCCGCATCCTGGAACTGCTGACCCAGGTCGGGATTCCCGAACCCGAGACGCGCCTCGGGAGTTATCCGCATCAATTGTCCGGTGGCCAGCGCCAGCGGGTGATGATCGCCATGGCGCTGGCTAACGAGCCGGATCTGCTGATCGCCGATGAGCCGACCACCGCACTCGACGTCACGGTGCAGGCGCAGATCCTGAAGCTGTTGGCGGATATCCGCGCCCGACTCGGCATGAGCTTGTTGTTCATCACCCATGATCTCGGCATCGTGCGCCGGATTGCGGACGTGGTCTGTGTGATGAACAACGGCAAGATCGTGGAAAAGGGCCCGGTGGAACAGGTGTTCACCGATCCCCAGCATCCTTACACCCGGGCGCTGCTTGCGGCCGAGCCGAAGCCGGATCCCGCACCGCCGCGCCCGACAGAACCGGTCGTGATCAAGACCGACGATCTGAAAGTCTGGTTTCCGATCAAGCGTGGTTTGCTTCGCCGCACCGTCGGCCAGATCAAGGCGGTGGATGGTGTCAGCCTGTCGGTCCGCAAGGGCGAGACGCTCGGCGTGGTCGGGGAATCCGGATCAGGCAAGACCACTCTTGGTCTGGCGCTGCTGCGGCTGATTTCATCCGACGGCCCGATCGTCTTTCTTGGCAAGGACATTCAAGGACTGCGCTTCAAGGAAATGCGGCCGTTTCGGCGCGACATGCAGATCGTGTTTCAGGACCCTTACGGCGCATTGAGCCCCCGCATGTCGGTCGGCGACATCGTGGCCGAAGGGCTGACTGTGCACCAGCCGTCGCTCGACTACGATGCGCGCGAGGCGCGTGTGGTCAAGGCGCTCACCGAGGTCGGGCTCGATCCGCAGACGCGCTTTCGTTACCCACACGAATTCTCCGGCGGCCAGCGCCAGCGCATCAGCATCGCCCGCGCGGTGGTGCTGGAGCCGAACTTCGTGGTTCTGGACGAGCCGACCAGCGCCCTGGATATGCTATTCCAGGCCCAGATGGTCGAGCTATTACGCGATCTGCAGCGCAAGCGCGATCTGACCTACATGTTCATCTCGCATGATCTGCGGGTAGTGGCCTCGCTGGCGAGCCATTTGATCGTGATGCGTCACGGCAAGATCGTCGAGGAAGGGCCGGCTGCGGAGCTGTTCAAGGCTCCGAAAACCGATTACACGCGAGCGCTGTTTGCTGCCGCTTTCCGCAATGAGGCGGCGCCGATTGCTGAGAGTTAGGTTTCCAACCTTTTCACGCTGGTCAATTCGCTGCCCGCAGCCCTGATCCGCTCGATCGCGTCCCGTGTCCGCTCGAGCGCCGTCATCATGTGATGGGCGTTGGCGTGGATCAGCGTGTCACCGTCGCGCACGATCGCGACATGGCCCTTCCAGAACAGCAGGTCGCCACGCCGGGCGTCGATCCACAGCGCCGATGGCACCGCAGTTCCGAGTGCACTCTCTTGCATGTCGCTGTCGCGCGGTGCCGCCACGCCGGTCGCGGCGAGCGCAATCTGCACCAGGCCGGAGCAATCGATCCCGAGGCTGGTTTTGCCGCCCCACAAATACGGCGTTCCGATAAAGCGCTCCGCGACCGCGACGAAGTCGCCCTCGGTGTGATCGATGCCTGCGACATGAGCGAGCGGCAGATAGTGTCGCTGGCTGGTGATGGCAAAGCTATCGTCCGTTCGCACGATTTCCACCAGGGCGCCGAGCGGAAGCGTGTCGACCGGCGGCAACTTGATTGACGGTCCGGGGAAAGCAAAGGTCCTCAGCGCTGTAACCTTGTGCGTCGGCGTGGTGCGCGGCACCACCAACGCTAGATCGGGAAGCCAGCCGACATACCCGTCGCTCTGCAACTGTCCCCACGCCCAACCTTCGATGTTGCGGTCATAGATGGTGATGCGTTCGCCCTTGAGCGCCTGGGTATCGAGCGCGGCGTCGTGCGAAGGCTCTCTCCGCAGTGGCACGATGGCATCGAACACCTCGAAGTCTTCGCCCTCGACAAAGCGTTCGGCCTTGACCTCGCCCTGAAGGTGCATGGCCGCGAGGTCGGGACGGGCGGGAGTAAGGCGTGGATCAGCCATAACGTTCGCTCAGCAGTTTGTAGATCGCGCGCGCCGCCTGGCATTCGCCGCCTTCGGGCCGCGCCGGCTTGGCGGTCGGCGTCCAGCCGTAGATATCGACATGCAGCCAGCTTTTCGCCGCCTCGACGAAGCGTTGCAGGAACAGTGCGCAGGTGATCGAGCCGGCGAAGCCGTTCGAGGGAGCGTTGTTGATGTCGGCGATCTTGGAGTCGAGCCATTTGTCGTAGGCCGGCCACAGCGGCATCCGCCACAACGGATCGTTTTCCTGTCGGGCACAGCGGGCGATATCGCCGGCCAGCGTTTCGTCATTGGTGTAGAAGGGCGGAAGATCTGGCCCCAGCGCGACGCGTGCGGCGCCGGTCAGTGTTCCCAGGTCGATCAGGAGGTCGGGCTTGTCCTCGTCGGCGAGCGCCAGCGCGTCGGCCAGCACCAGCCGTCCTTCGGCGTCGGTGTTGCCGATCTCGACGGTCGGTCCCTTGCGTGAGGGGAAGATATCGAGCGGGCGAAAAGCGTTGCCGGCGACTGAATTTTCCACCGCCGGAATCAGCACCCGCAGGCGGATTTTGAGCTTCGCCGCCATCGCCATCTGCGCCAGCGCCAGCACGTTGGCGGCGCCGCCCATGTCCTTTTTCATGATCAGCATGCCGCTGGACGGCTTCAGATCGAGGCCGCCGGTATCGAAGCAGACGCCCTTGCCGACCAAGGTCACCTTCGGGTGCGCGGGATCGCCCCAGCTGATGTCGATCAGGCGGGGCGCGCGCGGCGAAGCGCGTCCGACGGCGTGAATCAGTGGAAAGTTCTGCTGCAGGAGATCGTCACCAACGATGCAGGTGAATGTCGCGTCAAAGCGATCCGCGAGCGCCTTCGCCGCCTGGGCGAGTTCCTCCGGCCCCAAGTCATTGGCCGGTGTGTTGATCAGGTCGCGTGCGAGGGCGGCCGCCTCGCTGATGCGGGTGACATCGTCAATGTCGATCCCGTCCGGCGCAACCAGACGTGCGGCGGGCTGATCGGCCTTGCGATAGCGCGTGAACCGATAGCTGCCCAGGGCAAACGCCAGGGTCGCCAAGCGCGTGTCGTGGGGAGCATTGGCGAAACGATAGACTCCGGCCGGCAGCAGCCCGGGCAGCTGGCCCGGCCGAAACGGGTCACCTGCGCCATCATTCGCATTTTCCAGCCCGAACAGCACCTGGGACAGAGCGCCATCGGCGGCCGGCAAAGCGAGGTACTGGCTCGGTTTCGCCACAAATCCGTTGGTTTCAGCGAATTGCCGGGCTGTCGCCGGCAGCGCCGCTTTCACGTCCGCCCATGAGGATTTGGTCACGAACGTGATGGGGATCGAAGCAGAGGCGGAAGGTTCAAAAACGCTGGGCATCGAAGGTCTCGCCTGAGGAAGGGGACTGATCCGGCGGATATAGCCCGATTAACCTGACGTTAGGGTTAACAGTCTATTGATGGCGTCATCTCCTGCCGTATTCCGTCGAATTTTGTGAGTAGATGCGCATGCGTGACCAGCCTCATTTTGCCCGGCTTCTGCTGTCCGCAGCGACAGTGGTGATCTTGGCCGCGGCGGCTGCCGGGTGTCAAACGATGGCGCGATCCTCCGGCGACGTGACCGGCTCGGTGGGTGGGCCTCTTGGAGCACGGGCTGAAGCGCCGGCTGGCCGCGATGCCCGCACTCCCATCGACGGATTGGGTGAGCGCTATCGTGCCAATCCGCGAGATCCGGACGCCGCGCTCAAATACGGTCAGGCATTGCGTACCAATGGCCAGCGCACCCAGGCCGTTGCGGTGCTCGAGGCCGCAACGCTGGCGAACCCCGGCAACAAGCCGCTGCTGGCGACCTATGGACGCGCGTTGGCCGAAAACGGCAATTTCAAGCTGGCGTTCGATACGTTGAGCCAGGCCCATACGCCGGCGAATCCCGATTGGCGCATTCTGTCCGTGCAAGGGACGACCCTGGATCAGATGGGACGTCATGACGAGGCGCGCCGCTATTACGCGAGCGCCCTGAAAATTGTACCTGAGGAACCCTCGGTGCTGTCCAATCTCGGATTGTCCTACATGCTGTCCAAGGAGCTGCCCAAATCGGAAGAAACGCTGCGTCGGGCCTACAGCAGCCCCGGCGCCGATGTTCGTGTCCGGCAGAATCTGGCTCTGGTCGTGGGTCTGCAGGGTCGCTTTTCCGAGGCGGAAACCATCGTCAAGGCGGATCTGCCGCCGGAAGAAGCCGCCGCCAACGTCGCCTATCTGAAGCAGATGCTCAATCGCAGTGAAGGTTCTCGGCAGGGCGCGCAGAGCGAAGCTGCCTCCGCCCCGCATCGCTCCTGATCGACAGCTTTTCCGGCAAGTAGCCCCGACCAGATCATCGTCGGGGACGTCACATCCATTCCGTCAGTGCATGTAACCTGTAACCTTGATCGCTGTCGGTCCCATGATCACGATGAACAGGACCGGCAGGAAGAACAGGATCATCGGCACGGTCAGCTTCGGCGGCAAGGCCGCCGCCTTCTTCTCGGCCTCGTTCATGCGCATGTCGCGATTTTCCTGGGCCAGAACGCGTAACGTATGAGCCATCGGTGTGCCATAACGTTCAGCTTGCTGAAGCGCCAGCGCGACGGATTTGACGCCTTCCAGGCCGATCCGCTTGGCGAGATTCTCATAGGCGACCTTGCGATCCTGCAGGTATGAAAGCTCCGCGGTTGCGAGTGTCAGTTCTTCCGCGAGCGGGATCGATTGCGCGCTGATCTCCTGGCTGACCCTGCGGAACGCGGCTTCGATCGACATGCCGGATTCGATGCAGATCAGTGTCAGGTCGATAGCGTCGGGAAAGGCACGCTTGATCGAAAGCTGCCGTTTGGAAATCGCGTTCCTGAGAAAAAGCATCGGCGCCTGCAGGCCGAGATAGGACATGCCAATGCAGATGGCGAGTTTTATGGTGAAGGGCTGCTGCAACTTCGATAACACGAAGACGTAAAACGCGCTCGCCAGCAAGAAGGCAATTGGAGTGACCATGCGAAAAAATAGGAAGGTCGTGTAAGGCGCCTGACCGCGGTATCCGGCCATGACCAGCTTTTCGCGCGCGGACTCCTG
Organism: Bradyrhizobium prioriisuperbiae; assembly: GCF_032397745.1. Taxonomy (NCBI): domain Bacteria; kingdom Pseudomonadati; phylum Pseudomonadota; class Alphaproteobacteria; order Hyphomicrobiales; family Nitrobacteraceae; genus Bradyrhizobium; species Bradyrhizobium prioriisuperbiae. The sequence continues at coordinate 3,207,236 of NZ_CP135921.1, forward strand.
TGCGACCCATTTTCCAAGGTTGAAATCGTCGACGGCCTTCTGAACGAGTTGCCGGGGCGCCTGTCGCAAGGTTACTTTTTCGGTGCGATTCATCCTGTCGCGCTCTCGCTGCCGGATGCGCTCGCGTTCGCTGGCAACGGCTTTCATCCGCTTGGAGAGATCCTCTCCGGCAAGCAGCGGCGTAATCAGAGTGTAAGCGGTGGCGCTGGCTGCAATCGCAGCCAGCAGCATCGCCAGAAAGCGGGTGTCGTGGAGTTTCTCGACCAGGAACTCGAACATGACGGTTTCTCAGAAATCGAAATTAATCATACGTTTCATCACGAGGACGCCCATGGTCATCCAGATGACGGATCCAGCAAGCATGATCCGTCCGGTCGGATGGGTCCAAAGCAACGAGATGTAGTCGGGCGTCGATATATAAACGAACAGCATGACGAGCGGAGGCAACGCGCCGATGATCGAGGCGGATGCCTTGGCCTCCATCGACATCGCCTGGATTTTTCCTGCCATCTTCTTGCGGTCACGCAAAACCTTGGAGAGGTTTCCAAGTGCTTCGGAGAGATTTCCGCCGGATTTTTGCTGAATTGAAATGACGATGCCGAAAAAGCTCGCCTCCGGCAGCGGCATTCTATCGTAGAGGCGCATGCAGGCTTCGCCCAGCGGCATGCCGATCGCCTGGGTCTCCACAATCGCGGCGAATTCGCTCTTGAGCGGTTCAGGCGAGTCATTCGCGACGACCCGCAGCGAGTCGAACAATGGCAGGCCCGATTTGATGCCGCGGACGATGACGTCGACGGCATCCGGCAATGCGGCGAGGAATTTTTTCTCACGACGTTTCTTGAGAAAGCCGAGAATCCAGCGCGGCAATCCAAAGCCCGCGGCAAATGCCAGGCCGAGAGCCGGCAGGAGGCCTGCGCCGACGACCAGCGGAATCAGGAAGGCGAGCGCGCCGAGCACGGCCGAGATGACCATGAATTTTTCCTTCGACCAGGTCAGGCCCGCCTGGGTAATTCGCGTTGCAATCGCGACTTTCTGCGCTTTCCGGTTTCGTTCTTCGATTTCTTTGATCGACGCCTCGACCTGATCGCGTCGCGTGCGCTGGTTCCGGTCGCCCATGCGGGTAACCGGTTCGGCCTTGGAAAGCGATGCACGGCGTTTGGCGCTTTGCCGCTCTCCGGAGAGCAGCGGGTAGATGAACACCCACGCCAGCCCGCCGACAAAGAGAGCCGCGAGAAACGCGAAAGCCAGCGATTGCAGTTTCATATCCCTCGCTCCTCAGCACGATCCCGGGGCAGACGCGGACATCCGTCTGCTCCAGGGCGCTTCGCAAAGCCGGTCGGCCGGACCGGTGCAGTCTCTCGGTTCTGGTGTGGCGTTTCCGAAATTCCTCGGCACACTAGCTATCGGCCACGATGACTTCGGCAGCGTCGAGCGCTGCGGCAAGGCGCTTTTCCTCTCCGTAGTAACGTGCGCGTTCCCAGAATTTCGGTCGGCCAATGCCCGTGGATCGATGCCGGCCGAGAATGCGCCCATCCGCGTCCTCGCCGACGATGTCGAACAGGAAGACGTCCTGCGTGATGATCGTATCGCCTTCCATCCCCATCACTTCGGTGATGTGCGTGATCCGGCGAGAGCCGTCACGCAGGCGTGCGGCCTGGATGATCACGTCGATGGACGAGCAGATCATCTCCCGGATGGTGCGCGATGGCAGCGAGAAGCCGCCCATCGTGATCATCGATTCACATCGCGACAGGGCTTCTCTGGGATTGTTTGCGTGCAGGGTTCCCATCGAGCCGTCGTGGCCGGTGTTCATGGCCTGCAGCAGGTCGAACGCCTCAGGTCCGCGAACTTCACCGACGATGATCCGCTCGGGCCGCATGCGCAGGCAGTTGCGGACAAGTTCGCGCATCGTGACTTGACCTTCGCCTTCCAGGTTTGGCGGGCGGGTTTCCAGCCGCACCGTGTGCGGCTGCTGCAGTTGGAGCTCCGCTGCGTCTTCGCAGGTGATGATGCGTTCGTCGTGGTCGATGTAGTTGGTCAGGCAATTCAGAAGCGTGGTCTTGCCCGAGCCGGTGCCACCTGAGATCAGCACGTTGCAACGCACCCGGCCGATGATCTTGAGAATCTCCGCGCCTTCCGGCGAGATCGCCCCAAAGCGCGTGATCTGGTCGAGAGTCAGCTTGTCCCGTTTGAATTTTCGGATCGTCAGGACGGGACCATCGAGGGCCAGCGGCTCGACGATGGCGTTGACGCGGGAACCGTCGGCGAGGCGCGCATCGCAGATCGGCGAGGATTCATCGACACGCCGGCCGACCTGGCTGACGATGCGCTGGCAGATGTTCAGCAATTGCTGATTGTCGCGGAAACGAATTCCGGTTCTCTGAATCTTGCCGCCAACCTCGATATAGACCGTGCTGGCACCGTTGACCATGATGTCGGCGATATCATCGCGCGCCAGCAGCGGTTCGAGCGGCCCATAGCCGAGAACGTCGTTGCAGATGTCGTCGAGCAGTTCCTCCTGCTCGGCAATCGACATCACGATGTTCTTGATGGCGATGATTTCGTTGACGATGTCGCGTATTTCTTCCCGCGCCGACTCTCCGTCGAGCTTCGAGAGCTGCGCAAGGTCGATGGCTTCGATCAGGGCACCGAAGATCGTTGCCTTGACCTGGTAATAGTTATCTGAACGGCGAATCTCGTTGACCGGAGGCGGCGTCGACGGTCTTGCCGGCGCGAGCGGGGGCGAAGCGACGGCGGTCGACGATTCGAGCGGCCGCTGCGCGACGGTCGACGCTGCCGGCGTGGCATCGGCGCCTGCCGGTCTTGCCGACCGGGTATCTGTGTCCGCTCCACTGCGCTTACCAAACACGACGTCACTCCGCGAACTACGACTTCGACTTCAACCGGTCGAGGAGAGGGGCCAGCAATGAACTGCGCGACTTCTTGGTTTCGCCGCGACCGGTCAGTCGTTGCGCGATCTGAAGGAATATTTCGGCGGCGCGGTGGCTTGCCGACACCTCGGCGATCATTTGACCGTTGTTGGCGGCGATGCCAAAAGCTTGCGGTTCGAATGGAATCGAAGCCACGGGCTCGCTTTCCATCGCCTTGGCGAATTCTTTGGCGCTGATCTCGGGGCGTTTCGGGATCCCGGTCTTGTTGAGGCAATAAAGCGGGACGCGGTCGTTGGGGCGCGCCGCTTTCAGCAGATCGAACAGGTTCTTGGTGTTTCGCAGATTCGCCAGGTCCGGCTCCGCGACGATCAGGATATCATCGGCATTGACGAGCGCACGCCTGGCCCAACCGGACCATTGATGCGGCACGTCGAGCACGATGCAGGGCACGGCGCTCCGGAGCGTATCGAAGATCGAATCGAAGGCTTCCGTTCCGAAATCATAGACCCGGTCCAGCGTTGCCGGTGCCGCGAGCAGGCTCAGATGGTCGGTGCATTTGGACAGCAGCCGGTCGATGAATGCGGTGTCGACGCGATCCGGCGAAAATACGGCCTCCGCGATCCCTTGTGGAGGATCCTGGTTGTAGTCCAGACCCGCCGTGCCGAACGCGAGGTCGAGATCGGCGACCACCGAATCCAGCGCGAGATCGCGCGCGATGGCCCAGGCGACATTATGGGCGATGGTCGATGCTCCAACACCGCCTTTGGCGCCGACGACCGCGATGATGCGGCCGACCGCCTTCGCCTCGGGTGTCGAGAACAGCCCGCAAACCGAACGAACGATGTCGATCGTCGAAACCGGTGTGATCAGGTAATCGCTGACGCCCCGGCGAACCAGTTCGCGATAGAGCGTGACGTCGTTGATCCGCCCGATGACAACGACACGGGTCCCGGGATCGCACACCGTGGCCAAGTGATCCAGGCCGGCCAGAATGTCGCCGCGCCCGTCGGTCTCCAGGACGATGACATTCGGTGTCGGCGCGTTGCGGTAGGCCTCGGCTGCGGCGGTCATTCCGCCCATCTGGACTTTGAGATGGGCTTTGCCCAGCCGCCGGTCTGCGCCGGCGGACTGTACGGCGGCGGCGGTTTCCACGCTCTCGCAAAAGGCCTGCACCGACACGCGGGGCGCCGGTGCGATATGCTCTTCCGCCGCTGGCGCGATCGTTTCGCTGTCCGGGTTCTGTTGGGCGTAATTGATCATTTTCCGAGATCGCTCAGTTTGGCCCTTTCGGCATCGGGATACTGTGTCCCGGTCGCGGTGCCCTTGCGGTACTTGTCGAAGGCGATGGAGCGACGGGCGGTATAGGCCGGTGTTTCAGGGCGGGGCTGCACGAGATCCGATGGATTTTCGACCATTGCGGCCATGTTGCGTTGCACTGCGCAGCCGAAATTGTGATACGGCTTGTTTTCGACGTAGCCCTTGTTCTTGATGGATGGGCCGAGATCGTCGGGCCATAGCCCGCACGGACCGGCCTCCGCGGTGATGCGCGGGTAAGTCAGGCGGATCGTCGCAAACTGGCGCGGATCGCTCGGGCGATAGTTGCGGGTCGTGATGCCGCGGGCCGGGATTCCGAGCGCGGTCAGGAGGGCGTGGATTTCCCGGTAGGAGTCTGCAGCCGTGCGGGCGTTCGGCGTGTCCTTGGGAATGTCGATCACGAGGCTTCCGGTGCCCTCGCGCAGCCAGGCTTGCCCCAGTCCGATCACGTCCGCACGCTGTGTTGCACTCAGGCCGCCGCGTCCGCTTCCCACGAACACCTCGACCGATTTATTGGCCTCTTCGATGACGATCGGGTGGCGCTCGCGATAATCGGTGGGAATGCTGGCCGTGACGCCGTCTTTGTCACGGGTATGGGTGAGGCATCCGCCCAGCGAGACCGACAGGCCGGCAAGCAGCAACACCGCGCCAAGTCGGCGCTTCGATATCACGGGATGGCTGGGTGCGGTCATTGTCCTGTCCCGTTTCAGTCGGTGATGAAGCCGTATTTGCCGCGATAGTTCCGGCCCGGCTCAGTTCGTCCCCGAACACCGTAGATGCGGTTGATATTGCCCAGAAGGTCGGACTGCGGATCCGCCGCGTCGACGAACCCATCGTCCGGGCGTGAGAGGTCTTTTTGCGCGACGGCACGAACGATGTAGGGCGTCACCAGCACCATCAGCTCGGTTTGCCGATTGGCGTAGTCGCGGCTGCGGAACAGCGAGCCGAGCACCGGAAGCTGCATCAGGCCGGGCAGGCCGTTGATCGATTGCTTGGTCTGCTCCTGGATCAATCCGGCAAGCGCCATCGAGCCACCCGATGGAATTTCGAGGGTGGTCTCAGCCCGGCGGGTTCGGATCGAGGGAATGGTGATCGAGTTGGTCGACGTCGCCGACGATTGCTGTGTGATATTGATGGAATTATCGTTCGACAGTTCCGACACTTCCGTCATCACACGCAGGCTGATCCGCCCTTCCGACATCACCACCGGGGTGAAATTGAGCGACACGCCGAATTTCTTGAACGAAATCTGGGTCGTACAGACATGTGTGGTCGGATCGCAGGAATAACCTGCGGGAATGGGAAATTCGCCGCCGGCGATGAAGGTCGCCGACTCGCCGGAGATTGCCGTCAAGTTCGGCTCGGCCAGCGTGCGGATGACGCCGGCGCTTTCCATCGCGCGCAACGTCGCCTGAACCGAGGGAAAATTGCCGGTGATGGCGTTGGCCCCAACCAGGGCCCCGCCGTTGACGGTGAACGGGTTGTTGTTGGTAAAGCTGAGCACCGCTCCGCTGCTCAGATTGTTGAGATCGACGCCCAGCTGCTTGAGAATGTTGCGCTGGATTTCGGCCACGGTGACCTTCAGCATGACCTGATCGCGGCCGCGGACGGTGATGTTGTTGACGACTTTAGCTGCGTCTCCGACCAGCTTGGCCGCGATATCGGCCGCCTGCTGGGCGTCAGCGGGGCTCGTCGCCGAGCCGCTGAGCATGATGCCCTCGCCAACACCCTCGATCTGGATATCGCTGTTGGGAAAGCTCTGGCGCAGTGCGGCCCGAACGCCGTTGAGATCGCGTGTCACGGCGATATCGTAGGCCGCCATCTGCTGTCCGGCCGAATCGAAGAAGATAATGTTGGTCTGTCCGACAGCGGCGCCGATGATGTAGGCGCGCTGTGCGGACCGCACCACGGCGTTGGCGATCTTGGGATCGGCGACGAGCACGTCCTTGATGTCCCGCGGCAGGTCTACCACCATGGATTTGCCGATACCCAGCGGCAGGAAGCGCGCATTCATCTGGCCTGCCACCGCGGTCGCGACGGGCGCGCGCGTGTCGGCGGCGCGGACCTCTGAGACGACCGGGTCGAGCGTCAGAGCCGCGGCTGCGACAAACGACAATGCGCGAACCATACGTGTTCGCAGCGATCGCTGATGTTCCCCGCGCGTCATTCCTTGCGCCCCTTCATCATCTCTGCAGAGTCGTGGTCGACGGAATACCGAAGCGGACCACGTTGATCGTGTTGCCCTGACCGCGCTCAGCCCGGGTCGGCGGTGCACTGGCATCGACGATGCTGCGAAGAGCCAATGCCAAGGTTCCGGTCTGGCGCGCCTTGGACAGCGCTTCGGTCTGTTCCGGCTTCAGCTCGAGCGTCGCGGTCTTGCCGACGACGACCTTTTGGCCGTTCTTCTCTTCGATCGTTTGATCGATCGCGAGGACGCGAATATTGCTGAGAATGATTTCGGAGACGATGGACTCGCCGCCGCCTCGATCCGAGCTCTTCTCGCGGCGCGACAGGATGACGTCGACGCGATCGTTCGGCAGGATAAAGCCTCCGGCACCGGTCTCGGCCGAAATCTCGGTGGAAATGGCCCGCATGCCCGACGGCAGGATCGCCGCCATGATCCCGGATCCGGGGCCCTTGACGAGCTTCATCTCGCGAATGGGTTCGCCCGCGATGAAAGGCGACCGGGCGATGGATCCCGTCAGTTGGGTGAGCGCGTCTGGGCGCTCGGTGCGACGAATGAAGCCACTGCTGGTGTTGGCAGCCGGCCACGTTTGCCACTGCAATTCGTTGCCGGAGACGGTCTGGCCCATCGGAATGTCGGACTTCGCGACCAGAACGTCGGCCGTTTCGATTTGCGGCGCGGGTGCCTGCGCGACGGGCGGGGGTTCTCCTCCGCTCAAGAGATAGAGCGCGATTCCGCCGGCGGCCAAAGAGACGGCCAGAACGATGATACGCCCGGTATTCATACGCTTCACTTTCCGCAAGACACTGGCGACACGTCCGTCGCTGTCTTCGGATTTGACCAGTTAAAGGTCAAAGCATGGTTAATGAGGCGTATCTAAATCACGTTAATGAGGTGTTTCCCTGCGTCCTTTCAGGACATTGCGAAGCGCGTCAGGTCGACCACCTGGATCCATGGGGTATCGGGATAGATCGCCAGAGCCCCGAGCGCGAGTGCAACCCCGTAGGGGATGTCGGCATCCCTGCCGTGCAGGCGCAGCAGCCAGTCCTGTTTTCCGAGCGCATAAGGCAGTGGCCATTGGCGAAATTGAAGCAGCAGCAGCGTCAGGGCACCGCCGAACAGCGACGCGCACAACAAGTACTGGAGCAGGTACGGAAGCCCAAACCAGAGTGCCGCAGCAGATGCGACCTTGGCGTCGCCGCCGCCGATCCAGCCCATGGCGAAGCAGGCGAACGATACCACCAGCACGATCAGGCCGGCGGCGCCATGCTGCAGCAGATCGTTGACCGTCATGCCGCTTGACGCGGCAAGCACGGCGAAGCCCGCAACCAACAGCAGTGAAACGCGATTGGAAATCGTCATGGTGAGGAGGTCGCTGACCGCGGCAAAGGCCATCAGTGCGGGCAGAAAGAACAGGCGTGCGATGTCGAGGACCATGCTGAACTCAGCAACTATGCTTATAGAGACAAATCAAGTGCCATTCGGAGCATCACCGTAACTGCAAGTGGTGAATAATCGAGAAACGAATTGCTATGCAATTGCGATACGCCACGCGAGGGTTGCGAGCGCCAGCATCAAGGCAATACAGACGATCCGGACGGCTTTGTCCTGATAGTCGCTGGGGTAGGAAGTGGCTGTATGGACTTTCGGTGACGCCTTGCGCATATCCCGCATCCTGATCCACTGCACGTGGGGACATTCGAGAGTAGTAGGAAATACAAAAGGCTCCGATAAACCGGAGCCTTTTGAGTTGAAATCGATGAAATTCGGCGTCGTTAGTTCGACGTCGTCTTGAGCTTGCTGCTGATGACGCCGAAGCCGGTGTTCAGCTGGGTACCAATCGTGTTGACGATCGTAATGATGGCGAGGGCGATGCCGCCTGCGATCAGGCCGTACTCGATCGCGGTTGCGCCGGACTCGTCCTTCACGAAGCGGGCGATGAGGTTCTTCATAGGTAGCTCCATATCTGCACGTGGCTGTCGAAACTTCTGTTGGCATCGGCAGCCCCCTCGGCGTGCCTTCACCATGGGGGCACCCTAGAATTCGACAATTGCGGCGCAGTTAATTTGAATGCAGAAACAGCGGTGCAATTGGACGTTCTTGAGCAGAGTAAATGTCGACTTAATAAAATTAACAAAATTGCGCGGTTTTTATCGGGATGTTTCTGGGATTGCTTGGCCCTCATCGGATGGAAAGCGCTGGTAATAGGCTGTGGTGCAGTCTCCGGTGCTCTGTTTGCAGTTCATTCATCAATTAACGTCAGATTTGCCATGTCGGGCGCCGGCACCGCTGCGTATCGCTTTGGCCGGCTTGTCAACGTCCCGGGGTAGAGTATGTCGACTGCTGTTAAGCGCGCGCATGCGCGCTGGATTTGCCGATTTTCAGTTGCCGTCGCCGGCTTCGCGCTGCTTCCGCTGGTCGCGAACGCTGCCGGTTCGGGCGACCAGATCGATGTGGTGGTCGATCAGGCCAGGCTCATCAAGCTTCCCGAGCGCGTTGCCACGCTGGTCGTCGGAAACCCCATGATCGCCGACGTCACGCTTCAGGCGGGTGGCATGATGGTCGTGACCGGCAAGGGATACGGTGCGACCAATTTCATCGCTCTGGACCGAGAGGGGACGGTGTTGGTCGATCGGGTGATTCAGGTCGAGGGCCCAACCGATAAACTCGTCACCATCTATCGTGGCGTTGATCGCGAGACTTACAGTTGCACGCCGGTTTGCCAGCGCCGCGTGACTCTCGGTGACGGCGCGGGCTATTTCACCTCAACGCTCGAGCAGGCCGGTAACCTCAGCAATCAAGCGGCGGGCAACGCCACCACCGCGGCAGCCAACTCGAGTGCTCCGGGAGGGGCCGCTACTCGTTGAACGGCTGCGGCCGTTAACAAACGGTTAATTTCTCGTGCCGGATTGTTTCGACTGCTCGAAAGCTTTCGACAATTACTCTTCGATATTCTGGAGGTAGTTGTTTCCTGCCTTCGGGATTTCTGACATGTCATCCTGCGTTCGCTCAAGATCGGCCGTCAATGCGCTGCTTTGCCGTTTTCGAAATGGCGAGCAGGGAAGCTCAGCCGTCGAATTTGCGATTGTCGCGCCGATTTTTCTTGCCTTGACGGTCGCGATCGCTGAACTGGCCATGGTCTTTTTCGCGGGGCAGTATTTGGAAACGGCTGTCCAGGATTCCGCTCGCCTCATCATGACCGGACAAGCTCAGACCGCCGCGGTCAGCTATACCGCCGACACGTTCAAGACTCAGGTCGTGTGTCCGCGTCTGAACCTATTGATCGATTGCAACAACCTGTCGATCGATATTCAGAGCTTCTCCTCATTCACTGGCATCGATCCAGGATCGCCTGTTGATGCAACCAACAATATCAAGTCGAAATTCCTGTTCGATATGGGGAGCCCGACCAGCACGGTTCTGGTACGCGCCTTTTATCCCTGGCAATTGATGACCGCGCGGATGTTCGATATTTCGAATCTCGCGGATGGCAAATATCTTATCCAGGCCTCTGCGGCCTTTCGCAACGAGCCGTACAACAACCAATGAGTGATACAGAGCTCAAGGTAAAAGTTGAAATGATGTCGGCCGAAAATGTGAATATGACCGATCGCCCGATGTTTTCACCGCTCCGCCGCTTTCGGACTGATGTTCGCGGGGTCTCGGCGATCGAGTTCGCGATTATCGCGCCATTCATGGTGCTGCTGTTTTTTGGCCTGTTCGATGTCTTCAATCTCGTGACGGCCAAGAGGAAGGTCACGATTACGGCCCGAACGCTCTCCGACATCATTTCGCAGGCGACCAAGGTCGACAGCGGCGGTGTGGGAAGCGCGCTCGATGCAAGTCAGCAGATCATGAAGCCCTTTCCGATTACGACCGACACCACCAGTCAGACAGTGTCTGAAATCAAACTGCTCGATAATCAGGGCAAGGGGACGGTTGTCTGGAGTGAAACACGGCCGACGGGCGGCAAAACTCCGACGTATAAGCCGGGAGATGTGGTTACGGTGCCGAAGGAGCTTAATCCGAACAATCAGGTCATCTACCTGGTCAAGAGCGAAATCATCTACACGTACAAGCCGCTGACAACGACCGTCATCAGTGCCGATTTCGATTTGGCGGATCTGTTCTATACCCGGCCGCGTCAATCGGCTTGTGTTCAGTACAATAACGGTAGCAGCACGCTCCCCGCGAACTGTTGAGAGCGCACCTTCAGGCCTCGCAAGCAAAAAGGCCGCGCTATCAGCGCGGCCTTTCGTCGTCGGCAGATAAGTTTGCAGTCGAGCTGCGCTAAGGCTGATCAGCCTGCAGCGCGAAGATTGTCGGCCGATGATTTGCCGGAACGGCGATCAGCGACGATTTCGTAGCTGATCTTCTGGCCTTCACGCAGAGTGCCGAGGCCCGCACGTTCCACGGCGCTGATGTGAACGAACACATCGTTGCCGCCGTCGTCCGGCTGAATGAATCCATAACCTTTGGTCGCGTTAAACCACTTCACAGTGCCCATGCTCACGGGGGTAGTCCCTTCTCGGATAGTAATAGTCAAAGCTCGTTGTTAGGCGAGCTGGTGAGATCGAATTTTGGAAGGGTCGTCAGCGTAACCCGGCTGTACCGGTGGATAGCCAATGTCGTCCGGCCGAAAATCGATACTTTAGTCATAAGCGAAAATAGCTTTTCAAACAATCCTGACGTGCGGGATTTTTTGGACCGGTTCAAATCGCCTCAAATAGAGCGAAACCCTGCACGCATGGCGTGCAGGGTCTGGATTCACAGTATCCCGAACGGAACCTACCGGCGCCGGAACTGGCCGCGCGGCGGTCCGCTGCGGGGCGGTCCGCCGCTCGGCCGCTCGTCCTTGTGCCGGAAAATCAGCCGGCCCTTTTCCAGGTCGTAGGGCGACATTTCGATTGTCACGCGATCGCCCGCCAGTGTCTTGATGCGGTTTTTTTTCATCTTGCCGGCGGTATAGGCAACGATTTCGTGCCCGGCATCGAGTTGGACGCGATAGCGGGCATCGGGAAGGATTTCGGTGACCAGCCCTTCAAACTGGATCAGTTCTTCTTTCGCCATGGACTTCTCCGGATCGGAAATTGCTTGGAACGTGATGGATTAATGTTGCGGCTGCCGCTTCGGGCGGCTTTCGCGGTGCAAAAACGCGACGCCCTGCATGCTGCCGTCGCCTTGGCCGCCGTGGGATGCGCGTGACGGTTCGTGCCGGTTGCCGTCATGCCGGGCGGGCTGGGCCGGATGAGCGGTACCGGTGCCGCCGGGGCCGCGCCGCCGCCGGTGTTTGCCCTTCGATGCGGGGGAAGCGTTGTTGGTCCGGGCGCCGTTGTTGGACGGCGATCCGTTGCGCTGTCCGTGACGTGCGGGGCGCTGCTGCGACGGTGCAGCTTCGGTGTCGCGATGTCCGGGCGTGCGGCGGTCTTCCCGCGGCAGGGTGGTCCGGATCAGCTTTTCGATGTCGCGGAGATAAGCCATCTCCTCGCCGGCGCAGAGCGAGATCGCAACGCCGTCGGCGCCGGCGCGCGCGGTGCGGCCGATGCGATGGACGTAGGTTTCCGGCACGTTCGGCAGGTCGAAGTTCACCACATGGCTGACGCCGTCGACGTCGATGCCGCGCGCGGCGATATCGGTCGCGACCAGGGTGCGGATCTCACCGGACCGGAAGGCCGCTAGCACCCGCTCGCGGTGGTTCTGCGACTTGTTGCCATGGATGGCGTCCGCCGGAATTCCGGCCTTCACCAGGCCCTTCACGACCTTGTCGGCGCCGTGCTTGGTGCGGGTGAACACCAGGGCCCGGTTGACCGGCTCCTGCTTCAGGATCTGCGCCAGGGTGGCGGGTTTGGCGGAGTGATCGAGCTGGATGATGCGCTGCGTCACGCGCTCGGCCGTTGAAGCCACCGGGGTGACGGCAACGCGGGCTGGATCGCGCAGCATGCTCTCGGCGAGGTCAGCGATGTCCTTCGGCATAGTGGCTGAGAAGAACAGCGTCTGCCGCTTGATCGGCAGCTTGGCGACGATTTTGCGGATGTCGTTGATGAAACCCATGTCGAGCATGCGGTCGGCTTCATCGAGCACCAGGAACTCGACGTTGGCGAGCTTCAGGGCGTTGCCCTGGATCAGGTCGAGCAAACGGCCCGGTGTGGCGACCAGGACTTCCACGCCCTGCATCAGGGAGCGGACCTGACGGCCCATCGGTACGCCGCCGATCGCCAGCGCGGACGAAATCCGCAGATGCCGGCCATAGGCGTTGAAACTCTCGAGGATCTGTCCGGACAGTTCCCGGGTCGGGCTGAGCACCAGCACGCGGCAGTTCTTGGGTTGCGGGCGGATGCGTGATTCCAGCAGGCGGTGCAGAATCGGTAGAGCGAATGCCGCGGTCTTGCCGGTGCCGGTCTGGGCGATGCCGACCACGTCGCGGCCGGTCAAAGCGATGGGAATGGTTTGGGCCTGGATGGGGGTGGGCGTGACGTAATTTTCTTCTTTAAGTGCACGCGAAATTGGATCGGCGAGGCCGAAATCCTGAAAGGAGGTCAAAGTGTTGCTTTCTACGAGTCATTGCGCGCGTCCAGCCGAATGCCGGATACGAGCGGGTGTCGTGGGACACCCGCGTGTTTGGGGCGTCGGTTTGGTTAGAAGAGAGTGGGCAAGCCAGACACCGTCGTAGGAAAAACGACAACGGATCAGAACACGCAGCCCGCAGAGACCTGATGATTCAAGGTCGCGCCGGTTATATGAGCTACGAAGACGGCGCTTTCAAGATAAAATGCGGAACCGGATGAAAGAGGCCGGAGCATTCAGGTGGCTTCCGTATGCAACGAAAGTAGACAGCGCCGCAAATTTGATCAAAAAATGTGCGAATTGCCAAGGAGGTAGTCAATTATAACGCCCTTTAATTGGGCAAAAAATCGACGCCGAGTCGGCAAAAATCAAATATAGTATATTTATATCATATAGTTATCTCTTGTGTGCGAGCTGGCATGGTTCTTGCGATTCCCTTAACGCAGACGGCCGAGGGCTGTTCAGCAGGTATTTGTCTGCGTCAGGGAGATGACATCGCATGTTTACTCAATTTACGTCGGCCATTGCCCGGCCGTTGAGCCGTCGCAAGGCTTTGGCAACCGCCGCCGGTCTTGCGCTCGGTCTCGCCACCTTCGGTGTGGCTCAAGCCGCGGAAGACACCATCAAGGTCGGCATCCTGCATTCGCTGTCCGGAACGATGGCGATCAGCGAAACCACGCTGAAGGATACCATCCTGTTTCTGATTGATGAGCAGAACAAAAAGGGCGGCGTGCTCGGCAAGAAGCTCGAGGCTGTGGTGGTCGATCCGGCCTCCAACTGGCCGCTGTTCGCCGAAAAGGCCCGCGAGCTGATCACCAAGGACAAGGTGTCGGTGGTGTTCGGCTGCTGGACCTCGGTGTCGCGCAAGTCGGTGCTGCCGGTGTTCAAGGAATTGAATTCGATCCTGTTCTATCCGGTGCAGTACGAGGGCGAGGAGAGCGAGCGCAACGTGTTCTACACCGGCGCCGCGCCGAACCAGCAGGCGATCCCGGCGGTCGACTATCTCGCCAAGGAAGAAAAAGTGAAGCGCTGGGTGCTGGCCGGCACCGACTACGTTTACCCGCGCACCACCAACAAGATTCTGGAAGCCTACCTGAAGTCGAAGGGTGTCGCCCCGGAAGACATCATGATCAACTACACGCCGTTCGGTCATTCCGATTGGCAGACCATCGTGGCCGACATCAAGAAGTTCGGCTCGGCCGGCAAGAAGACGGCGGTGGTCTCCACCATCAACGGCGACGCCAACGTGCCCTTCTACAAGGAACTCGGCAACCAGGGCATCAAGGCGACCGATATCCCGGTGGTCGCGTTCTCGGTGGGTGAGGAAGAGCTCGCCGGCATCGACACCAAGCCGTTGCTCGGCCATCTCGCCGCCTGGAACTATTTCCAGTCGATCAAGACCCCTGAGAACGAGAAGTTCATCAAGGAGTGGCAGGCCTACACCAAGAATCCGAAGCGCGTGACCAATGATCCGATGGAAGCGCATGTGATCGGCTTCGACATGTGGGTGAAAGCGGTCGAGAAGGTGAAGTCGACGGAGGCTGACAAGGTGATCGATGCCCTGCCGGGCACCACCGCGAAGAACCTCACCGGCGGCGTGTCGGAAATGCTGCCGAACCACCACATCACCAAGCCGGTGTTCATCGGCGAGATCAAGGCCGACGGCCAGTTCGACGTGGTGTGGAAGACCCCCGGTCTCGTCGCGGGCGATGCCTGGTCGAAGGAGCTCGATGGTTCCAAGGACCTGATCGGCGATTGGGTCGGCAAGAAGTGCGGCAACTGGAACACCAAGACCAACAAGTGCGGCGGTCAGGGCTCCTGATTTCTGGTTCTCTCAAGACTTTGTTTTCCTGAGACTTGTTCTCCCAAGACTGTGGAAGGCGGCGACTGTCGCCGCCTTCTTTTTTCCCTTCCGCCGGGGCGGTGACGTGTTCAACAATTTCATTTCGCGCTGCGCGATGCTGGTTTTTGCACTGGCACTGGTTTTCGTCTCCGTGGTGGCCTCGGTGGCGCCCGTCTGGGCAGGTCCGTTCGAGGACTCGGTCAGCCAGTTCGCCAACGACTCATTTTCCGACACCGAGGAAGCTGTCACCGCGCTGGCCGCGAGCGGCAATCCCCAGGCTTATCCGATCATCAGTGCGCTGCAGGAAGGCCGCCTGATCGCGGATCTGAAGAGCAAAAAAGTCTACATCAAGCAGCCCGACGGCAAGATCGTCGAGGCGGCGACCGGTGCCGTGGCTCCGGACGCGCCAGCCGCTCTCGATGCCGTTCGTCTCAACAACCGGTTGCGGCGGTCGGTGGTGGCCGTGGTCAGCAGCCTGACGCTGGCCTCGCCCGATCCGGCCAAGCGCATCCTTGCTGCACAATCCGTGTTCAAGACCCACGACGTCTCCGACCTGCCGGCGATCGAAAGCGCGCTGCAAAAGGAAACCAACAGCGCCGCCAAGCGCGCCTTTGCCTCGGCGCGCGCAGCGATTCTGCTGTTCAAGCCCGATGCCACCGAGGCTGACAAGATCGAGGCCATTGCCACGGTTCGTGCCCGCGGCGATCAGGAGGCGCTGGCGCTGCTGTCGGGATTGCCGGCCGAGACCTCTCCCGCGGTGGTGCGCACCGCTGCGAGTGCCGTCAGTTCGATCCAGAGCAGCCTCGCGATCTGGTCCACCGCGCAGAATGCCTGGTATGGCGTCTCGCTGGGATCGGTGCTGCTGCTCGCCGCCATCGGCCTTGCCATCACCTTCGGGGTGATGGGCGTCATCAACATGGCGCACGGCGAAATGGTGATGATCGGCGCCTACGTCACCTTCGTGGTGCAGGAGGTGATCCGCACCCGTTATCCCGGCCTGTTCGACTATTCGCTGCTGATCGCGGTGCCGCTGGCCTTCGTGGTGGCCGGCCTGATCGGCATCCTGATCGAGCGCAGCATCATCCGCTTCCTCTATGGCCGGCCGCTGGAGACCCTGCTGGCCACCTGGGGCATTTCGCTGGTGCTGCAGCAGGCGGTGCGTACCGCCTTCGGACCGACCAACCGTGAAGTCGGCAACCCCTCCTGGATGAGCGGCGCATTCGAGATCGGCCAGCTCACCATTACCTACAACCGGCTCTGGATCGTCTGCTTCACGCTTGCCGTGTTCGTGATCCTGCTCGGCATGCTGCGTTACACCAGCCTCGGCCTTGAAATGCGCGCGGTGACGCAGAACCGCCGTATGGCGGCCTCGATGGGGATTGCAACCTCCCGGGTCGACGCGCTGACCTTCGGGCTCGGCTCCGGCATCGCAGGAATCGCAGGCGTGGCGTTGTCGCAGATCGACAACGTCAGCCCCAATCTCGGCCAGAGCTACATCATCGATTCCTTCATGGTGGTGGTGTTCGGCGGCGTCGGCAACCTCTGGGGCACCCTGGTCGGCGCGCTGACGCTCGGCATCGCCAACAAGTTCCTGGAGCCGGTGGCGGGGGCCGTGCTGGGCAAGATCGCCATTCTGGTGCTGATCATCCTGTTCATCCAGAAGCGGCCGCGCGGCCTGTTCGCGCTGAAGGGGCGGTCGGTGGAAGCATGATGCCGCATCTGCTCACCCGTTCGCTGAACCGCAGCGCCACCGTCCTTTTGCTGGTGGTCGCCGCCATCGGCATCCTGCTGCCGCTGTCGAACCTGCTGCTGCCGGAGTCTTCGCCCTTCCAGGTTCCGACCTATCTGATCTCGCTGTTCGGCAAGTATCTCTGCTACGCCATTCTCGCGCTCTCCATCGATCTGATCTGGGGCTATTGCGGCATCCTTTCGCTCGGACACGGTGCCTTCTTCGCGCTCGGCGGCTACGCCATGGGCATGTACCTGATGCGCCAGATCGGCAGCCGGGGCGTCTATGGCAATCCGCTGCTGCCGGACTTCATGGTGTTCCTGAACTATCAGAAGCTGCCGTGGTACTGGCAGGGCTTCGACATGTTCTGGTTTGCCGCGCTGATGGTGCTGGTGGTGCCGGGCCTGCTCGCATTCTGTTTCGGTTGGCTGGCGTTTCGCTCGCGCGTCACCGGCGTCTATCTCTCCATCATCACCCAGGCGATGACCTATGCCCTGCTGCTGGCGTTCTTCCGCAACGATTTCGGTTTCGGTGGCAACAACGGCCTGACCGACTTCAAGGACATTCTGGGCTTCAATGTGCAGGCGCAGGGCACCCGCGCGGTGCTGTTCATGCTGTCCTGCCTGGCGCTGATGCTGGGCTTCCTGATCTGCCGGGCAGTCGTCACCTCCAAGCTCGGCAAGGTGCTGATTGCCGTGCGTGACGCGGAATCGCGCACCCGGTTCCTTGGCTATCGTGTGGAATCCTACAAGCTGTTCGTGTTCACGCTGTCGGCCTGCATGGCCGGTGTCGCCGGCGCGCTGTACGTGCCGCAGGTCGGCATCATCAATCCCGGCGAGTTCGCGCCGGGCAATTCCATCGAAGCGGTGATCTGGGTCGCCGTCGGTGGCCGCGGCACGTTGATTGGGGCGGCGATCGGCGCCGTCGTTGTCAACTATGCCAAGACCGTCTTTACCTCAGGCGTGCTGGCGCCCTACTGGCTGTTCATGCTGGGCGCGATGTTCATCCTGGTGACGCTGCTGCTGCCCAAGGGCATCGTCGGCACCGTCCAGGCCTGGTGGGAACCGTGGCGCGAGCGGCGGATCGCGACCGCCGCTGCCGCAAGCGCTGCGGCCGAAGACGGCGTCTCCAAACCCCATTTGGCGGAGTGAACCGATGAACGCCACGGAAACCCGCACCACCTCCGCCTTGCTCTATCTCGACGGCGTCCACGTGTCGTTTGACGGCTTCCACGCCATCAACAACCTGTCACTGACCATCGCGCCCGGCGAGATGCGCGCCATCATCGGCCCCAACGGCGCCGGCAAGACCACCATGATGGACATCATCACCGGCAAGACCAAGCCGGACGAGGGCGATGTGCTGTTCGACGGCACCGTCGACCTGACAAGGTTGGACGAAACCCAGATCGCCGAACTCGGCATCGGCCGCAAATTCCAGAAGCCGACCGTGTTCGAAAGCCAGACCATCGAGGATAACCTGCTGCTGGCGCTGAACACCGATCATCGTGTTCGCACCACGCTGTTCTGGCGGCAGAGCAGGGACGAGGCGGAGCGGATCGATCGTGTGCTGGAAACCATCAAGCTCACCGATGCGCGGGAACGGCTGGCCGGCAGCCTCTCCCACGGCCAGAAGCAATGGCTGGAGATCGGCATGCTGCTGGCGCAGGATCCCAAACTCTTGCTGGTCGACGAGCCGGTGGCCGGCATGACCGACGTGGAGACGCACCAGACCGCCGAACTGCTGAAGGAGATCAACCGCGACAAGACCGTGGTGGTGGTGGAACACGACATGACCTTCGTGCGCGAGCTCGGCGTGCGGGTGACCTGCCTGCATGAGGGCTCGGTGCTCGCCGAAGGATCGATCGATCAGGTGTCGGCCAACGAGCGCGTCATCGAAGTGTATCTGGGACGCTGAACCATGCTTGAGGTCAAGGATATCAGTTTGTTTTACGGCGCAGCGCAGGCGCTGCGCGGGGTGACCGTCGCGGCCGAGCCGGGCAAGGTGACCTGCGTGCTCGGGCGCAACGGCGTCGGCAAGACCAGCCTGCTGCGCGCCATGGTCGGCCAGCAGCCGATCGCCGGCGGCAGCATCACCTTTGACGGCGCCGACATCACCACGCTGCGGCCGTACGAGCGCGCCCGGCGCGGCATGGCGTTCGTGCCGCAAGGGCGCGAGATCTTCCCGTTGCTGACGGTCGAGGAAAATCTGAGGACCGGGTATGCGCCGCTGAAACGCGACCAGCGCAACATCCCGGATGACGTGTTTTCGCTGTTTCCGGTACTGCAGTCGATGCTGGGGCGTCGCGGCGGCGATCTGTCCGGCGGCCAGCAGCAGCAGCTCGCCATTGGTCGCGCTCTGGTGATGCGGCCGAAGGTGCTGCTACTCGATGAGCCGACCGAGGGCATCCAGCCCTCCATCATCAAGGATATCGGCCGCGCCATCTCCTATCTGCGCAGCCTCGGCACCATCGCCATCGTGCTGGTCGAACAATATCTCGACTTTGCCTGCGAACTCGGCGACCATTTCGCCGTGATGGATCGCGGCACCGTGACGTTCCGATGCGACCGGACGACGCTCGATCCCGCCGCCATCAGCCGGGCCATGGCGATCTAGCTCCCGGCCTTTGACAGCACGACGACAACACGACCTGGGACGGGATGCACGTCGATCGAACAGCAACGGCTGCGGAGACCTTCGCCGCCAACCGGGCGGTGGGGGAGGTGGCGTTTGACGTGCAGGTGCGCGACGGCGTCACCCGCCGGGGCGAGCTGCATGAGGCAGGGTCGTTGCGGGTCAGATTTCCGTCGCCGGAATCCCAGGGGTTGTCGGCGGTGTTCGTCAACACCGCCGGTGGTGTCGCGGGCGGCGACCGCTTCGATATCCGCATTGGCGCCCGTGAAAACGCACGCCTGACCGTCACAACAGCTGCCGCGGAGAAGGTTTATCGGTCGCACGGTGCGGACTCGCAGCTGAACATCGCCCTGCAGGTCGACGAAGGCGCGCACCTTGCGTGGCTGCCGCAGGAAACCATCCTGTTCAACCGGGCGCGCGTTAGCAGGCGCATTGAGATCGATCTGGCGGAAAGCGCCTCGCTGCTGATGTGTGAAATCGTGGTGTTCGGACGCGCCGCGATGGGCGAGCGGATGATGTCGGGGGCGTTTTCCGATCGCTGGCGGTTGCGGCGTGGCGGCAAGCTGGTATTTGCCGAAAATATCCGGCTCGACGGCGATGTCGGGGTGAAGCTGGCGCGGCCGGCCATCGCCAATGGCGGGGTCGCGATCGGCACCGCATTGATCGCGCCCGGTGATGAAGCGCTGGTGGAACGTGTTCGCGAGGCGTCGGTGGACTTCGGCGGTGAGGTCGGCGTATCAGCCTGGAATGGGTTTGCAATGGTCCGCTTCTGTGCGCAAGATGCGGCGCGGTTGCGCGCCGATATGATGACGGTGCTCGGTCGCGTCAGTCCGGCGGCGCTGCCCCGGCTCTGGTTGCAGTGATCGGGTTACAATAGTTTCGGATACGCCTCATGAATCTCTCCCCCCGCGAAAAGGATAAGCTTCTGATCTCGATGGCCGCCATCGTGGCGCGCCGGCGGCTGGAGCGTGGCGTCAAGCTCAACCATCCCGAAGCGATCGCGATCATCTCCGATTTCATTCTGGAAGGGGCCCGCGATGGCCGCACCGTGGCCGAACTGATGAAGTCTGGCGCTGAAGTCCTGACCCGCGACCATGTGATGACAGGCATTCCCGAGATGATCCACGACATCCAGGTCGAAGCCACCTTCCCGGACGGCACCAAGCTTGTGACCGTGCACGCGCCGATCCGCTGAATTCATCGAACGGAGACATAAGAAAATGATCAGGTTGTTAGCTCTCGCTTTGTTGCTGCTGCCATCGGCGGCCTTCGCCCATCCCGGCCATGACGAGTCCGGCCTGGTGGCCGGGCTGTCGCATCCCCTGACCGGGATCGACCATATCGCGGTGATGATCGCGGTCGGCCTGTGGGCCGCGCTGAAGGGTGGCCGGGCGCTGTGGGTCTGGCCGGCGGCATTCGTTGGGGTGATGCTGGTCGGTGGTGCGCTGGGCATGACCGGCGTGGCGCTGCCGTTTGTCGAACCGGGCATCCTTGCCTCGGTGGTGGTGCTCGGTCTCCTGGTGGCGCTGGCGGTGGATCTGCCGGTGTGGCTTGGCGCCGCCATTGTCGGTCTGTTTGCTCTGTTTCACGGCCATGCCCACGGCGCTGAAGTGCCGGAGGCGGCGAGTGGTTTGGCCTATATGGCCGGTTTTGCGGTGGCCACGGCAGTGCTGCATGGCGTGGGTATTGCGGTCGCACTGTCGCTGAAGTCCGCCCGCTGGCAGCCGCTGGTGCGGGTCGCCGGAGCGGCTTGCGCATTGGTCGGCGTCGGCCTCGCCATCAACGTGATCTGAGGGCGACATGATTCCGGGCGAGTTGTTCATCAAGGACGGCGACATCGAGCTCAATGCCGGCCGCAAGACGGTGACGCTCAGCGTCGCCAATTCAGGCGACCGTCCGATCCAGGTCGGCTCGCACTATCATTTCTTCGAGACCAATCCGGCCCTGAAGTTCGATCGCAAGAAGGCCCGCGGCATGCGGCTTGATATTGCGGCGGGCACCGCGGTGCGGTTCGAGCCGGGGCAGACCCGCGAGGTGACGCTGGTCGCGCTCGCCGGCAAGCGCACCATCTACGGTTTCCGCGGTGACGTGATGGGCAAACTTTAAGAGATCGACTGCGGGCCTTTCCGAAAGAGACGCGGCTGGAGCGTAAATAATGGCGACGAAGATTTCGCGTTCGGTCTATGCCGATATGTTCGGTCCCACAACGGGCGACCGGGTGCGTCTTGCCGACACCGATCTGATCATCGAGGTCGAGAAGGACTTCACCGTCTACGGTGAGGAAGTAAAATTCGGCGGCGGCAAGGTGATCCGCGACGGCATGGGCCAGAGCCAGGTCACCAGCCGCCAGGGCGCCGCCGACACCGTGATCACCAATGCGCTGATCTTGGATCACTGGGGCATCGTCAAGGCCGACGTCGCCATCAAGGACGGCTATATCAGCGCCATCGGCAAGGCCGGCAATCCGGACATCCAGCCCGGCGTCACCATCGTCATCGGCCCGGGCACCGATATCATCGCGGGCGAAGGCAAGATTCTCACCGCCGGCGGCTTCGACAGTCACATCCATTTCATCTGCCCGCAGCAGATCGAGCATGCGCTGATGTCCGGCGTCACCTCGATGCTTGGCGGCGGCACCGGGCCCTCGCACGGCACCTTCGCCACCACCTGCACACCGGGCCCCTGGCACATCTCACGTATGATCCAGTCGTTCGACGCGTTTCCGGTCAATCTCGGCATTTCAGGCAAGGGCAACGCCTCGCGCCCGGCCGGACTGGTGGAAATGATCAAGGCCGGCGCCTGTGCGCTGAAGCTGCATGAGGACTGGGGCACCACGCCGGCGGCGATCGACAATTGTCTGTCGGTGGCCGACGATCACGACATCCAGGTGATGATCCACACCGACACGCTGAACGAGTCGGGTTTCGTGGAGGACACCATCAAGGCGTTCAAGGGCCGCACCATTCATGCCTTCCATACCGAAGGCGCCGGCGGGGGACATGCCCCCGATATCATCAAGGTCGCCGGCCTCAAGAACGTGCTGCCGTCCTCGACCAATCCGACGCGCCCGTTTACCCGCAACACCATCGACGAGCATCTCGATATGCTGATGGTGTGCCACCATCTCGACCCGTCGATCGCGGAAGACCTGGCGTTTGCCGAAAGCCGCATCCGCAAGGAAACCATCGCCGCGGAAGATATCCTTCATGACATCGGCGCACTGTCGATGATGTCGTCGGACAGCCAGGCGATGGGCCGGCTTGGCGAAGTCATCATCCGCACCTGGCAAACCGCCGACAAGATGAAGAAGCAGCGCGGATCGCTGCCGCAGGACAAGGGCAACAACGACAATTTCCGCGTCAAGCGCTACATCGCCAAATACACCATCAACCCGGCGATCGCCCATGGCGTGTCGAAGCTGATCGGCTCGGTGGAAAAGGGCAAGCTCGCGGATCTCGTGCTGTGGTCGCCGGCCTTCTTCGGCGTCAAGCCGGATTGCATCGTCAAGGGCGGCACCATCGTGGCGGCGCCGATGGGCGATCCCAACGCCTCGATCCCGACCCCGCAGCCGGTGCACTACCAGCTGATGTTCGGCGCCTACGGTCGCGCGCGCACGGCCTCGTCGGTGGTGTTCTCGTCAAAGGCCGCGGTGGCCGGCGGACTGGCGAAGAAGCTCGGCATCGAAAAGGCGCTTTATCCGGTGCAGAACACCCGCGGCCGGATTTCCAAAAAGAGCATGATTCACAACGATGCGACACCGAACATCGAGGTCGATTCCGAGACCTACGAGGTGCGGGCCGACGGCGAATTGCTGACATGCGCGCCGGCCGAAGTGCTGCCCATGGCGCAGCGCTATTTCATGTTCTAGGGTCGTTCCCGGCTGCTACTGCCAACAGAAAAACCGCCGGGAGGAATATCTTGATCTATGTTGTCGCCACGTTGACCGTGAAACCCGAAACACGCGCCGAACTCATTGCCGCCGCCAAGCTGTCCATCGCCGCGACCCGCAAGGAGCCGGGCAACATTTCCTACGATATGCACGAGAGCGTCACCGATCCGACCAAGATCGTTTTTGTCGAGCAATGGGAAAATGCCGAGGCATTGGTTCCTCATCGCACGGCCGATCACATGAAGGCCTTCGGCCGCGTTGCCGTCAATTGCATGACCGCACCGCCCAAGATCGAGATCATCACTCCCGCCAAAGTCGACGTTCGGTAAGAGCAGCAACAGGGAGAATTGATCCATGATCTATGTCGTTGCCATCACGCAGTTGAAGCCGGAGAACAAGGATGCCTATGTGACCGGCGCCCGCGATTGCATCGCCGCCACCCGCAAGGAAGCGGGCTGCATCTTCTATGACGGACACATCAGTGTGAGCGATCCCAACCAGTTCGTGTTTGTCGAGCGGTGGGAGAGCCGGGAAGCTCTGAACGCCCATGGCCGCTCCGACCACATGAAGGTCTGGCGCAAGCTGTCTGCCGATTTCAAGGCCAGCCCGACGGTGATCGAGATCATCAGCGACGGCAAGGTCGAAACCCTGTGAGAGAGTGTCCATGATCCGCGCCGTCAAGGTCATCCCGCCCGGTCGGTGGACCGAGCAGCCCGCAGATACGGTCGTTCTCGATTTCGACGACCGGCACCGGCGTCGCATGGCGATGACCGGGACGCGCGGCCTGGACTTCCTGCTCGACCTCGAGGAGGCTGTCGCGCTGCGCGGCGGTGACGCCCTTGTGCTGGAAGACGGTCGGCTGATCGAGGTGGTGGCGGCACCGGAGCCGCTGATCGAGATCCGTTGCAACGATCCGCAACATCTGGTGCGGATCGCCTGGCATCTCGGCAACCGTCATCTGCCGACGCAGATCACCAGCCGTGGGATGCGGATCCGCAGGGATCATGTGATCGAAGAAATGCTCCGGGGGCTCGGCGCCCGTGTGATCGAGATCGAAACGGCGTTCGATCCCGAAGGCGGTGCCTATTCCGGCGGCGGCCAGGCGCACGATGCCGGCCATGGTCACGCCCATCATGGGCACGATCATCACGATCACGGCCATCACGATCATGGTCACCACCACGATCACGCGGTTCATGATCATGCTGGCCGTCAGAGCCATGATCATCACGGGCATGACCATCACGACCACCATCACCACGACGAGCCCTGCGGTCACGATCATGCTCATGATCACCGGAAATAAGCCGGACAAAGGCAGCCGCAAGCGCAAGGGCGCTGCCATCGCGCGCAGCGGGAGTCCCGACCCGCCAGCCGCTCCCGTTCCGGCCACGGATGACCGTGCCGCTCTCTATCGGTTGATGACATGGTTGTCGCCGTCGTTTCCGGTCGGCGCCTTTGCCTATTCCAGCGGCCTGGAATGGGCTGTCGAAGCCGGCGATATCACCGACAGCACGTCACTGCGGGAGTGGCTGGGCTCGATGCTCATCGATGGAGCCGGCTTTAACGACGCGGTTTTTCTCGCCCACACCCATCGCGCGCTCACTGCGGGGGATGCGGCGGCTCTGGCCGATGTTGCCGCGCTCGCTGCAGCCATGGTGCCATCGCGCGAGCGGCAACTGGAAACCGCCACCCAAGGGCGGGCCTTTATGGATATCGCGCGTGCGGCCTGGTCCTGCGCCGCGCTGGAGCAGGCGATCGCGGGATTGAAGCAGGCTCCGGTTTATCCCGTCGCGGTCGGTCTTGTCAGTGCGGCCCATGGCATCGCCTTGGCGCTGACCCTGCACGCCTTCCTGCATGCGCTGACGGCGAACTGGATCTCGGCGGCGGCGCGGCTGGTTCCGCTCGGGCAGACCGACAGCCAGCGAACGCTGGCGAGTCTCGAAGAGATCGTCGGTGCGACGGGCCGGCGCGCGTTTGAGGCGACGCTGGATGATCTCGGCAGTACCACCTTTCGCGCCGATCTCGCCAGCATGCGTCATGAGGCGCAATACACCAGATTGTTCCGGTCATGAGCAGGGATCTGCTCCAAGCGATGAGAAACTGACATGCCTCAATTTCACGGCCCACTTCGCGTTGGCATCGGCGGCCCGGTGGGATCGGGAAAAACAGCGCTGATGGATCTGCTCTGCAAGGCGATGCGTGAGCATTACGACATCGCCGCCATCACCAACGATATCTACACCAAATGGGATGCGGAATATCTGGTGCGATCCGGTTCGCTGACGGCGGATCGCATCGCCGGCGTCGAGACCGGCGGCTGTCCCCATACGGCGATCCGTGAAGATGCATCGATGAATCTTGCCGCGGTCGCCGACATGCGGGCGAAATTTCCCGATCTCGACATGATCCTGATCGAATCCGGAGGCGACAATCTGGCGGCGACCTTTTCGCCGGAACTGGCGGATCTCACGATTTATGTCATCGATGTCGCGGCCGGCGACAAAATTCCCTCCAAGGGCGGACCGGGCATCACACGCTCGGATCTGCTGGTGATCAACAAGATCGACCTGGCCCCCCATGTCGGCGCGTCACTGGAAAAGATGGATGTGGATGCACGTCGCATGCGCGGCGAGCGGCCCTTTGTCATGACCAATCTGAAAAAGAGCGAAGGCCTCGACCGCATCATTCGTTTCATCGAAACCAAGGGCGGCCTGCGCGCGCCGGCCGGCGCCAAGGCCGGGTGATCTCTTCAGGCTCCGGTCGTGGTGAAATCCGCATTGCGATTTTCAGGAACGGACTGGGGCGTTTCGTGTTGTGTTGTCATGAGACACATGCACCAGGCACAGCCCGATGATCGGGCCCGGGATTATGGCAATGCCTTTCTGGCGCTGACGCTGCTCGGCATCGTCATGATGGTGTTTGGGCTGGCGCTGGCGACGGCGTAGCATCGGGCATCCTTTGTGGCTCCCCACCGACAGCTTTGATCGCTCCCTGAGTGAATCCGCCAGCTACTGGAAAACAGCAGTCCCGTCGCCAACCGGGTTGTCGGCCGCGGTTGGCCGGGCCGCCTTTCTTTCGACTGGCATGGAACAAAATGGCAGCTTAATCTTTGATTTGCCTATCGCTTGCATGGAACAGGTCATTAACCCTCAAGGGGGCAATTGGGCGTATCGTGTATCGATGACTGTTCGCATTGCTGATCGCCGCATTGCCGATTGTCCACAGCGTTGGTCCGAGGCATTTGCCGTCGTCCGGCTCCCGTGGCCGGGGTAGAGCTGTGTTCAGGCTTGGTTTCCTCATTGGATTGATCGCGCTGATCGGAGTTCTGATCTCCGGGCTGGTCGCGTATCGCGTGTACCATCAGGAAATATCGCTCGACGATGCGGCGCTGCAGCGTTCGGTCGATATCCACGCGCGACTGGTGCAGGATCGCCTGAGCGAGCGAGAGCTGTTGACCCGCATCATTGTCGGCCTGATCCGCCGGCCGTCCCTGCTGCAGGGGAATGTCCTGGAGCCGCTGCGCTCATCGATCTATGCGTTCAAGACCGATTTTGTGGTCGCCAGCTGGGTGGCGCGGGTTCCGCCGGCGGGCCTGACGAGTGCCGAGAAACAGCTGGCCACGGCGGGTTTCTCCCGTCCCAAGATTCGCGACGCCGAAGATCAGGTTCTCAATCTTGCCTCGATCACTCAGCCGACCGACGTGCTGATGGATGTCGAGCCGCGGAATGACGAAACCTTGACCTTCCCCGGGCGAACGCTCGACCAGCATCCCGTGCTCGGCCCGTTGCTGGCCCGCGCTGCGCTGGAGGGCAAGCCACTGTGCTCGGATCCGCTGGTGTTGATGCGGACCAATGGTCCGGTCGGGGTCGTGCTGGTCGCGCCGGTAACACAGGACGGCAGCAGCAGCGTTGCCGGCTTCATCATGTTCTCCTATCGCATTGCGCCGCTGATCCTCGCCAACGAAGACACCAGCCCCTTCGATGTGGTGCTGCGTGATCCGCGCGAGCTCTCCAAGGAGCTGAAGGCCGACCCGCAGGGGATGGTGACGGCCGTGACTGCGCGGCAGGACCCCGCGACCCCGATGCTGCGGCGTATTGTCTCATTCGGCGGCAAGGATTGGGCGCTGGGCTATTACCCCAAAAACAATTCGAGGGCGCGCGGCGAAGAACTGGCGGCCATTGTGGCGATCATCGGCGTCGCGCTGACCAGCATCATCTGCGGCCTGTTCGGCTACGTCATCTACAACAACATACGATTGAGCCGGGAGATCGAGGTCAGGATCGGCTTCGAGAATCGTCTCACCGCGGTGATCGGCGAACTCAATCATCGTGTGAAGAACATTCTTGCGGTGATTCAGTCGATCGTGACGCGCACATTGCGTCATGGCACCGACGTCGATTCCGCGCGCGAACTGCTGATCGGCCGCATTCATGCGATGTCGAACGTGGTGTCCCTGCTCAGCGACAGTCAGTGGCAGGGCGTGAAACTCAGAGGGTTGCTGGAATCCCGCGCGATTCCCCATGCGGAACGCATCGCGCTGAGCGGCCCCGATATTGCGGTCAGTCCGCGGGCGGCGCAAAGCCTGTCGCTGCTGTTCTTTGAATTGGCCTCTCATGCGGACGAAGGCCTGTCGCTGGTCGGCAAACACCCCAACATCTCGGCGCAATGGCATGTGATGGGCCAGGGCAAGGATGCGATTTTTGATTTTCGCTGGGAGGAGTTCAATACCAGTGCCGCGACGCGGCGTCCGGACAGCGACTTCGGTGTTATCCTGCTCGATCGTGTCGCCCCCGAAGCGCTTGGTGGAGCCTCGAAGCGGTATTTCACCGATGTGAGTTATGTCTATGAACTGACGGCGCCGATGGAGACCGTGGTCGATCAGGCGGAGCTCGACCGCACCGACCGTCTCGCAGCCCCCGTCAACACCGGCAAACGGAAATAGCTCCGTCGATGCGCCTGCATCGCGGCTCGCGGCATCCCGGCTGATGATTCGATTTAGGCCGCGTCTGCTTCACGCGGCGTTTAATTCAAGCAGCGCCAGGACGGCCACCGCCTGGTGGCCGTCCTGTTCACATTTTTCAATTTATGTGCGGAGCGTTATCTGCCACCGATCACGGCACGGACCGTATTGTCCGGCCCGAAGTCATCGGCGCCTTCCACATAGAGCAGATTGCTCAGTTTCGAGCGCGCGCGATTGACGCGACTCTTGATGGTGCCGACCGCGCATCCGCAGATCGCCGCAGCATCTTCGTAGGAAAAGCCCGATGCCCCGACCAGGATGAGGGCCTCTTTCTGGTCTTGCGGCAGCTTTTCCAGCGCGACGCGAAATTCCTCGAATTCCAGGTGATGGCTTTGACCCGGTTGGGACTTCAGCGTCTTGGCATAGCTGCCATCGGCGTCCTCGACCTCGCGCCGGCGCTTGCGATAGTCGGAGCGAAACAGGTTTCGCAAAATCGTGAACAACCATGCCGGCATGTTCGAGCCCGGCTGGAACGATTCGATGTTCGCCAGCGCCCGCAGCAGGGTTTCCTGCACAAGGTCGTCGGCCCGGTCGCCGTTGCCGCTGAGCGAAATCGCGAATGCGCGCAAACTCGGCACGCACGCGAGCATGTCGTCACGAAGCTGATTGGTGAGGGGCATTAGTCCCTCCTGTCGTTTTTGGTCACCAGATCTCCGGCATCGGCGGTGTCGAGTTTGCGGATCAGCTCCGCAAAACGATCGGGGACCCCCTGTCGGACGACATCATCGTACATCGCCCTAAGCTGATGCCCGATGCGGGATTGAATTTCGGCATTCAGTCCACCTGGCTTGCCGGTGGATGGCTTGCGTTTTGGATCATTCATGAGCTGTTCCGTAACTTCCCCAGGAGCTAAGTTCCTCGAAACAAAAGGCTTTTCTGGAGGGCGAGCCTTTCTCGTCGGGCGTTAGTGCAGGCGTAATGCGACAGACGGGATAAAGTTCCAGAAATCTCGGAACTTTCGCTGGGCTGGGACGTAATCAATCGCAGGTGGGAACCCCGGCGATTCCGGGGTTCTGCGCTTGAGCGAATGAAATGGATGGAGGGGGGATGTCTCGTTCCCAGGTCGTTGCCGAACACTTGCCGTTGCTTCGCCGCTATGCCCGTGCCCTGTCGGGCAACCAGGCGTCAGGCGACGCCTATGTCGCCGCCATGCTGGAGGCGCTGCTGCAGGATCAGTCGCTGCTCGATGAGAAGAACGGCCCTCGCGTAGGCCTGTTTCGGCTGTTCACGCAGATATGGAATTCCGTTGCGATCAATGACGGCGCCGATGCCTCCGTGGCCTCGATCCCCTCCGAGCGGCGGTTGTCGAACATTACACCGTTGCCGCGGCAGGCTTTTCTGCTGTTGTCGCTGGAAGGCTTCTCCGAGGACGAAGTGTCGTTCATCCTTGACACCAGCGTCGCTGAGATCCGCCAGCTGACTGACGCCGCCGGCCGCGAACTCGCTGCAGAGATTGCGACCGACGTCCTGATCATCGAGGACGAGACGTTCATCGCGATGGATCTGGAGAGCCTGGTCAAGAATCTCGGACACAATGTGATCGGCGTGGCGCGAACCCATTCCGACGCCATCGCGCTGGCCAAGAGCCATCGGCCTGGCTTAATCTTGGCCGACATTCAGCTGGCGGATGGCAGCTCAGGCCTTGATGCGGTCAACGAGTTGTTGCGCGTTTTCGAGGTCCCCGTCGTGTTCATCACAGCCTATCCCGAGCGCTTCCTCACCGGCGAACGGCCGGAGCCGGCGTTTTTGATCTCCAAACCGTTCCAGCCCGCCATGGTATCGGCGGTGGCGAGTCAGGCGCTGTTCTTCCAGCGCAACTCGCGCAACCGCGCGGGCAAGGTCGCCGCTTCATAAGGGCTGCTGAAGCCCGCAAACTGCTGATACAGGATAAGCATTTTGAACGGGCCTCGGTCATGACCGGGGCCCGTTTTGTTTCTGGCGTCGTTTCCGGATGGGAGCCAGATCCTTGAAAACAAGGGGAATGTGAAAACAAAAGAAAAGCGGGACGCCGCCGGCATCACCACGGCAGCGTCCCGCGTTGACCGGTTAATTAGGGGCAGGGGGAATAACCGGCTGCAGAAATGACTCCGTACGTCTGAGATCGTTCCGCGCGGGGCAAGGAATTTTTTTTGGAATTTTTTGGAAATTTTTTTCAGACGGTGAATTTTTTCGGCACTTCGACCGACAAACAGTGGAACCAGATCGATCCCGTCTCTGTTGTCACTGCAAATCAGAAAGTTGGAAGACAACGGGTTGATCGCGTCAGGGCAGCGGCGAGGCGCAACATGTCTCATATTTCAACAGGTGCTTTGGGTTTGATTGCGGCGTCGCTGGCTTTCAGCGGTGTGCAGTTCGGAATGGCGTCGGACGGCGGCGTTGGCGGTGCTACCGCACTCCGAGGAAGCGTCAGCCATGATGCCGTTTTTGTCGTGAACCGCGACGCCAAATCGGATCGCGACGCAGGTGCGGCGACCCAAGCGGGCACGGTGACTCTGTCGTTTCAGGTGCCCGGCCTGAAGGATGGTTCGGTGGCCATGCGCATGCCGACCGCGGACGCCATTCGTTTGCGTCCCGCCGTCAACAACGCCAAAGCCAGCAATACCCCGCGACGCAGGACCGTGGCTTGCGAGCCGGTGGTGAGTGTCCTGACCGACGTTGCGAAGCACCTTGAGCCGGGACGCTGCATCACCTGACGAGGTGATATCCTGAATCCTTGATATCTCGAACAAACGGTGCCGCATGGTTGTGGCGCCGTTTGTGTTTTGGCTGCGTTTGTGTTTTGGCTGGTTGTGTTTCGAAGGCACTGGGATTCGACGCGGAATCGCTGCCGCTCAGGCGACAGAGGACTACTCCGCAGGATCTTCTTCGGGCGCTTTTCGCTGCGCCATCAGGCCGAACGCAATGCCGCCGACGGCCAGCAAAGGCAACAAGCGCTTCACTCCCACGGCCCGGACGATCTGAAGCCCTGCCGCCATCATCATGGGATCGCTCATCACGGTGGCGAAAGCTGATTTGGTATTGGCTTTCGCGGCTGCCTCGACGGCTCGCCGCGTGCGCCGGCGTCGATACAGGTAGATGCCGGTCACGATCAGTGTGACCACGAAGAAAAATGCGGCGCCGGACAGGCAGGCCGGGACGATACCGTATTGCTGCAGCACATATGAGAACGCCGCCGCGCACAGGAATGTGAGAGTAATGAATAAGGCAATCGAAATGGCCGCGATCAGCGCTGTCATGCGCAATGCGACGCCGGTCGAAACCTTGAGATCATCGATAAAGTTCTGCAGCATCAAAATCGCCTGTTGTTGAAAGACTGCGTCACGCAAACTGCGATCCAGCAATGCTGGCTGGATCGCTGTATCCGTAAGTCCCGTGGTGGTGACGTCAGCGGCGCCGGATCAGCGGCGCCACGTCACGCCGATCAGAAAACCGAGGCCGATCGCAAGACCGACCGCAGCCAGCGGCCGCTGCTGCACGGCATCTTCCAGGCTCTCGCTCAGCGTTGCTGCCGCGTCCTGGGCCGCATCGAATGCGGCACTGCCTTGCTCCGAGAGGTCGGACACGATGCCGTCGACGCTGGAGCGGGCCTGCTTGTAGCCGCGCCGCGCCTGCTTTTGCGCTGTGCCGGCCAGGCCGTTGAGTGCATCGGTAATCTGCTCCGCGAGATTGGAGATGTCGCTTTTCACGGCGTCCACATCCTTCTGCAAACGGTCATAGCTGGCTTTATCGGTCATCGCGGCTTCACCCTCATCGCTCGACATTGAATGCTCCCTTAAGGGATTTGCTTCTCAAGGGATTCATGCCGGGCAAACGCGCCGTGGCACTCATGGTTCCCGTGCGGGGACGAGATGCTCCTTGAGGATCAGCGCGACAATCAGCAGCGGTGAAGCCAGAAATGCACCCATCGGCCCCCACAGCCAGGTCCAGAATGCGAACGCGATGAAGACGGCGAGTGCGTTCAGCTCCAGGCGCCGGCCGATGATGGTTGGCGTGATGAAATGGCCTTCGAGAAATGTCACGCCTGCGAACAGGATCGGGGCAATCAAGCCGGTGGCCAGTGTCGACGAATTGACCACGCCGATCACCGTCAGCACGACGAACATGACGACGGGACCGATGATTGGGACGTAGTTCAGGGTTGCGGCAAGGGCGCCGAGGCCGGCGGGATTCGGCATTCCGGTGACCGAGCAGATCAGGCCGGTTGCGATGCCGACACCCATATTGATCATGGTTACGATCAGCAGGTAGCTGCCCAGATTCTGTTCGATGGCATTGAGGATGCGCAACGTCCGCAGCCGGGTTTCGCGCGCCGCGAAGTTCATGATCAGCGAGCGCCGCAACTCGGGCCAACTGGCGACGAACAGAATCAAGGTGACGAAGAACAGCAGCAGCTCGGTCAGGGTCGGAGACAGGAATTCGAGCGTGGGCTGCACCCATTCGATCTTGGGCAACGATAGCGCGGCTGTCGACGGTTCGCTGCCGAACATGGCCTGCAGCTGATGCCACAGCGCGAGCGGCCGGTCGAAGACGTGCAGCTTCTCCTTGAAGTGCGCGCCGAGTTCGGGAAGCTGGGATGACCACTCCAGCATCGGCGCTGATATCAGCGCGATGATCAGGGCGATGATGGCGCACATGGTGGCGATCATCAGGGCCGCCGACGCCGCCCGCGGAATGCGATAGCGCTCGAGAAAGCCGATGCCGGCCGAAAGCATGGTGCCGATCACGAACGCGGTGACGATCGGCATGAACAGCGTACGGGCGACATAGAGCACGGTGATCACGGCGATCGCCAGCAGGCCGACCAGCGTGACGGCGACGACTTCCGCGCGTCGAATGAGCGGAGGCTGCTCGTCGAGGCTCTCGTGCAGCGGTGTGCCGGTCGGCCGGCTGGCGGGACGGGACGACGATGGGGGATCGGTCAGTTCTGCGCGCGATATGCCGATAGGATCAGACACCATAGGATCAGACATGGGATCAGAGACGCCCGAGCAGCAGCAGGACAAGGACGATGATCAGCACCGTGCCGACAATGCCAGAGGGGCCATAGCCCCATGAGTTGCTGTAGCCCCAACGGGGGATAACCCCGAGCAGGATCAGAACCAGGAGGATGATCAGGATGGTGCCGAGCGGCATGGCCGGACTCCTTGCGAAGGATTGCCCGGACGCCGCGGATTGCTGATGGACAGTCCTCGACCCCGGCTTTGGGGCGTAACGGACCGGCGTCATCAAGGTTCCCCGTCGCGGGGACGTGAACGGTGTTCCCTTTTTGGGCAACACCGGCGGTGGAACCGAATCGCGCTTGCCTCGTTGGTTCAACATGTCGCGTCCACGCGTGGCGTGCGGCGCCGGCATCATGAGGGCAGGGTCATGACACCATCGATTTGCCGGCGCACTGACGTGCGGCGCGTGTCCGGAGCAGTCGCCGTAATCCTCGCTACCGCTTTCTTGTCCACCGGCGCCTCCGCGCAGGCGCTTGGATATGCTAACGATCCACGGAGCCAAGGCTTTTGGACCGACGGTGGCCTGCCATCGGCGCAACAGCCGATGACCGATGATAATGGCAGCGATGCTTACGTAGTGCCGCAGCGGCTGCAGCGCCAAACCGTCAGCTACGCCACGCACGAGGCGGCCGGCACCATCGTCATCGATACCGCGAATACCGTTCTCTACTACGTGCTCGGCAACAACCGCGCGATCCGCTACGGCGTTGGTGTCGGCCGCGAAGGCTTCACCTGGTCGGGCACCCAAAACATCACCCGCAAGGCCGAGTGGCCGGACTGGCATCCGCCGACGGAGATGATCGCCCGCCAGCCCTATCTGCCGCGCTTCATGGCCGGTGGTCCCGGAAATCCGCTCGGGGCCCGCGCCATGTACTTGGGCTCCAGCGTATACCGCATCCATGGCACCAACGATCCGTCGACCATCGGCAAGTTCGTGTCCAGCGGCTGCATCCGGCTGACCAATCCAGATGTGGAAGATCTGTTCAGCCGGGTCAATGTCGGGACCCGGGTGGTGGTGCTGCCCAAGAGTGGTGCACCGCGGTTTGAGGCCCACGCTACCGTTCCTGCGAGGGCAGCTGCGATGGTCCCCGCACAGCCGATGCCGGTCCGAACCGCGTTTCAGCGCCAGGTGAACCAGACCACCGCTGGATTGTACTAAACCGGGACGTTCGCTGGGGAGCCTGATGATGCGCGTGTCGAGATCCCGGATCACTGTCGGATTGGCACTGGCCCTGACGCTGTGGCTGGCGGGGACCGGCGTCTCGACGTCGGCCCAGGCTCAGGATTTCTTCTCAGCCTTGTTCGGTGGTGGAGCTCCGGCGCCCCGGCCTTTTGCGCTTCCGTTCGGCAGCCCGTTTGACGAGGCCCGGCCGGCGCCCGCTCCGCGACCAAGCTCAGGTGGCGGCGGTGGCCGCACGGCTTACTGCGTCCGCACTTGCGATGGACGATATTTCCCGGCCCCGGCGACCGAGGGCCAAAGCCGCGCCTCGGTGTGCAATAGCTTCTGCCCCGCCAGCGAGACCAAGGTGTTTTACGGCGGCTCCATCGACAACGCATCGACCGAGAGCGGCAAGTCATACTCCGACCTGCCCAATGCCTTCCGCTATCGCAACGAACTGGTTGCCGGCTGCACCTGCAACGGCAAGGATTCGGTTGGGCTTGCCGCGATCAAGATCGATGACGATCGCACCCTGCGCAAAGGCGATATCGTCGCCGGCCCGAGCGGGCTGGTGGTGGCTTCGGGCCGCCCCGACAAACGCACCGCCGTGAACTTCACGCCGGTCTCGCCGTCTGTCCGCGCCAAGTTCGAGCGGGTGCCTGTGGTTGCCAACGAGTGAGCTGATGGATCAGCCTACAACAAAAAGAGCCGCCCCGCAGGGCGGCTCTTTTGCTTGTGACGCTGATTGTTATGCAGCGCGAATGTTGGCGAGGAAGTCTGTCACCTGGCCGCCGCGCCCTGCTGCTCGACCGGCTCGCCGTCTCGAAAAGGAAGCACCAGGCGGTCGGTGCCAGCATCCTGGAGGGCATCGACGAGATCGTGACCTGCGCCAAGCCTTGATTGTCCATCAAGCCAAACATGCCCGGGTTGAGGAAATCTCGATAGCTGCGTAACATTCCAACCGGCGGCGATCTGTATGTGGTTGCGCATTTTAAGAAGATGAATGACGTTCGTCTCCGCGGTAGCTGCCTGGGGGCTTCATATCATGCTGCACCAAATATTCGCATTCGCGCGCGTGCTCTTCGCGCTTTCGGCTATTTTCGTGGCACTGCCGAGCGAAGCCGCCGCGACGGTCTGGCTATCCTTTAACACGGCAGGATCTCCGGTGGGCGACGTCCAACCTACCAGAATCTCTGGGTCGATCACGACGTCGTTCTCACTCACAGACGGGAACGCCGTTGTGCAAGTCCGAAATGCCAATGGGCAGATTGTTTTTGAGAAAGACGTTTCCAATCTGAATTTCCAACCCGGCACGGCTCTCCCCATCTCTTTCACATACACGCCCGTGGTGAGTGGAAATTTTAGTATTTCCGCGGGGCTTTTCAGCTCGGATTGGAACACAACCTATCAATGGACGGATCAATTATCATTTTTCGCAGTGTCCGCTTCGACCGCCGCACACACTTATCATGTATCTCCGACCGGATCGGATGGGAATCTGGGAACGTTGAGCGCGCCATTGCGAACAATCGGCTATGCCGTATCTCTCGCCCAACCCGGCACCGATATCGTCGTGCGCGCTGGTACCTACTACGAGGCAGTCGGATTTGGCGCCAGCGGCACGGCCGGCGCTCCGATTCGTCTGTATGCCTACGGCGGCGAGAAAGTGATCGTCGACGGATCCTCGAATTCGGCCAATGCGAATAATATCGGTGTGAGCGGCGCCTATGTCATTATAAACGGCTTCGAAGTGCAAAACTCGAAAAATGCCGGCATTGTCGCCTACAACACCCACCACGTGACGATCAGCAATAATATCGTCCACGGCTCCTACAGTGCTGGCATCGCGTCAACCAACTGGATAAATATTGGGAATTCCCATGACAACGTCATTCAGGGGAATATCGTGTATAACAATGTATTGCAGAACTCCTCGCGCACGGCCGGCAGCGGATGGAGTCAAGGAATCTCGGTATCTTGGGACAACAATTCAATTATCACGGAAAACACGTCCTATAATAATTATGGCGAGGGCATAGGAACATTTCTTTCCGTCGGCGTGATGATCTCGAATAACGTCGTTTATGACAATTACAGCGTCGAAATATACTTGGATAACGCCGCAAGCGCGACGGTTAACGCAAATTCGATCTATAACACCGGCAATTCTGCATTCTTCCGGAATGGATACCAAGCCTCATCCATTCAATTGGCGCGCGAGACCTATTCGCAATCCGAGCCGCTCGTCAACCTGACGATTACCAACAACGTTGCCGTCAATGGGGCGTTTGGCTTTTTCTATGGCAATTATGGTAGCGGGGGCGGTATCCAAAATAGTCTTATTGCCAACAACACATTTGTGAATGCGACGGGCAACGCAATATATATCGACCCTTCGCAGGGCCACAGCGGCAACACGTATGCGAATAACATTGTCTATAAGAACGTGGGGAGCGGAACCCTTGTTGCGGGAACCAATAGTGGCGCGATCTTTTCGCACAACAATTGGTTTGGCAGCAGCGCGGGGTATTTTGCCGGAGCAGGCGATATCAACGCCGATCCGCAATTCGTCACTTCCGGCATGGTTGCGGCAACGGATTACGTTCTGCAACCAACCACCTCTCCCTGCCGTTGGGCCGGCATGTCCTTGAGCCAAGTGACGAGAGATTATTTCGGACAGACGAGAAGCGTGCCGCCGACCATCGGCGCATTTAACTGACAGCGAAGACTTGACGATCCGCCGCCAATTTGATCAGGCCCTCGGTTCGCGCAAAATTCGAACGGGTGCCGGTGGTGGCCACGGAATGGAGTTTTTGATCCTGGCTTGTGCCTTGAATAAAACAGCCGCCCGATCGGGCGGCTGTTTTATCTTGTCAGGCGGCGCGAATGTTGGCGAGGAAGTCGGTGACCTGGCTGCGGAGCTGCCGGGTCCGGACATCGAGGGCTTCCGCGGCCGCCTTGACGTTCTGTGCGGCGGATCCGGTTGCGTCGGCACCGGCGCTGACGCCGGTGATGTTGTTCGACACGTCCTGGGTGCCCAGCGCTGCTTGCTGGGTGTTACGGGTGATCTCCTGGGTCGCCGCACCCTGCTGTTCGACCGCGGCCGCAATCGCCGTCGCCACTTCACTCACCTCGCCGATGGTGCCGCCGATGGCCTTGATGGCGTCCATTGCCTCATTGGCGACCTTGCGGACGGCGGCGATCTGCAGGGAAATCTCCTCGGTGGCCTTGGCGGTCTGATTGGCCAGCGATTTGACTTCCGAGGCGACCACCGAAAAACCCTTGCCGGCTTCGCCGGCGCGTGCCGCCTCGATGGTGGCGTTGAGGGCCAGCAGGTTGGTCTGGCTGGCGATGGTGTTGATCAATTCCACCACTTCGCCGATCCGGTTCGCGGTCTGCGCCAGCCCCTGCACGGTGCCGTCGGTCTCGCGCGCCTGGCTGACGGCGCGGGTGGCGATGCCGGCGGCGTGGGTCACCTGCCGGCTGATGTCGTTGATCGATGCGCTGAGCTCTTCCGAGGCGGAAGCCACGCTCTGCACGTTCATCGAGGCTTCGCCGGAGGCGCGCGCCGCGAGCTGAATTTGGGCGTTGGTCTGGTCGGAGACTGCCGACATGCTGCTGGAGGTCTCTCCCATCTGCTGTGAGGCCTGGCCCAGCGCGTCCAGGGTCTCGCGCATCTGGCCCTCGAACTGGGCGATATGCTGTTCGATCGCCTGCTGTCGTCCCGCAGCCTGGGCGCTTCGGCTGGTCTGGTCGGCTTCGATGCGAGCCTTCTCCATGGCGTTCTGCTTGAAGGTGCCCAACGCACCCGCCAGCGCGCCGATTTCATCGCGGCGGTCTGCGAACGGCGCATCGGCGGTCAGGTCGCCGGCCGCGACCTTGAGCATGGCGTCGCGAATGCTCTGCAGCGGCATGATCACGCGCTTGCGCACGGCCCACATGCTGCCGAATGCGATGGCGAGCGCACCGACCAGCAGTATGAGCTGCCCGATCAAAGCCCATTGCGCCGCGGACTGCCGGCTCGCGCCGTAGTCCTTGGCGGCGTCGAGCGCGCTTTCGGCGACAGCGACCGCCGATGCCATCCGCGCCACCGTGTAGGGGCTCCACTGGCTGGCGGTCATTTCCGGCTTTTCCCCTGACATCAGGGCCTTCAGGAGGCGGTCACGCAGCGTGGTGTATTGCGGGTCGAAATAGGCGGTCTTCGCGTCCGAGAGCGCTCTGGCGAGGCTGGCGGGCAGTTTCATGCCGGCCGACGCGGTTTCAAGCGCGGTCCAAGCGATCTGAAGACCGCCGACATGCTTTATATAGGTCTGCTCGGTCTCGCCGGAGACTTTGCCGGCGCCGAGGCCGTTTGACACCAGCAGCGAGGCTTCGCCAGCCGTGTTGCGCAGCAGCCAAGCCATCTGCTTGATCGCAAGCAACTGGTCGATCACCGGGTCGGCGTGATTGACGTCGGCTGCGAGCCGTGCGGACAGCTTTTCGAGCACCTCCAGCAGTGTGGCGGTCGTGTCCATGAACTCCTTTGCCAGGGTCGGACGTCGCGATGCTTTTGGTTTGGCCATGGCGTCCCAGGCCTCGGTCTGCAGGGCTTTCAGCTTCTCGAACTGTTGCGTCAGCTCGGGCAGCAGCACATTGCGATCGGCGAACTCCATCGCCGACAACAGACCGATTGCCGATTGTATGGCCGGCATTTCGGCGCCCTGGATGCCCTGGAGATAGGTGACGATGTCAGGTTGAATGACGGCCTCGCCGGTGAGGGTGCGGTTGGTGGTGGAGCGGTCGGTGCGCAGATTGTGCATCGCCTTGAAGGCATCGGCGGATGCGGCGGCCACCGTCCTCATCCGGCTTGCGGAGCGCAGTTGCTGCAGCGAATCCCAGGCCGTGAACGACAGCATGGCCACAATGCCACACGCCATGATCCCGATGACGGATGTCAGCAGCGCAGTCACACTTAAACGATTCAGCATCGATTCCCCCCGGATCCCCAGAGGCCAGCACTAACGATAAGAGGTAAAAATACCGGTAACCATATGCCGCGTTCATGGGTTGTGAGCGGCCGTGGATTGCAACCGCCAGTTCGACGTTCCCAGCTCTGGAACCGCCGTCATCGACGCGAGTTGATCAGCCAAGCCGGCATGATGCCGCGTCCTTGGTTATTTCCTGGAGTTGTTTGCATGTCATTGCTGATCAGCGCGCTGGTCACCTTCCTGGTGGTCATTCTGGTTTTGTATCTCGTGAACATGTTGCCGATCGACGGTCGCGCCAAGCAGATCATCCGCGTCATCGTCATCATCATCGGCGTGCTCAATCTGCTTCGGCCGCTGATGTATTGAGGCCCGTCAATCGGAGCCCTCAAGTCGAAGCGCTGGTGATAGGCCAAGGATCCGGAGACCATCTCCCGGGTCCTTAACGACAACAATCACTAAATCGATTTGCCTGAAATACGGGCGGCGCTTTAACGTGAAACGCGCTATCGTGTGGTTCGATAAGACCGTTGTCATCCGTACGACAACGTCCCGATGTATTTTCAGCAGATTACGCCCGCGGTTTGAGCGGATGGAGTGTTTCGTGAACGGCTTTCGGGCGATCCGCCTGGTTCTGTCTGTAGTCTGCCTGAGCATGGCCGCGGTGCCGCAAGCGGGTGCGCAGGATTTCTTCGCCTCCTTGTTCGCACCTCCCGCGGCGCCGGTCGAGGCGGTGCCCGGCACCCGCCTCACCGTCAGGCCGCGCGCGCCCCGCGCTGAGCGTGCCTTCTGTGTTCGCACGTGTGATGGGCGATACTTCCCGCTCCAGGCCGCCAGCAAATCGTCCAGCGCCGAGTCCTGCAGCAATCTGTGTCCGGCCACTGAGACCAAAGTGTTTTTCGGCGATACCATCGATGCGGCCTCCACCCGGGAGGGGAGGTCCTACAGCAAGAGCACCAACGCGTTCCGCTACCGCAATGAGTTCGTGGCGAACTGCACCTGCAACGTTGGCGGCGCGTTCGGGCTGGCGCATATCCGCATCGAGGATGACAAGACGATCCGTCCCGGCGATATCATTGCCGAGGCGAAGGGATTGGTGGTGGCCGAAGGCAGCCGGCGGCATGGCATTGTGTTCAGGCCGATGTCGGCGGCGCGGGCCAAGTCGGAGCGACTGCCGGTCGTGGCTTCGCAATAGTCGCCCGTTCTGTGGAGGCACGAAAAAGCCCCGGCGCGAACCGGGGCTTTTTTAATGAGATCAGGACAACGGGTTCAGCCTGCCACCTTCGCTTCCTTGCGGCGGGCATGCAGGATGAACTCGGTGTAGCCATTGGGCTGCTCGCGTCCCTTGAAGACGAGGTCGGAGGCCGCCTGGAAGGCGATGCCGTCAAAGCCAGGTGCCATCGGCTTGTAGAGCGGATCGCCGGCGTTCTGCCGGTCGACCACCACCGCCATCCGCTTCAGCGATTCCATCACCTGGTCCTTGCTGACGACGCCCTGGTGCAGCCAGTTGGCCAGATGCTGGCTGGAGATGCGCAGGGTAGCGCGATCTTCCATCAGGCCGACATCGTGGATGTCAGGCACCTTGGAGCAGCCGACGCCCTGATCGATCCAACGGACCACATAGCCGAGGATGCCCTGGCAGTTGTTGTCGATCTCCTGCTTGACGTCATCAGGGGCCCAGTTCGACTGCGACACCGGAATGGTGAGGATGTCGGACAGTTTGGCCCGCGGCACGGCCTGCTTGATCTCGGTCTGGCGCTTCGCCACGTCGACCTGATGGTAGTGCAGGGCGTGCAGGGTCGCCGCCGTCGGCGACGGCACCCAGGCCGTGGTCGCGCCGGCCTGCGGGTGGCCGATCTTCTGCGCCAGCATGTCGGCCATCTTGTCGGGGGCCGCCCACATGCCCTTGCCGATCTGGGCATGGCCGGGCAGGCCGTCGATCAAGCCGTTGTCGACGTTCCAGTCCTCATAGGCCTTGATCCAGGGCTGCGCCTTCATGTCGTTCTTGCGGATCATCGGGCCGGCTTCGATCGAGGTGTGGATCTCGTCGCCGGTGCGGTCGAGGAAGCCGGTGTTGATGAACACCACGCGCTCCGAGGCCACCTGGATGCAGGCCTTCAGGTTGACCGTGGTGCGGCGCTCCTCGTCCATGATGCCGACCTTCAGCGTGTTCTTCGGCAGCGACAGCACCTGCTCGACGCGGCCGAACAGCTCGCAGGTCAGCGCCACCTCGTCGGGGCCGTGCATCTTCGGCTTGACGATATAGACCGAGCCGGCGCGGCTGTTGCGTGTCGACGAATGGCCCTTCAGGTCGTGCACGGCCAAGAGGCCGGCGACGGCGGCGTCCAGGAAGCCTTCCGGGATTTCCGCGCCGGTGCTGTCGAGCACCGCGTCGGTGTACATGTGATGGCCGACATTGCGCATCAGCAGCAGGCTGCGCCCATGCAAGCGGACTTCCTTGCCATCGGGCGAAGTGTAGACGCGGTCGGCATTCAGCGTGCGCTTTTGCGTCTTGCCGCCCTTCTCGAAGTCGGCGGACAGCGTGCCGTTCATCAGGCCCAGAGTGTTGCGATAGACCAGTACCTTGTCCTCGGCGTCGACGGCGGCAACGCTGTCTTCCATGTCGAGAATGGTGCTGACGGCGGATTCGAGGATCACGTCGGACACGCCCGCGGCGTCATCCCTGCCGATGATGTGGCTGCGGTCGATGTTGATGTCGATGTGCAGGCCGTTGTTGACCAGCAGGATCGCTTCCGGCGATGCCGCGGCACCGTGATAGCCGGCGAACTGCTTCGGGTTCTTCAACGCGGTGGTGGTGCCATTGGTCAGCTTGATCGCAAGCGCGCCCTTGTCGATGGCGTAGGACGACACTTCGCTGTGGCTGCCGCTGGCCAGTGGCGCGGCCTGGTCGAGGAAGGCCTTGGCCCTGGCGATCACCTTGGCGCCGCGCGCCTTGTTGTAACCCTTGCCGCCTTCGCTGGGATCATGCGGGATCGCGTCGGTGCCGTAGAATGCGTCGTACAGGCTGCCCCAGCGGGCGTTCGCCGCGTTGAGCGAATAGCGCGCGTTGGTCAGCGGCACCACCAGCTGTGGCCCACAGATCTGGCCGATTTCCGGGTCGATATTGGTTGTGGTGACTTCGCGGGTGGCCGGCTCGTCCAGCAGGTAGCCGATCTCCTTCAGGAACGCCGTGTAGACGTTGAGATCGAAGGGCTTGCCCTTGTTGGCGCGGTGCCAGTCGTCGATCTTGGCTTGCAGGCTGTCGCGAAACGCCAGCAGCTCCTTGTTGCGCGGCGCGAGGTCGCGGACGATCGCAGCAAGCCCGGCCCAAAAGCTGTCGGCGGAGATCCCGGTCTGGGGAGCGGCTTCCTTGGCGATGAAGTCGGCAAGGACTGTGTCGATCTTCAATCCACTGGCTTCGATGCGTGTCATGTTTTGCAATCTCACGGAACAGGGGCGGGGCTGCCGCCTTGGGCCTCGGAGCGCCCCGCGGTTTCGGCAAATGCCGGCCCCTTGGGAAAAAACACTCCAAATCAATAGCTTGTGCGATATTCGCCGGTCGACCAGGGGCCATTTTGGGCGGACAACGCGCAGGCGGGACGAGGCGCTGTTTGCAGGTGCGAACAGCGTTGCAACGTGGTTTTAGCGCCAAAGGCCGGGAAAAGAGAAGAGGCTTGCCACCGTCATTTCGTCGGGACCAGATTCCCGTCATGCGGGATAATGGAGGCCTCAGTCCGTCCCCGCGGTGGCCGCGGGCGGGAAGATGTCCGCCTCGCCTGTCTGGGCGTAGGCCTGGCCGAATTCGATGGTCCCGTTGCCGATCTTGTAGGGCACCATGACCGTTACGGAATATCCGTCGCGATGGTTCATCGACACCGCGATTGCGTCGGACGGCTCTCCGGTCGAGGGCACGATGGTCCGCACGTCGTAGACCAGGGCTGTGGCCCTGACCTCGCCTTTGCCGGCGGCCTCCCGCAAGCCGTCCTTGATCAGGCGGATGAGATCGCCCGAGGGCGGATGCTCTTGCCCGTCGTCGGCGTCCGCTATTGAGATGAACTCTCCATCGATTGTCTTGGCGCCGCCAAATGGCAGGAATTCGCCGTGACGGCTCAGCGTCTGCTCGGCAAACGGCAGCACGGAATTCATCAGAGACTGGCAGTCCGCTTTGGCGTCGGTCACATCACGGCTCATCAATGCGAGGGGCCGGCGTGCGGCACCCGGCCGACCCGCTCCAGTCCCACCTTGATCAGGATGGTCAGCAGCGCAACCGCCGTCAGCACGGTGGCGGCGGTGAAGGCGCCGACGACATTGTAGTCCTGATAGAGCAATTCGATCTGCAGCGGCAGGGTGGTGGTCTGCCCGCGGATGTTGCCGGAGACGACGGAGACCGCACCGAACTCGCCCATCACGCGCGCATTGCAGA
Source organism: Bradyrhizobium prioriisuperbiae (assembly GCF_032397745.1). Taxonomy (NCBI): domain Bacteria; kingdom Pseudomonadati; phylum Pseudomonadota; class Alphaproteobacteria; order Hyphomicrobiales; family Nitrobacteraceae; genus Bradyrhizobium; species Bradyrhizobium prioriisuperbiae. The sequence goes on from NZ_CP135921.1 coordinate 3,250,854, forward strand.
GAATGGCGCCATAGACCACGGCCCATTTGACGTTCGGCAGTGTCACGCGCCAGAACGTGGCAAAGCCGGAGGCGCCAAGCGTCACCGCGGCTTCCTCCTCGTCGGTGCCCTGCACCTGCATTAGCGGAATAAGTTCACGCGCGACAAACGGCGCGGTGACGAACATGCTGGCCAGGAAAATCGCCGGCAGCGCGAACATCACCTTGATGTCGTAGGCCTCGAGCAGCGGGCCGAACAGGCCCTGCGAGCCGTAGACGAACAGATAAGCCACGCCGGCAACGATCGGCGACACCGAGTAGGGCAGTTCGATCAACGCGATCAGGAAGGTTCGTCCCGGAAATTCGAACTTGGTGACGGTCCAGGCCGCGGCCAGGCCGAACAGGATGTTGATCGGCACCACGATCAGCGCCGTCATCAGCGTCAGCATCACCGCATGCACGGTGGCCGGCTCGGTCAGGTTGCGCCAGAACACGCCGAGGCCGGACGACAGGCCGGTGGCGACGATCAGCACCAGCGGTGCGACCAGGAAGAACGCCGTGATGATGAAGACGATGGTGAGCACGATCCGCCGTGGTGTCGGCGCCCCGCCGACCGGCGTATGCATCCAGGCGGCGCGCGTGCTTGAATTGGGTGCGAGAGGCTCCGCCGACATCAGGTGTCTCCGCGTCCGATGACGCGCAGTTGCCAGGATTGCACCGCGTTGATCACGATCAGCATGATGAACGCCATCAGCAGCATCACGGTCGCGATCGCCGCCGCGGCCTGATAATTGTATTCCTCGAGCCGGATGTAGGTCAGCAGCGCCACGATCTCGGTGCGCATCGGCTGGTTGCCGGCGATGAAGATGACCGCGCCGAATTCGCCGAGGCTGCGGGCGAACGACAGCGAGCAGCCGGCGAGGAAAGCCGGGAAGATCGACGGGAAAATGATCTTGCGCAGGATCTGGAAATCGCTGGCGCCGAGCGAGCGGCCGGCCTCTTCGACTTCGGAGCCGAGATCCTCGATCACCGGCTGCACTGTGCGCACCACAAACGGAATGCTGGTGAAGGCCATCGCAATTGCAATGCCGAGCGGCGTATAGGCTACCGAAATCCCGATCGCCTCCAGCGGCTTGCCGAACCAGCCGTTCTTGGCGAACAGGGCCGTGAGGGCGAGGCCCGCGACCGCGGTGGGCAGCGCGAACGGCACGTCCACCAGGGCATCGAGCAGCCGCTTGCCGGGAAATTCGTAGCGCGCCAGCACCCACGCCAGCAGCAGTCCATAGATCGCATTGAAGATGGTCGCGGCAAACGCCATCGTCAGCGTGACGCGGATCGCCGCCAGCGTGCGCGGCGACGACAGGATGCCCCAGAGCTCCGACAGTCCGATCCCCGACGCCTTCAGCAGCAGCGCGCACAACGGCAGCAGCACGATCGCCCCGAGATAGAGGACGGTCGTGCCCAGCGCCAACCCGAAACCTGGAATCACCCGGCGTCGCAAGTTTCTCTACCTTCCGAACATTGAAGGCCTGCGCGCGGTCATGGAGAAGCGTGCGAGCGGGCTTGGCCGGAGAATAATCCTCAAGCCGTCGTCATATAACGTTTTTCCCGGCGCGGAAACCGTCCGCGCCGGGAAAAGCCGGTTCCAGAAAATGTGAGTTAGTTCTGGCGGGCGCCGAACAACTGGTCGAGCTTGGCGCCGGAATTCAGGTGATCGGTGTTGATCTTGTCCCAGCCACCGAAAGCCTCTTCCACCGTCACCAGCTTTACCTCGGGGAACCGATCCTTGAACTGCGCTGCGACGGTCTTGTCGTTGACGCGGTTATACTGCTTGGCAAGGATGGTCTGGCCTTCCGGCGAATAGAGGTATTCGAGATAGGCAGTCGCCAGCGCGCGGGTGCCGTGCTTGTCGGCGTACTTGTCCACCACCGTGACCGGGAATTCCGCGAGCAGGCTCTGTGGCGGCACCACCACCTGATACTTGTCCTTGCCGGCAATGTCGCGAATGCCGTTGGTCTCGGCTTCGAAGGTAATCAGCACGTCGCCGGTCTGGCGCTCCACGAAGGTGGTGGTGGCGGCGCGTCCGCCGGTGTCGAACACCGGAACGTTGGCGAACAGTTTCTTGACGAACTCGTCGGCCTTCTCCTCGCTGCCGTACTTGCCTTTCGCGAACGCGTAGGCGGCGAGATAAGTGTAGCGCGCATTGCCGGAGGTCTTCGGGTTCGGGAAGATCACCTGGACGCCGGGCTTCACCAGGTCGTCCCAATCCCTAATGTTCTTTGGGTTGCCGGCACGCACCAGGAACGCCGGCAGCGAATAATATGGCGACGAATTGTTGGGCAGCCGCTTCTGCCAGTCCGCCGGGATCAGCTTGCCCTTGTCATGCAGCACCTGCACGTCCGTCACCTGGTTGAAGGTGACGACGTCGGCCTCCAGCCCTTCCAGGATCGAGCGGGCCTGCCGCGACGAGCCGTTGTGCGACTGGTTGATGGTGAGGTCCTGGCCAGTCTTGGCCTTCCACTGCTTGGCAAAGGCCACATTGACTTCGGCATAGAGCTCGCGCGCGATGTCATAGGAGACGTTGAGCAGTGTGGTCGGCGTCTGGGCGTTCGCCGCCGAGATCAGACTCAGGCTGGCGGTGAGGGCGATGAGAAGGCGGCGCAAGACAAGTCTCCCCGGAATGAAGGCAACGGCAACGAAGGCAAAAATACAGCAGCGTCAGATATTGGCGGCGAGATCCGAGAGTTCGCCGAACAGCACGCCGGCCTTTGTCAGCAACTGTTCGATGTCGTCGGCCGCATCCGCGATTGCGCGATCGGTGGTGTCGATGACGAGCTCGGCGTTCGCCGGCGGCTGATAGTCCCGCGCGATGCCGGTGAAGCTCGGCAGGCTGCCGGCGCGCGCCTTGGCGTAATGTCCCTTGGGATCGCGGCTTTCGCAGACCTCCGCCGGCGTCGACACATAAATCTCGTGGAACAGATCGTCGGCAATGCGCCGCGCCTGGGCACGATCGTCCGCCGACGGCGACACCGCCGCGACGATGGCGATGTGTCCGTTGCGCGCGAGATGCGTGGCGATCTCCGCCAGGCGACGGATGTTTTCGGTGCGGTCATGCGGCGAGAAGCCGAGATCGCTGTTCAGGCCGGCGCGGATGGTGTCGCCGTCGAGCAGGATCGGCGAGCCGCCGCGGCTGAACAGCTTGCGTTCCAGGGCGCGGGCGAGCGTCGACTTTCCCGAGCCGGGCAGGCCGGTCAGCCAGACCACGGCGCCGGCATGGCTGTAGCGTGCCGAGCGTTCGTCCGGGCGCAGCGCGGATTCCACCGGCACGATATCGATGGGAACGGCGCGCTGTCCGGCGTCGACGCTGAGCACCAGACCGCCGCCGGCGATCCGGCCGTTGACTTCGATCACCAGTCGCCCGGTGCGGGCGTTCTCGGCATAGGGATCCGCCGCGATCGGCTGCGCCAGCGAGATGTCGATCTCGCCGACGTGATTGCGGGCGATCGAGTGGGTGCCGACACTGGACAGTTCGCCGGGATCGACGGCGTTTTCGATGGCGACGACGGTGGCGCGGGTTTCCTTGGTGCCGAGCCGCACCAAAATGGTGGCGCCTGCCTTCAGCGGCTGGTCGTGCAGCCAGAACACCCGGGCGTGAAGCCGGCGGGTGTCGCGCAATGTCTCCGAGGAGTGGGCGATGATGTCGCCGCGCTCCAGGAACAGCTCGCGGTCCAGCGTGATGCCGACCGAGCGCCCGGCGCCTTGTCGATCGGTCAGCGGCGTGGTCGGCCAGCTTTCGACACTCTTGATCTTGGCGATCTTGCCTGCCGGCATGATCACGATTTCTTCGCCGGCAATCAGGGTGCCGGATTCGATGCGGCCGGCGACGATGCGCCGGTCGTCGAACTTGTAGATGGCCTGGATCGGCAGCCGCAGCGCCAGTTCATCGAGCCGCCGCGCGGGCGTCAGGGCATCGAGCGCCTCCACCACAGTCGGGCCGGAATACCATGCGATGGCCGGCGTGCGCGCGGCGACGCCGTCGCCGTCACGGGCGGAGATCGGAACGATGGCGGTGGGTGTGACGCCGAGGCCGGTGAGATGCGTGATGATCTCGGTGCTGATTTCGTCGAAACGGGCCTGAGAGAAATCCACCCGATCCATCTTGTTAATGACCACGGCGACCTGGCGGACGCCGAGCAGATGCAAGAGATAGCCATGGCGCCGGGTCTGGTCGCGCACGCCCTCGGCTGCGTCGATGATCAGCACCGCGGCATCGGCCTGCGAGGCGCCGGTGATCATGTTGCGCAGGAATTCCGCATGGCCCGGCGCGTCGATCAGCACGATGTCGCGCGAGTTGGTGCGGAAGCGGATCTGGGTGGTGTCGATGGTGATGCCCTGGTCGCGCTCGGTCTGCAGCGCATCGAGCAGGAACGACCATTCGAACGGCATGCCGCGCCGCGCGCTAACGGCCTTCAGCATTTCCAGCTTGCCGTCGGGCAGGCTGCCGGTCTCATGCAGCAGCCGGCCGACCAGAGTGGACTTGCCGTGGTCGACATGGCCGACAATGACGATGCGGACCTGCGGGCGCTCCGCGGCGGCAGCCGGGGTAGCGACGAGATTGGAAACGGCGATGGTCATGCTCATTCCGTCTGATCAGAGGTAGCCCGAGACGCGCAGGCGTTCGAAGGCATCTTCGGTTTCGTGGTCCAGCGCGCGTCCCGCGCGTTCCGGCACCTTGGTGCTGGCGAGTTCGCGCAGGATCTCGTCGATATTGGAAGCCAGCGATGCCACCGGGAAAGTGATGTCCTGGTCGCCCAGCGAGCGATAACGCTTGCCGTTGTGGGACAGATACAGCGGAATGATCGGAATGTTTTCGCGCTGGGTGTAGGCCCAGATGTCAGCCTCGGTCCAGTGCAGGATCGGGTGCACGCGCAAATGCGCGCCTTGCGGCGGCGAGGCGTTGAACTGGTCCCAGAATTCCGGTGGCTGATCGCGCACGTCCCATCCGCCTTCGGTGCCGCGCGGCGAGAACACGCGCTCCTTGGCGCGGGTCGCCTCTTCGTCGCGGCGGATGCCGGCGATCAGGCCATCGAAGCCATACTTCGCCAGCGCCATCTTCAGACCTTCGGTCTTGCGGGCGGCGGAGCGCGCAGCCGGCGGCAGCGTCGGATCGACTGCATCGATCGGCGGGCAGGGTTCGATTTTCAGGTCGAGCCCCCATTCCGAACCATAATGGTCGCGGAACGCATACATTTCCGGAAACTTCTTTCCGGTATCGACATGGAGAGCGGGGAACGGGACCTTGCCGAAGAACGCCTTGCGGGCCAGCCATATCATCACATTGGAGTCTTTGCCGAGCGACCACAGCAAAGCCAGTTTCTTCAGCCGGGCGAAGGCCTCACGGAAGATATAGATGCTCTGGGCCTCGAGTTCGTCGAGATGGTCCATTGTCGTGTCTTTACTCTCGTGGATGAGCTACTTAGCCGGCGCTACATCTGGTCTAACGCGCAGGAAACGCCAAGAGAAAAACTGTCTCCTTCTCCGGGCGTTTGGAGCACGAAATTCTAGGATTGCATCGCAGCATAGAAGAAATAATTTTCTCTTTGCGGGCTTAAACAGATACATATATAGAAAATAATTCCAGTCAACCCCGTCAGTGGGGAAGCGGAGTATCGATGCGCTTTCTACCGGTGTTCCTCGATCTGCAGGCCGGGCCCATCTTTCTGGTGGGCGCGGGTGAGCTTGCGCAGGCCAAGTTACGCCTGCTGCGGGCCGCCGGCGCGCGTGTGCGCTGGCACGCCATCGACGGACACTATGATCTGAATTCAGCGGATGCCGCAACCGCAACCATCGAGCGCTCCGAAACCGATCCGCTCACCACCGATCTGGCTCAAGTCATTGCCGTGATCTGCGCCGGCGCCGGCGCGACCGGCCATGCCATGGCCGCGCGTGCACGCGCGGCGGGCATTCCGGTCAACGTCATGGACGAACTCGATCATTCCACCTTCATCTTCCCTGCGATCGTCGATCGCGGCGATGTCGTGGTCGCGGTGGGCACCGGCGGTGCGTCGCCGGTGGTGGCGCGCCGCGTGCGCGAGCGCATCGAGGCGATGCTGCCGGCGCGTATCGGCGACCTCGCCACTTTCATTGGACGCTGGCGCACGCTTATCCGCGATCGCATTTCTGAGATGCCGCTGCGCCGTCGGTTCTGGGAGAGTATCGTCGATGGGCCGATCGGTGCCGCCGTGCTGGCGGGACGTGTGCATGAGGCCGAACACGCGCTCAAGAGCATCATCGATCCGTCGCGTTATGCCGCGCGGCAGGCGTCCGGTTTTGTCACGCTGGTTGGCGCCGGCCCCGGCGATCCGGATCTGTTGACGATCAAGGCGCTGCGGGCGCTGCAGGATGCGGATGTGATTTTCTATGACGACCTGGTGTCGGCTGAAGTGCTCGATCGTGCCCGGCGCGATGCGGCGCTGGTGTCGGTCGGCCGTCGCATCGGCAAGCCCGGCATCGGCCAGGATGCGGTCAACCGCCTGCTGATCGAGGCCGCTCAGAAGGGCCAGCGCGCGGTGCGCCTGAAGGGTGGCGATCCCTTTATCTTCGGTCGCGGCGGCGAGGAAGTCGCTGCTTTGCGCGAGGCCGGCGTGCCGTATGCGGTGATCCCGGGCATTACCGCGGGTCTCGGCGCGGCTGCGGAATCCGAAGTGCCGCTGACATTCCGCCGCGAAGCCCTGCGCATCACCTTCCTGACCGCCCACAAGGTGCGCGATGCCGAGGCCGTCGACTGGTCGGCGCTGACCGATACGAAAATGACGGTCGTGGTCTATATGGGCATGACCGCGGCGCCGGCGATCCGCGCCGGAATGCTGGCGGCCGGTCGTTCGCCGCAGACGCCCGTCGGCGTGTTTGCGCGCGCGACGCGCCCCGATGCCAAGGCCGTGGTCGGTAGTCTCGACAATCTTCCCGCGTTGGCCGCGCAGGTCGACAAGGGCCCCGCCATTCTCGTGATCGGCGACGTGGTCGCCCGCTCCGCGCCATGGCGCAATGAAAACCTCGCACAACTTCTCTCCAATTTTGGGATCGCTGCCGAATGACGTCCCCGCTGCAACAAAAAATCAAGATCGCCGGACCCTCGATCGTCACCGCCAATCGCACCAGCGACGGCATCGTGATCTATCGCACGGCCGACCATGGCTGGTCGGCGGACTTGTCCGATGCCGCCATCGTCCGCACCGCGGACGAAGCGCGTGCTTTGCTGGCGGAAGCCATCGCCGACGATGTGGGGGCGATCGGCTCTTACATCGCTCCGGTCGAGGTTTCCGGCGACGGCAGGATTGCGCCGGGCAATCTGCGTGAACATATCCGCAAGGACGGCGTCACCATCGACCTCCTGGTTTCCGCGTAAGGCTTCTCGATCATGTACGCATACGACGAAATCGATCGCACCTTCCTCAATGAGCGCGTCTCCGAATTCCGCGATCAGGTGCAGCGCCGTCTTGCCGGCGAATTGACCGAGGACGAGTTCAAGTCGCTGCGCCTGATGAACGGCGTCTATCTGCAGCTGCACGCCTACATGTTCCGTGTCGCCATTCCCTACGGCACGCTGTCGTCGCGACAGCTGCGGCGGATGGCGCATGTGGCGCGCAAGTACGATCGTGGCTACGGCCACTTCACCACCCGGCAGAACATCCAGTACAACTGGATCAAGCTGGCAGAGCTGCCGGATGCGATGGAAGATCTCGCCGAGGTCGGCATCCACGCGATCCAGACCAGCGGCAATTGCGTGCGCAACGTCACCACCGACCAGTGGGCCGGCGTGGTGCCGGATGAAGTCGAGGACCCGCGGGTGTGGGCCGAGGTGCTGCGCCAGTACACCACGCTGCATCCGGAATTCTCGTTCCTGCCGCGCAAGTTCAAGATCGCGATCACCGCGTCGGATCACGACCGCGCGGCGATCAAGGTTCACGATATCGGCCTGCGCATCCTCAGGAACGACAAGGGCGAACTCGGCTTCGAGGTGCTGGTCGGCGGCGGCCTCGGCCGCACGCCGTTCATCGGCAAGATCATCAAGCCGTTCGTGCATGCCCGCGACATTATCAGCTATGTCGAGGCTGTGCTGCGCGTCTACAACCAGTACGGTCGTCGCGACAACATCTACAAGGCACGCATCAAGATCCTGGTGCACGAGCTCGGCGCCGAAGCCTTCGCCCGGGACGTCGAGACCGAGTGGGCGCAGATCCGCGACAGTGCGCTTCTGATCGACGATGCAATGGTCGACGACATCCGCTCGCGATTTAGCTATCCGGCCTACGAAAAGCTGTCCGATACGCCGGACGAGCTGAAGAAGGCTGACGACCCGCGTTTCCAGGCCTGGCTGCAGAACTCGGTCGCTCCGCACAAGGAGCCGGGCTATGCAATCGTGACGCTGTCGCTGAAGCCGGTTGGCGGCCCTCCGGGCGACGCCACCGCCGAGCAGATGGACGCCATCGCCGATCTCTCCGACCGCTATTCGTTCGGCGAGCTGCGCGTCGGCCATGAACAGAACCTGGCATTGCCCAATGTCGCCAAGCGCGATTTGCCGGCGCTGTGGCGTGCGCTGGACAAGATCGGCGTCGCGACCCCGAACGTCAATCTGGTGACCGACATCATCGCCTGTCCGGGATTGGACTATTGCTCGCTGGCCAACGCCCGCTCGATCCCGATCGCGCAGGAATTGACGCGGCGATTTGCCGATCATGACCTCGCCAGCATGATCGGCCGGCTGCATGTCAATATCTCCGGCTGCATCAATGCCTGCGGTCATCACCATGTCGGCCATATCGGTATTCTCGGGGTCGAGAAGAACGGCGAGGAAGTCTACCAGATCACCATCGGCGGCCGCGCCGACGAGAAGGCGGAGCTTGGTGTGCTGATCGGACCGGCGGTGAAGTATGCAGAAGTTGCCGATGTGATCGAGGATATCGTCGAGGCCTATCTGGCGCTGCGCGCGCGGCCTGACGAGCTGTTTGTCGATACGGTGAAGCGCCTCGGCGTCGAGCCGTTCAAGGAGCGTGTCTATGCCACTCGTTAAAAACACCACTATCGTTGCCGATGAATTCGTGCGGGTGGCCGACGAGGATTCGATTCCCGACGGCCCGGTCCTGCTGCCGGCGGCGCGGTTTTTGGTTGATCCGGACGGCGTGCTGAAGCGCAACGCCAAGGTCGGCGTGATCTGGCCCAACAACAAGCCGATCGCGGAACTTGCGCCCTATCTCGATCGCCTGGCCGCAATCGCGCTGGTGTTCCCGACCTTCCGCGATGGTCGTGGTTACTCACAGGCACGTCTGCTGCGCGAACGGTTCGGCTTCCGCGGTGAATTGCGGGCCATCGGCCAGGTGCTGCGCGACCAGTTCGTGTTCATGCTGCGTGCGGGTTTTGATGCCTTCGAGGTCAAGAAGGACAGCGATGCGGCTGCTTTTGCCGACGTCGCGAAACGCTACTCGGTGTTCTATCAGCCGACCGGAGACGGTCGTGCAACCGCGACGCGTCAGCGGTTGTCGCATCCGGCGGAGGCCGCGCGGTCATGATCGCCGTTCGGAAGGACGCCGTGGCAAACGACGCGCCGCCGGTGCGGCCGTCGGCAACGGAGCTTGATCGTCTGCTCGGCGATGCGTCGCCGGCGGAGATCGTGACTCAGGCGCTGAAAGTCGTCGGGCGTGACAAGCTTGCCGTGGTGTCCTCGTTTGGCACGGAATCCGCCGTACTGCTGAAAATCGTTGCCGACGTCGATCCCGCCATTCCGGTGGTGTTTCTCGACACCGGCTGGCTGTTCCAGGAAACCCTGGATTACCGTGATACTCTGATCAGGCAGTTGGGACTGCGCGACGTGCGCACCATCCATCCGCTGCAGGACAATCTCGCCAGGCAGGATGCCGATCGCGACCTCTGGTTTTCCAAACCTGACGAGTGCTGCCGGATCCGCAAGGTCGAACCGCTGGCGCGGGCGCTGCAGCCGTTCGACGGCTGGATCAACGGGCGCAAGCGCTTTCAGGGCGGCTTGCGTGCCACCCTGCCGGTGGTGGAAACCGACGGCACGCGCCTGAAATTCAATCCGCTCGCCAACGTGACGCCGGACGAACTCGAGGCCGTGTTCACGGCAGCGAACCTGCCGCCGCATCCACTTGTCGCATCCGGATTCCGCTCGGTCGGGTGTATGCCTTGCACCAGCCGCAGCGAGGATGACGAGGATGCCCGTGCCGGCCGCTGGCGTGGCCGCGACAAGACGGAATGTGGCATTCATACCGTCGCGACTTCATAGCATGTTGATCCAACATCGTTATGAAGAATGAAATGCGGTTTCGTTGACTTGAGTAAATTTCTCCCGGAGTTTGATCCGCGCTTTCGATGACGATGACGTTGTCGAGCTGAATGGAGATCGAGATGTTGCGTCGTATTCTCCCCGTCATTGCGGGTCTGTTTTGGGCGGGATCGGCGTATGCCGCCGACATTTCATTGCTGAACGTCTCGTACGATCCCACGCGCGAGCTCTATGTGGAGTTCAACAAGGCGTTCGCCTCGGCTTATCAGAAAGAAACCGGCAAGAGCGTCGAGATCAAGCAGTCGCACGGCGGCTCGGGCTCGCAAGCGCGCAGCGTGATCGACGGCCTGCAGGCGGATGTCGTGACCCTGGCGCTGGCCTATGACATCGATGCGATCGCCAGCAAGGGCCTGCTCGACAAGGACTGGCAGAAACGACTGGCGCAGAATTCGTCGCCCTATACCTCGACCATCGTGTTCCTCGTCCGCAAGGGCAATCCCAAGGGCATCAAGGACTGGGATGACATCATCAAGTCCGGCGTCAGTGTCATCACGCCGAATCCCAAGACCTCCGGCGGCGCACGCTGGAACTATCTCGCCGCATGGGCCTACGGCTTGAAGAAGTATGGCGGTGCGGACAAGGCGCAGGATTTCGTCGGCAAGATCTTCAAGAACGTGCCGGTGCTGGATACCGGTGCGCGCGGCTCGACCGTGACATTCGTGGAACGCGGCGTCGGTGACGTGCTGCTGGCCTGGGAGAACGAGGCCTATCTCGCGGTCAAGGAGTTCGGCAAGGACAAGTTCGAGATCGTGGTGCCGTCGCTGTCGATCCTGGCGGAGCCGCCGGTCACCGTTGTCGACAAGGTCGTCGACAAAAAGGGCACCCGCGACCCGGCCAATGCTTACCTGAGCTACTGGTACACCAAGGAAGGCCAGGAGATCGCGGCGCGCAACTTCTATCGTCCCCGCGATCCGGAGATTGCCAAGAAGTACGCCGATTCCTTTGCAAAGGTCGATCTCGTCACCATCGACGACGTGTTCGGCGGCTGGACCAAGGCCCAGAAGGAACACTTCGGCGACGGCGGCGTGTTCGACCAGATCTACAAGAACTGATCGTTCGGAACGGGTGAGGGCATCGTGAGCGGGACATCGAGGCGGAGCGTATTGCCGGGATTCGGTCTGACCATGGGTCTGACCCTGACCTGGCTCTCCGTTTTGATTTTGATCCCGCTCGCGGGTCTGTTCATCAAGACCACCGAACTGTCGCTCGCGCAGTTTGTCGGCATCATCACCAGCCCCCGCACACTGCACGCGCTGGTGGTGTCGTTCGGGCTCGCCTTCGCGGCCGCGATCGTCAATCTCATCGCCGGGGTGCTCGTGGTGTGGGCGCTGGTGCGTTATCGCTTTCCCGGCCAGCGGCTGTTCGATGCCATCGTCGATATTCCCTTCGCGCTGCCGACGGCGGTGGCCGGCGTGGCGCTGACGGCGCTGTTCGCCGAAAAAGGCTGGCTCGGCGCCCCATTGGCATCGCTTGGGATCAAAGTGGCGTTCACGCCGCTTGGCATTTTCATTGCCATGATTTTTATCGGCATCCCATTCGTGGTGCGCACGGTGCAGCCGGTGCTGATCGATCTCGAAGCCGAACTCGAGGAAGCCGCCGCCAGTCTCGGCGCCAATCGCTGGCAGATCATCACCCGCGTGATTCTGCCCAGTCTCACGCCCGCGATCCTCACCGGCTTTGCGCTGGCATTCGCGCGCGCGGTCGGCGAATACGGCTCGGTGATCTTTATCGCCGGCAACCTGCCCAATGTGTCCGAGATCGCGCCGCTGCTGATCGTGATCCGGCTGTCGGAGTATCGTTATGCGGATGCGACCGCGATTGCGGTGGTGATGCTGGTGGTCGCGTTCCTGATCATTTTCATGATCAATCGCATCCAGCGCTGGGCGCAGGTTCGCGCCGCGGCAATCAGTTGAGTGCCGCATGACCCTCGTTGACACCCGTCCCCTCCCTGCCGAAGCAGAGACCGCGCCCATCATTGAGAGCGCGGCACCGGTCGTGATCCGCACGGCGCCGCTGGCGCAGCTTAATTCGCGCACCGAACCGCGCTGGATTCGCTTGTCGATCATCGGCTTTGCAGTGGTCTTCCTGTCGATTTTCGTCGTGGCGCCGTTGCTTCTGGTGTTTGCCTCGGCGTTTTCCAAAGGCGTCGGGGAATATCTGGCGGCGCTGTCGGCATCGGAAGCGCTCGCGGCTATCAAGCTGACGCTGCTGGTCGCCTCGATTTCGGTGAGCCTCAATCTGGTGTTCGGCCTGATGGCGGCCTGGGCGATCGCGAAGTTCGAATTTCGCGGCAAGACGCTCCTGATCACCCTGATCGACCTGCCGTTCTCCGTCAGTCCCGTGATCTCCGGGCTGGTGTTCGTGCTGCTGTTCGGCGCCCAGGGTTATTTCGGCCCCTGGCTGCAGGATCACAATCTGCAGATCCTGTTTGCGCCGCCCGCCATCATTCTCGCCACCACCTTCGTGACGTTTCCGTTCGTGGCGCGCGAACTGATCCCGCTGATGCAGGAACAGGGCACCCAGGAAGAGGAAGCGGCGATCTCGCTGGGCGCCTCGGGCTGGCGCACGTTCTGGCGGGTCACGTTCCCCAACATCAAATGGGGCGTGCTCTACGGCGTGCTGCTGTGTAACGCTCGGGCGATGGGTGAATTCGGCGCGGTGTCGGTGGTCTCGGGCCACATTCGCGGTGAAACCAATACCATGCCGCTGCTGGTCGAAATCCTGTATAACGAGTATCAGATGGTGGCGGCGTTTGCGATCGCATCGCTGCTGGCGTTTCTGGCTTTGATCACACTGATCGTGAAGACGGTCCTCGAAGGACAGCTCGCAGAGGGAAAGCAATCAAGTGACGATTGAGGTCCGCAATATCGTGAAGAAGTACGGAGCCTTCGCGGCTCTGGACAATGTCGACCTCAAGGTCGACACCGGCGAACTCCTGGCGCTGCTCGGCCCGTCGGGCTCCGGCAAGACGTCGCTGCTGCGCATCATCGCGGGGCTGGACTGGCCCGATGCCGGCAGTGTCAGCTTCGATGGCGAGGATGCGCTGGCGCGCGGCGCCGGCGAGCGTCATGTCGGCTTTGTGTTCCAGCACTACGCGCTGTTCCGCCACATGAGCGTGTTCGAGAACGTGGCCTTCGGCCTGCGGGTGCAGCCGCGCGCGGTGCGCAAGAGCGAGGCCGATATCCGCAAGCGGGTCAAGGAGCTGCTCGATCTGGTGCAGCTGGACTGGCTGGCCAACCGTTATCCGAGCCAGCTCTCCGGCGGCCAGCGCCAGCGCATTGCGCTCGCGCGCGCGCTGGCGATCGAGCCGCGTATCCTGCTGCTCGACGAGCCGTTCGGCGCGCTCGACGCCAAGGTACGCAAGGAGCTGCGGCGCTGGCTGCGGCAGTTGCATGACGAAATTCACGTGACGTCGATCTTCGTCACCCACGACCAGGAAGAAGCATTGGAAGTCGCCAACCGCGTGGTGGTGATGGACAAGGGCAAGATCGAGCAGATCGGCTCGCCCAGTGATGTCTATGACAATCCGGCCACCGCCTTCGTCCACGGTTTCATCGGCGAATCCATCGTGCTGCCGGTGCAGGTCAGCGACGGCCGTATCAGCCTCGGCGACAGGGTGCTCGACATCGAGTCGCGCGATGCAGTTTCGGGTCCGTCCAAACTGTTCATCCGGCGGCATGACGTGGTGGTCGGCCCGGCTGGCAGCGGTGCGCTGCAAGGCGCGGTGAAGCATGTGCGCGCATTCGGCCCGACCCAGCGCGCCGACATCGCGCTGCAGACCGATGGCGACGAGACCCTGATCGAGATCGATGCGCCGCGAGACCGCGATCTGAAACCCGGCGACATCGTCGGCCTGCAGCCGAAGCGCTATCGGATTTTCGGCGCCCAGGCCTGACGTGGCACTCGGCCGGGCCGGGAACCGGCTCGGCCGAGCCGGTCTCTGTTCGCTATTTATCCGTTCACTATTCAGCCACGGTTGGTGTGCAACAACGATTCTCGTTTTGAGCGGCTGACGGGCCGCCGCGGGGGTTGTTTCAATGTTGCGTGCCACTTTGGCGGTCACCATCCTGGCCGGCATCTTTGTCCTGGGCGGCTGTGCCGCCGACCGCGATGTGCCGCCGGAACAGCCCGCCTTCTATCTCAGCATGGCTCATGGCGGCGCCAAGCTCGATGCGGCCGTCGCCGCCTCGATGATTTCCGGCTACCGCAAGAATAACGGGCTTGGCGCGGTTGAGGTCGATCCGGTGCTGATGCAGGCGGCCGAAGCCCAGTCCCAGGTCATGGCGAGCCGCAACAAGCTCGACCACAACGTCACCGGCCCGCTCGGCAAGCGGATCAAGGCCGTGGGCTATGACGCCAAGGTGGCGGTCGAAAACGTATCGGCCGGGTATCATACGCTGGCGGAAGCCTTTTCCGGCTGGCGGGACTCGCCGCCCCATAAGGCCAATATGCTGAACGGCGGTGTCACAAAACTGGGCATTGCCGCGAGTTATGCTCCGAACACGAAATACAAGGTGTTCTGGACCCTCATTCTGGCGGCACCGGACAGCAAATAGCCCGCCTTTTTGAGCGATTCTTGCAGGAAACCTGGGAGTCGATTGACGACTAGTGCCCCCGCATCCGAAGTTCTGATAACTTGCTGAATCTTCTCACATGAACTTCGGATGCGAAAAGGGGCACTAGAAAAATTTAAAAATCTGGTGCCGCTTGTCGATCTGAAGTTCCTGGGTGACTTTGCAGCGAGTGGTGCAGGAACTTCAGATCGGCGGCACCAGTGAACTGACGCCACCCTGATCCTGTCCTACAACATTTTCTTTTTGTTGGGTTTCATGGATTCTCCTTCGTCTTCATCTCCATCCGCGGCAACCATACCGGCTCAGGCTCAGCGCGTTCTCGTCCTGCAGGGCGGCGGTGCACTCGGGTCCTATCAGGCGGGCGCCTATGAGGCGCTCTGCCGGCATGATTTTGAGCCTGACTGGGTCGCCGGCATCTCCATCGGTGCCATCAACTCCGCGATCATTGCCGGCAATCCCAGGGAAAAGCGGCTGACGCGGCTGCGCGAGTTCTGGGAGATGGTGTCGGCCTCGGTGCCGTGGCAACCGCTGCTGTCCGGCGATCATGCCCGCACCGCCTTTAACGAGACCAGTGCCGCAATGATCGCGACCTTCGGCGTGCCCGGCTTCTTCATGCCGCGGATTCCGCCGGCGCTGTTGTGGCCGCTCGGCAGCCAGCAGTCGCTGAGTTTCTACGACACCACCCCGCTGCGCGAGACGCTGGAGCGGCTGGTGGATTTCGACTTGCTCAACGACAAGAGCAAGCGGATCCGCCTCAGTGTCGGTGCGGTCAACGTCAAGACCGGTAACTTCACCTACTTCGACAACGCGCTGCAGGATATCCACCCCGAACACATCATGGCCTCGGGCGCCCTGCCGCCCGGCTTTCCCGCCATCGAAATCGACGGCGAATTCTACTGGGATGGCGGTGTCGCCTCCAACACGCCGCTGGATTATGTGCTGGATCAGGCGCAGCGAACGGATCTGCTGATTTTTCAGGCCGATCTGTTCAGCGCACGCGGGCCGCTGCCGAGCACGCTGCTGGAAGCATCGGAGCGCGAGAAGGACATTCGCTATTCCAGCCGCACGCGGCTGAACACCGACATGAACAAGAAGATCCACGACGCCCGCCTGGCCGTGCGGCGTCTGATCGCGAAACTGCCGGCCGATCTGCGGAACGATCCGGACGTGATCTTCCTGAACGAGGCGGCCAAGGAAAACACCGTCACTGTCGTGCATCTGATCTACAAGAGCAAGAATTTCGAGACCTCGTCGAAGGACTACGATTTCTCGCACTTCGCGATGCAGGAGCACTGGAAGGCCGGCGCGACCGACGTCGATCTCTCGATGCGCCATCCCGAATGGCTGCGGCGGCCGCAGAATGGCGAGACCATGGTGACTTACGATCTCACCGGAGACGATTCCCCAGAGCCGGGTGAATAACAGGAGCTGACGATGGTTGACTTGAAGGGCAAGACTGCGGCGGTCACGGGTTCGACCAGCGGCATTGGACTTGCGATCGCGCGAACGATGGCGAAGGCGGGTGCCAACATCGTCATCAACGGCATGGGCGATCCGGTTGCAATCGAGAAGGAGCGGGCCGGCATCGAAACCGATTTCGGCGTCAAGTGCGCCTACTCTCCGGCGGACATGACCAAACCAGCCGAGATCGCGGAATTCATCGCGCTCGGTGAGAAAACCTTCGGCTCGGTCGACATTCTGGTGAACAACGCTGGCATTCAATTCGTTGCGCCGATCGAAGAGTTTCCGATCGAGAAGTGGGACGCGATCATCGCGATTAACCTGTCGGCGGCGTTCCACGCCATCCGCGCCGTGGTTCCCGGCATGAAGAAGCGGCAGTGGGGCCGCATCATCAGCACGGCGTCCGCGCATTCGCTGGTGGCTTCTCCGTTCAAGTCGGCCTATGTGTCGGCCAAGCACGCGATCGCCGGTCTGACCAAGACGGTGGCGCTCGAAGTCGCGACCTCGAAAATCACCTGCAACTGCGTCAGCCCGGGTTATGTCTGGACGCCGCTGGTCGAGCACCAGATTCCGGAGACCATGAAAGCGCGCAACATGACCAAGGAGCAGGTCATCAACGACGTCCTGCTCGACGCCCAGCCGACCAAGGAGTTCGTGACGTCGGAGCAGGTGGCGGCGCTGATGCTCTATCTCTGCAGCGACGACGCGGCCCAGATCACCGGCACCAACCTGTCGATCGACGGCGGCTGGACGGCGGAGTAAGGCGGCAGGCCATATTTCACGTGATATCGAGCCTGATCCAATTCGTTTGGATCAGGCTTTTTTCATGATTTGGATTTGCCGAAGGCGAGCACGTGCAGACCGAGGCGCTGGCGGGTGATCCAGAACAGCAGCACTGTTTCAAAGATCAGCGACAGCGAGGTCGCGGCCGCCGCGCCATACCCGCCATAATGCGGCACCAGCAGCAGGCACAGCACCACATTCATCACAAACGCCAGCGCATAGGCCAGCGCACAGACGTGCTGATGTCCCAGCATGTTGAGCAGGCGTTCCACCGGGCCGATTGCCGAGCGGGCGACGAGGCCGATCGCGGCCACAAACATGATGCCATAGCCGCCGGTGAACTGCGGGCCGAACAGCCAGAGCAGCGGCTCGCCCAGCGCCAGCAGCACCAGCGTCGCCGCCAGCGACGGCCAGAACGTCCATTTGATCGCATGGGCCACATAGGCCGATAGCCGCTCTTTGTCGCCGGCGGTGTGATACTCGCTGAAGCGATGCGCCGTGGTCGCCGACATCGCGTAGTGAATGAACGACACCAGCGCCAGCGTCTTCACCACGGCGAAATAGACGCCGACGTCCTCGGACGAGCGGAACTGCTGCAGCATCAGCACGTCGGTGTAGGACAACAGCAGGTAAAAGCTCTCGACCAGCATGATCGGCAGCGACACCGCCAGCCAGTTCTTGACGGCATAAGCCTTCGGTCCGGGATCGACGGTGGTGGCGAGGCGGCGGTTCAGCACCGTCATCTGCCCGATCATGGCGATCCAGACCGCGGCGACGCTGGCCAGCATGGCGTCGACGGCAGTGAGTTTGAGACCCAGCGCGAACGCACCGGCGGTGAAACCAATGATCAGGGATTGCCGCACCACGAACTGCGGCATCAGGCCCAGCCGCATCCAGTCGTGCGAGCGCGCCAACCCGTCCTGCACGTTGGCGACCACGAAAGCCGGCAACGTCAGGCAACCGATATAGAGCGGCAGCACGGTGTCGGCATTGATCCATGGCGAGGCCAGTTTGACGGCACCCGCCAGCAGCAGCGACACCGTCAAGGACACCGCGAATGTCAGCCAGCGGCTGCCGGACAGGAAGCCGCGCAGCAGCGCGTGTTGGTTGGCGGCGCGATATTCGGGAATCAGCTTCTGTGCGGAGACCGCTATGCCGAAGTCCATCATGCTGCCCAGCAGCAGCACCCAGGTCCAGACATAGACATAGACGCCGTAGTCGGAGGTGCCCATCCAGCGCGCCAGCAGCACCTGGGACAGGTAGGCGAGCCCGGCGCTGAATACGCGGATGATGAAGACCGTGCCGGCAAGCCGTTTGGTGAGCGAGGCTTCGTGCGAATCGCCGCCACCGAGAAGCGCACGCAGCCGCGCCAGCAGGCCGGCGGATTCCGGGTTTGTCGTCTCGGTGTCGATCACGGCCACTATCAATCGCTCCGCCGGTGCTTTCGCGGCGGTCTCTGCCTTATCAACCCTTCGTTAAGATTTGGTTGGGTGGGAAACCGTTCGGGGTCCGAGCGGATCCCGGAAGATCAGGAGCCGACGCGTAGCGGTGCGTGCATCTTGCGCAGATACGAGATCACCGAGAGCGCGGTGATGCGGCCGGTTTTCGGATTTTCGCTGGGAATGTTCTCGATAGTCATCGAGAAGCTGGCGGAATCGGCGTCGACCTGGATGGTGTGGGTGTTGCGTGTCAGCGCCGGGTCGGCCCAGATATCCAGCACGGTCCGGTCGGGGCCGATGCCCGCAAGCGACAGCGCCACCGCGACATTGAGATTGGCAGGGAAACCGATCGCGGCCTCACGCGCCGTGCCGCTGAACACCCGCAACGGTTCCTTGATCCCCTCGATCGCGATGTTGTTCTCGACGAGGTAGGGCGCCCCGAGCAATCCCTTCACCGGCTTGCGGGTGATCATCCGCACCGAATTGATGGTGCCTTCGGCTGCCGCCGCCACTGCATCCAGGCCGAGCAGGGCGCCGGTCGGCACCACGATCTGGCCACCATGGCGGCGCGCCAGATCGATCAGTCCGTCATGGCTGAGCAGAGCGCCAGCGCTGAGCACGATCGCGGTCTTGCCGGCGCGCAGGAATGGTTCGGTGATGGCCGGCAAGAGTGCGGCCGGCGCGCATTCGATGACGACGTCGGCAAGGGCTTCCAGCTCTTCGATGGCAACGACGGACACCGGGCGCGACAGGTGCGCCAGCCGCTCGCGCGCCTTGTCGCGATTGTTGGCCGAGACGGCCACGAGTTCGCAACCGGGCAACCCCCCCTGGTCGAGGGCTTCGGCAATGCGCAGGCCGATCGCGCCAAGGCCGGCGATTGCGATGCGCTTGGGGGCAGGCTGGGATGACGTCACGTAACAGTTCTTTCTAGCGGACAGTTGCGGTGCCGGGACTGATATCAATGTTTGATATCAATCCTCATTCGCCTTGAAGCGGCTCATGCCTTTCAGCACGAACGGGGCCACGAGCGCAATCAGCGCGATGCCAAGCAGGGTCGCCGACATCGGGCTCTGCAGCAGGGTCATGGGATCGCCGAGGCTGATCGAGAGCGCCCGGCGCAGTTGGCTCTCGGCGATCGGACCGAGGATCAGGCCGACCACCACCGGCGCGATCGGAAAATCGAACCGGCGCATCAGGAAGCCCAGCACGCCAAAGCCTGCCAGCATCGAGAGCTCGACCACTGACGGTTTTGCGGCAATCGTGCCCATGGTGGCAAACACCAGAATGCCGGCATAGAGCCATGGCTGCGGGATCGCCAGGAGCTTCACCCACAGTCCGACCAGCGGCAGGTTCAGCACCAGCAGCATGCAGTTGGCGATGAACAGACTGGCGATCAGGCCCCACACCAGGTCCGGTCGCTCGGCGAACAGCAGCGGTCCCGGATTGAGGCCATACTGCTGGAAGCCCGCCAGCATCATCGCGGCGGTCGCGGAGGTCGGCAGCCCCAGGGTCAGCAGCGGCACGAGGGTGCCGGCGGCGGAGGCGTTGTTGGCAGCCTCCGGTCCGGCCACGCCCTCGATGGCGCCCTTGCCGAACTCTTCCGGGTGTTTCGCCAGCCGCTTCTCGGTAGAGTAGGACAGGAAGGTCGGGATCTCCGCGCCGCCGGCCGGAAGCGCGCCGATCGGAAAGCCGAACAGCGTGCCGCGCAGCCACGGCTTCCATGAGCGCTTCCAGTCTTCCTTGGTCATCCACAGCGAACCACGCACCGGCTCGAGCTTTTCCTCGGCGTGATGGCGGCGCGAGGCGACGTACAGCGCCTCGCCCACCGCGAACAGGCCGACCGCCAGTGTCGTCACTTCGACGCCGTCGAGCAGTTCGGGGATGCCGAAGGTGAGCCGGGGCTGTCCCGTCAGCTTGTCGATGCCGATCAGGCCGAGCGTGAGTCCGATGAACAGGCTGGTCAGGCCGCGGATCGGCGAATCCCCGAAGGTTGCCGACACCGTGACGAACGCCACGCACATCAGCGCGAAATAATCCTCCGGCCCGAAACGCACGGCGAAGTCCACCAGCCACGGTGCGAGAAACGCCAGCCCGAGTGTCGCCAGCGTGCCGGCCACGAACGAGCCGATCGCCGAGGTTGCAAGCGCCGGGCCGCCGCGTCCCGCCTTGGCCATCTTGTTGCCTTCCAGCGCTGTGGCCATCGAGGCGCTTTCGCCGGGAGTGTTGATCAGGATGGCGGTGGTCGAGCCGCCATACATGCCGCCGTAATAGATGCCGGCGAACATGATCAGCGAGCCGCCGGGGTCCAGCTTGTAAGTCACCGGCAGCAGCAGCGCCACGGTGAGTGCGGGGCCGATGCCGGGCAACACGCCCACCGCGGTGCCGAGGAAGACACCGATCAGGGCATAGAGCAGGTTCATCGGCTGCGCGGCGACTGCCATGCCATGCGCTAGCGCTGCGAATGTATCCATTACAGCAGTCTTTCCAGTGGACCGGCCGGAAGGCTCAGGGTCAGCAGGCGGTCGAACGCAAGGTAGATCAGCGTCGTCAGCACAAAAGCGATGGCGAAGTCGGTGAGGATCGCACGCCGGCCGAACGCCCGCGACGTGGTGATGAACAGCGCCGTGGTGGCGAGAATGAAACCGCCGCCGAGACCGATGATGGCGATCAGCAGCGCAAGCCCACCAAGGATCAGCAACACCGCCTTGGGGTCGGCGCTCTCGCGCGGCGGCAGGTTGCCGCGCAGCGCATCTATCAAATTGCCGATTGCGAGCAAGCCGAGGCCGATCGCGATCACGATCGGCATCGCCTGCGGACCCATGCCATAGACCGTATTGGACTGCAGAGCGCTTGCATCCCAGACCAGAACGACGGCAAGCCCCGCAAGGATCGCCGCGATCACGACACCGGCGGAATCGATGCGGCGCCCCGGCGCTGGCTGCGAGGTTTCCGTGCTCATGATTTCACGAGGCCGACGGACCTCAGCACGTCGGTGACGCGGACCGTTTCTTTTTTAAGAAAATCAGCGAAGGCGTCACCGCCGAGATAGGCGTCTTCCCAGCCCTTCTGCTTGAGGGTTTCTTTCCAGGCGTCGGACTTCACCATCTTCTCGACGGCGTCGCTCAGGGTCTTGCGCTGCGCCGGCGTGATGCCGGGAGGTGCGACCACCGAGCGCCAGTTGGCCAGCACGAGATCAATACCCTGCTCCTTGAAGGTCGGGATATCGATGCCGGGCATGCGTTTCTCCGAGGTTACGCCGAGTGCGCGCAGCTTGCCGGACTTGATCTGTCCCTCATACTCGCTGAAGCCGGAAATGCCGGCGGTGACTTTGGCGCCAAGGATCGCGGCGAGCGATTCGCCGCCGCCGGAGAACGGGATGTAGTTGATCTTCTTCGCGTCGGCGCCGGTCGTGCCGGCGAACAGCGCCGCCATCACATGATCGACGCCGCCGGCCGAGCCGCCTGCGAAGGTCACCTTGGCGATATCGACCTTCAGTGCATTGGCCAGGTCCTGCGCGGTCTTGAGCGGCGAACTCGCCGGCACCACGATCACCTGGGTCTCCTCGGTCAGGCGTGCGATCGGCGTCACCTGCTCCAGCGTCACCGGCGATTTGTTCATGGCCAGCGCGCCGACCATGACAAAGCCGTTCACCATCATCTGGTTGCCGTCGCCCTTGGCGCCGTTGACGAACTGCGCGATGCCGACACTGCCGCCGGCGCCCGCCACGTTGGTCACCTGCACACTGCGGGCGATGCCGGCCGCAACCAGTGCCTGCTGCATGGCGCGTGCGGTCTGGTCCCAGCCGCCGCCGGGAGCCGCTGGCGCCATCACTTTGAGTTCGAGCTGCTGCGAGAGGGCCGGATAACCTGTCGCGAGTGACAGGGCGACGATCGCGCCGGTCAGACGCGTGCGAAACGAAATCATGGGGTCTCCTCCAGGCATCGGCGGGGCGGCGGTATCAAATCATCCGTCGCGGCAATTGGCCGCCATATCAGCCGGAAAATCCGCCGCTGTCCAGAAAGGACTGTTCGTCCGCCGTGCTGTTTCGATTCAGGATGCGATTGCGATGCGGAAAACGTCCGAAGCGCGCGATGATCTCGGCATGGTGCTCCGCCCACTTCAGGCTTTCGGCGTCGCCCAGCATCTTGAACAATGCAACGCAGGTTGTCTGGTCGTCGGCATCTTCGGAATGCTCGAACGGCAGATAGAAAAACGAGCGCAGCTCAGGCTCGATGTCGGCGTCGGCGCCGCGGTCAATGGCGCGGCGGGCAACCTCGCGGGCGAGAGGATCGCTCGCATAGGTGCGCGGATCGTTGCGAAACATGTTGCGCGGAAACTGGTCTAGCACGATCACCAACGCCAGCGCGCCGTCGGAGGTCTCTTCCCACGAGGACAGGTGACCGGCTGCTGCTGTCTCCCAGAGCGGCAGAAAGCGTGCTTTGAGCTCGGCGTCGAACGCGTCGTTGCGGTTGAACCAGCGGTCCGGGCCGGCGTCGCGCCAGAACCGCAGAATGTCGGCGGGCAGGATCTTGCTTGTCTCAGTCATTCCAAAGATCTCGCCCGCCATTCCCTCGCAGCAAGCTCAGCTTGCCGCGGCCATCTTCGGTTTTTCATCGCGCAATTCGCGGCGCAGGATCTTGCCGACATTGGTCTTCGGCAGTTCGGTCCTGAACTCGACCTGCTTCGGCACCTTGTAATTGGTGAGCTGGGTGCCGGCGAACTTGATGATGTCCTGGGCGGTGAGGTTGGGATCCTTCTTCACCACAAAGGCTTTCACCGCTTCAGTGGATTTTTCGTCCGGCACGCCGATCACGGCGCATTCCAGCACACCGGGGTGGCTGGCGAGGACTTCTTCGACTTCGTTGGGATAGACGTTGAAGCCGGAGACCAGGATCATGTCCTTCTTGCGGTCCACGATCTTGGTGAAGCCGTCGGCGCTCATGATGCCGATGTCGCCGGTGCGGAAATAACCGTCGCTGGTCATCACCTTCGCAGTCTCTTCCGGCCTGTTCCAGTAACCCACCATCACCTGCGGTCCCTTGGCGCAGATCTCGCCGGCTTCGCCGAGCGGCAGCTCGTTGCCGTCGTCGTCGCGGATCGAGAGATATGTGGACGGCACCGGAATGCCGATCGAACCGCTGAAGCGGTCGATGTCGGCCGGATTGCAGGTCAACGTCGGCGAGGTCTCCGACAATCCGTAGCCTTCCGACAGCGCGCAGCCGGTGGTCTTCAGCCAGGTTTCCGCCACCGGCTTCTGCACCGCCATGCCGCCGCCGAAGCAGGTCTTGAACTTCGAGAAGTCGACCTTCTTGAATTCCGGGTGCTGCAGCAGCGCGTTGTAGAGCGTGTTCACCGCGGGGAAGCTGTTGACCTGGTACTTCTGCAATTCCTTGATGAAGCTGCCGATATCGCGGGGATTGGGAATCAGCAGATTGACGCCGCCGGCGCGCACCGCGAGCAGGTAACACGCGGTCAGCGCGAAGATATGATACAGCGGCAGCGCGCAGACGATGAACAGCTGATCGACCACCGGCGGCTTGCGCAGCGCCGGCTGCAGCCAGGCATCGTTCTGCAGCACGTTGGCCAGGATGTTGCGATGAAGCAGCGTTGCGCCCTTGGAGACGCCGGTGGTGCCGCCGGTGTATTGCAGGAACGCAACATCATCGGGGCCGATGCTCGGCTTGTTCAGCTTGAGCTGTCGCCCGGCGGACAGCGCGTCGTTGAACGACACGGCGGTGGGCAGCGAGAACGCCGGCACCATCTTCTTGACCCGGCGCACCACGAAATTGACGATCACGCCCTTGAAGCCCAAGAGGTCGCCCATGCTGCCGACGATCACGTGCTTGACGCTGGTTTTCGCCAATACCTTTTCCAGGGTGGTGGCGAAGTTCTCCAGCAGCAGGATGGCTTCGGCGCCGGAGTCCTTCAGCTGATGCTCCAGCTCACGCGGGGTGTAGAGCGGATTGACGTTCACCACCGCGTAGCCTGCGCGCAGCACCGCGGCGGTCGCGATCGGGTTCTGCAGCACGTTCGGCATCATGATGGCGACACGAGCGCCCTTCTGCAGGCCCTTGCTCTGCAGATAGGCGCCGAGCGCCACCGACATCTCGTCGAGCTCGCCGTAGGTGATCGCCTTGTCCATGCAGATGAAAGCCTTGCGGTCGCGAAACTTCGCGAAGCTTTCCTCGAGCAGCGCCACCAGCGATGGGTACTGGTTGACGTCGATGTCTGCAGGCACGCCGGCGGGATAATTCTTCAGCCAGATCCGATCCATGGTGTTCCCCCGTGAAGTTTGCCGGTTCGTTCTTGCGACGACATATTGACCGGTCACAACTGTTGATGGGCACCAGTATTGGGCGAACCTGCGGGGGCTTGCAAGCCGGTGTGCTTTAGAGCCGCATCAGACTGCGGCCATCTCGATTTAGCTGATGCAAATCAAAGCGTTGCCCGGCGGCGGCTGGGCTCATGAAGGGGCTCATGAGCCGCTGATGGCCGGTTGTGTTCAGCTGTGCGGTGCGCTGGTAGCGCCGGGGGCTGTGCCCTGGATCACCGGCTTGGCAGCGCTGCTTTCCTTCTTGCCCTTGGCCGGCTTGGCCGCGGGGTCGGTCTTGGCGCCTTTGGCGGCGGCCGGCTTCGCCGCGGCGCTGGCCGGCGAGGCTGCGGGTTTGCTCGCGTGAGGCTTCGCGGTTGCTTTGTCAGCCGCGGGTTTGACACTGGCGGTCTTGCCGGGCTTGGCGTCAGCGGCCGGCTTTGCCGCGGTTTTTGCGTCCGCTTTGGCGTCCGTCTTGTGCCCGGCAAGGCGCGCCTTTTTGCCTTTGCCTCGGGCTTTGGGGGTCTGGCTGTCCGCATCGGCGGCGTTCGCCGCGATCAGGGCCGCACCGGCCTTCTTCGGTCCGGTGTAGACGATAACGGGCTCGACCGGTCCGGCCCCTGCCGCCATCAGCTCCGACGCCTTGGCCTGGCCGACCTGCAGGCCGGCGAACAGCGACAGGCCGCCTTCGCCGCTTGCTGTCGTCCCGGCGTTGTCGTCATCGGACTCCGGTGCCTGCTGGCGCTTGCGGTTCGGCCCGCACATGTCGTCGCGCAGATTGGGTGGTTCGGCCGCGACCGGGACCAGCGCGTCGACGGTGCCAAGCGACGGCGTCAGCCAGGCGAGGCCGGTGCCCGAGAAGCCGCGCTCCAGCAGTTGCGCCGCCTTGTACGCGCGCATGCTCGATGACGATGCGCCCAGCACCACGGCGATCAGCCGCTTGTTGTTGCGGGTCGCGGACGCCACGAGATTGAAGCCCGAGGCGCAGATGAAGCCGGTCTTCATGCCGTCGGCGCCGGGATAGCGCCCGATCAGGCTGTTGAAGTTGCGGGTCACCCGTCGGCCGAACTTGATCGCCGGGATGTGGACGAAATACTCGTATTCCGGCAGGTCGCGCAGGATGGCGCGGGCCAGGATGGCGAGATCCCGGGCGGACGTGACATGCCCGTCGGCGGGAAGCCCGTTCGGATTGACGTAGTGGGTTTGCGTCATGCCGAGGCGCAGCGCGGTGCGGTTCATGTCGTCGGCAAACGCCTCGACCGATCCGTCGATCCCTTCCGCCAGCACCACGGCCATGTCGTTGGCGGACTTCACCATCATCATCTTCATGGCGTTGTCGATGGTGACCTGCGTGCCAGCCTTGAAGCCCATCTTGGAGGGCGCCTGGCTCGCTGCGACCGGCGACACCGTGATCAGGCTGTCGAGGGTCAGCTTGCCGTCCTTGACCGCCTTTAGCACCACATAGGCGGTCATCAGTTTGGTGACCGATGCCGGATACCAGGGGTAAGTCGCGTTCTCAGCGAACAGCACC
Source organism: Bradyrhizobium prioriisuperbiae (assembly GCF_032397745.1). Taxonomy (NCBI): domain Bacteria; kingdom Pseudomonadati; phylum Pseudomonadota; class Alphaproteobacteria; order Hyphomicrobiales; family Nitrobacteraceae; genus Bradyrhizobium; species Bradyrhizobium prioriisuperbiae. The sequence continues at coordinate 3,277,287 of NZ_CP135921.1, forward strand.
TTGCCGGTGTCGGCTTCGACCACGAGGGTGGCCTCGGCGCTGGCTGGGCGCGGCGCTGCGAACGCCATCAGGCATGTCGCGAGCGCGAGACAGCTGAGGAGGCGGCCGACAAGGGATTTGTGAGGTGAGGCGATCAGAGAAAGCAATGTCCGATTCCGGTCCGTTGCGGCGCGTCGGCCTGTCGGCTCGACGTCCTTGAAGCGTATCGTTGACGATCAGGTGGCCCTCGATCAAGCCGTGTCAGGGCCGGATCCGAGAGCGTTCACCGCAAATCGGTTGATGCCGCGAAAACTTATCCTGTTCTCGCCGTTCCGAACAGAGGTTCCCAAGGTTCGTCCAAGGTTCGTCCAGGGTTCCTGAGCTGCAGCGGGCGTGGCCGGAGTCGTCCACGAAAGGGGCCAAATTTCGACCATCGGTCGCCCCCTGATCACATCTGCGCTGGCGTCTCCGCTTGCGGCGCGGGGGGCGTATGGTCCTGGACCATGAACTGGGCCCGGGCGAGATCGGCAAAATGCCCGCCACGTGCCACCAGTTCATCGAACGTTCCGGTTTCGATCACCCGGCCGTTCTGGAACACCAGGATGCGGGTGGCATTGCGGATGGTCGAGAGCCGGTGCGCGATCACGAACGTGGTACGGCCCTGCATCACGGCGTCGAGTGCGGCATTGACCTTGGCTTCGGTCACGGCGTCGAGTGCACTGGTGGCCTCGTCCAGAATCAGGATCGGCGGATTTTTCAACAGCGCGCGCGCGATCGAGAGGCGCTGACGCTCGCCGCCGGACAGCATCCGGCCGCGTTCGCCGGCATTGGTCTCGAACTTCTGCGAGCCGCGCTCGATGAACTCCAGCGCCTGCGCGCGCTCGGCCGCCTGCCGCATCTCGGCCTCTGTGGCGTCGGGTTTGCCGACCCGCAGATTGTCGGCAATGGTGCGGTTGAACAGCAGCGCCTCCTGAAACACCACGCCGATATTCCGGCGCAGGGCGCTCAGCTTCAAGGCGCGGATGTCCATGCCGTCGATCTTGATGATGCCGGACTGCGGGTCGAACGCCCGGTGCAGCAGCGCGATCGCGGTCGATTTGCCCGCACCGGTGGGGCCGACCAGCGCGATGGTCTGGCCCGGCAGGACCGTGAACGAGAGGTCTTCGATCGCTGGCCGCTTGCCGTCATAGGAAAACGATACGTTGTCGAATTCGACCAGGCCCTGCAGGCGGCCGGGATCCATGGCGTCCGGGCGGTCGCGCACCGCCGGCACGGCGTCGAGGATGTCGAAGAACTCCTGCAGCCGCGGCGCTTCCATGAAGATGTTGTTGATGAAGCTGACCACCTGCTCGAGTTTCTGGATCAGCATGGTGGCGAACGAGACGAACATCACGATCTCGCCGATGCTGGCGAGACCCTGTCCATGCAGGATGATGCCGACCACGAAGATGGCGAGGATGGTGATGGTGGTCGAGGCGCGCGTCATCACCGTGACGATGGCCCACCACGACAGCACCGGAATCTGCACCGCCAGCAATTTGCCCGCGACACTGCGAAGTCCCTGAACCTCCGCGTCGACGCGCACGAAGCTCTGCACCAGCGCCACGTTGCCGAGCGAGTCCGAGGCACGTGCCGCGAGGTCGCTGAAATGCTGTTCGACTTCGCTCTGCAGGCTGTAGGTCTTGCGCACCACCAGCGTGGTCAGCACCGTGAACACGATGCACAGCACGAACAGCAGGATCGCCAGCCGCCAGTTGAGATAAAGCGACAGCGGCAGCAGCACCATCAGCGACATGATCGCGGCAAAGTGCTCGCGGAAGAAGCCGAGCCACAACCGCCACAGCGCGTCGGTGCCCTGCAGCATCACCTTCATCAGCCGCCCGGAATGGATGCCGGTGTGGAAGGTGAGCGGCAATTGCATGATGTGTTCGAAGTACGTCGTCAGGATCGCCTGCCGCTGCCGATGCGACAAACGATCGGCATGCAGCGCCACCAGCACGCCGCAGGCGATGGTGAACAGGCCGAAGGCGGCCCAGATTCCGAGCAGCGACCATATGGCCGGGGGCGTGCCCGCGAGGCCGCCGGCAGCCGGGGCTCCGGACAGCGCATCGATGATGCGTCCGAACAGGACGGGCTCGGCGAACTGGGCAACGGCCAGCAGCAGGTTGGCAATGGCCAGCACCCAGCCGAGCCGCGATTCTTTTCCCAGCAATTGAAGAACGCGGACGTAGAGGCGAAGCATCGCGATAAACCCATGACCATTACGCTAATCAGGGGGCGATCTAATCAGGGATTGATGTGGGAATACACCCATGGCGGGTGTTTTTGCACTCAATTGATCTGCCGTTGCTCGGGCGGCGGCAGCATGGTGTCGTCGAAAATATCCGGAAGTGTAAAGTTTTTATGGAATTTGAAATCCGCTGCTATCGCCTGGAGTGAGGCGCGGAAACGCGCGGCATCGATGCTGCCCAGGCCATGCGCCTTGACGTGGTCGGTGACGATGTTGTCCTTGAGCACGACGCGCAGCCGTTCCAGTTCGAGATCGCGCGATGCGCCATCGACCCGCGTGATGACATCGTCGATGGCGCGCCCGGGCGCGTCATTGGCCAGCCGGACGCCCGCGATCAGGGCCCGCAGGAAAGCGCTGACGGCGTCCACATGATCGGCGGCGAATTTCGGGTTGACGATCACGGCCTGGCCGTAGGCCTCGCAGCCATAGTCGGCGAACCGCAGCACCGCGAGATCGCTGGCCGGAATGCCGCGATCCCGCAGATTGATCGCTGACAGATACGAGAAGCCGGTCACCGCATCGACCTGGCCGGCCGACAGGATCGGCTCGCGCACCGCGGCGCTGATCTTTTCGAACCTGACCTTGGCGCTATTGACGTTGTTGCTGTGGGCAAGCGACGGCCAGAACCGGATCGCGAGATCGCCCTCGGCGACACCGAGCGTCTTGCCCTCCACGTCGGTGAGGGTGTTGATGCCACGGCTACGGCGCGCGATCACGGCATAGGGTGCCTTGTCGAACAGCACGAACACCGCCTTCACCGCGGGCGCCGTGTCACCGTCGCGAAAGCGGATCAGCGCGTTGAGGTCTGCCAGCGCCATTTCGCTTGCACCTGACGCGACGCGGCTGATGGCGTCCTGCGAGCCGGCGGCGGTGTCCATCGTCACCGTCACGCCTTCGGCGCCGAACAGTCCGCCGGCGGCGGCCACCATGAAGGGAGCCGTGGTGCCGTCCAGCGGACGCTCGAACGAGAAACGCAGCGCCGTCGCCGCACGAGCCTTCCGGCTGCTGACGAGCACACCGGCGCCGATGGCGCTCAGCAGCATGCGGCGGCGGGTCGGGGTGTATGACATCGGCTCCAGATACTGCACTAGCATGAACAGTGGGAGATTGATGGTTTATCGGTATCCATATGGTGGTTTCGCGACAGCATGTCTCAAGCCAACCTGCGACAGACGGTAGCAGGCTACATCGGCCAAGGTCACATATCAGCCCAAATCCGTTCAGCTTGCGTTGGGTTAAGGGAACCTAAAGTGCCCCGGTTCGTTTTCTCAGGTCTGACCATTGGGTCAGGGGGCATTTGAGGAGTGCTGAAATGATGCGTCGAGGTCTTTCTTTCACCGCCCGCGGTGTTGCGCTCGCGACAGTCGCCGCGCTGGCGCTGACGATGTTCGAGCCCGTGCCGGTTTTGGCGCGTGATGCCGGCCCGGCTCCGGCAACGGCCTCGGCTGGCGTCGTTGCGGCCAGCGGTGCGACCGATTTCAGCGCGGCACGCCGCCGCTATCGCCGCGGTGGCGGCAACAATGCCGCTGCGATTGCCGCGTTCGGTGCGTTCGCCGGGATCATCGGCGGCGCGATCGCCGAGTCCCAGCGCCGGGATTATTATCGGGAACGCTACTATGATGGTGGTCCCGGCTATTACGGTCGGGGTTATGGCTACGGTGGTCCGGGTTATTATGGCGGCGGGCCGCGCTATTACGGTGGCTGGTAACAGCGCCTGACACCGCGCACGCCTGAGCGTGCCTGATCGAGTTCAACACCCGGCTGGGTCAACCCGGCGGGTGTTTGCTTTATGACAGCGATTTGCCGCGCCTTTCGTTAACACCACGGAGATGGCTTTTCGCTAGTGTCGGCTGCATGAGTGATTCGATGGAACGGCTTTATGCAGCGGTCGTGACGGCGAGGGATCTCGATCCCGCCGCGTCGCGCACTGCGCGCCTGCTCCAGCAGGGTCCGGCCAAGATGGCCAAGAAGCTGGCGGAAGAAGCCGTCGAAGTCGCGATCGATGCGGTAGGTGGCAATCCCGACGCGGTGGTCCGCGAAAGCGCCGATCTGCTCTACAACCTGACCGTGCTGTGGGCCGCCCTCGGGATCGAGCCGGCCGATGTGTGGACGGAAATGGACCAGCGTGAGCGCCTGCTGGGCATTGCCGAAAAGCTGCCTAAAACGGCGGCGAAGCTGGCCAAGCGGACGGCAGCCGGCCTCAATCGGCGACCAATTGTCGCGATCGACGGCGGACGGCTGCGAAAGCACCGTTAAATCGCCATCAAATTCATAATTCCCTGCATGGACAAATCGGTCCGAGGGTGCTTCATCGCGCCATGCTGAGACGTATCTACGACTGGTGTGTTGCTGCCGCCGACAAGCCTTATGCGCTTTGGATCATGGGAGCGGTCTCGTTCGCCGAGAGCTCGTTCTTTCCGGTGCCGCCGGATGTGATGCTGATCCCGATGTCGCTGGCGCGCCCGAACAAGGCGTGGCTGTATGCGCTGGTCTGCACCATCACGTCGGTGGCCGGCGGCGTGGCCGGTTACGCGATCGGTGCGCTTCTCTACGATTCCCTCGGGCAGTGGCTGATCCAGCTGTATGGCTTGGGCGACAAGATCGACGGGTTTCGCGCGGCTTATGCCGAGTGGGGCGCTCTGATCATCATCGGCAAGGGCTTGACGCCGATCCCCTACAAGCTCGTCACCATCGCGTCCGGCTTCGCCGGCTATAATCTGCTGCTGTTCGTGCTGTGCTCGATCATCGCCCGCGGCGGCCGCTTCTTCATTGTGGCGATCCTGATGAATCGTTACGGCCCGTGGATCAAGGCGCAGATCGAGAAGCGGCTGGGACTGTGGGTGGCGCTGGGCGCGATCGTGCTGGCGCTGGGCTTCGTCATCGCGATCAAAGCGTTTTGAGCCGCGGTTCCCGCCGGATCGCGCGCCGGTCCGGCCGTCTCCGCCGTTCGGTTGAGCAGAAGATCGTGCTTTTCCAATTCAATCGGCTTCGAAAACCCCCTACAATGGTCCTGTGCCTTCAAAGCTGATTCATGGATCGCGGCCCCTGCTATGTCTGACCGACTTCGGATGATCGTGCGTCCGGCCGCACAGACGACGGGCGCGGTGTCGGTCGTGCTGGTGCTGCTGGCGGCGAGCGCCGCCTGGTCGCAGACCTCCTTGGCGCCGCAGCCATCGCCAACTCAAGCATCGCCGACTCCTGCACAAGCGCCGCAACCGTGGCCGCCGCAACAGCCGCCGCCAGTGGTGCAGGCCACGCCCGACCCGGATCAGCCGCTGGCGTCGGGCCGTCCCGGTTTTGTCGATGAGATCGGCAAATTCTTCAGCGAGCCCCCCTGGGGCCTGCCGCCGTTGAAGACACCGGCACAGACGCTTGAAGACCTCAACGCCCGCACCAGGGATGCGACCGACAACCTGACCCGCTTCTCAAAGGGGCAGGTGGTGGCGGGCCGGATCAAATGCCCGGTTGCACCCAACGGCGCGCCGGACTGCAAGGTGGCGGCCACCAGGATGTGCACCGACAAGGGCTACAAGGAAGGGCAAAGCCTGGATTCCGACTCCGCGGAAAGCTGCCCGGCAAGCGTGATTTTGTCCGGCAAGAAGCAGGACTTCCAGGAGTGCCGGGTCGAGAATTTCGTGATCCGCGCGCTCTGCCAATAGCCGGCTTTTCCCTTTACATGTCTGGCATGCAAGCGTCGCGCGGTTGCCTCCATCCCGATTGCAAGATTGCTTTTTGATCCACCCTTCTGGCATCGTTCGGACATGATGCGGGCCGCGCCCGCCGGAGAAACAGCCCGTTTGGGATGAGACAAAAGGATTTCGACGAATGAGCATGCCTGCCTTGTTCAAGGGGCGCCTGTCGCTGCCGGTGATCGGATCGCCGCTGTTTATCGTGTCCAACCCGGATCTGGTGATCGCCCAGTGCAAGGCCGGTATCGTCGGGTCGTTTCCCGCGCTGAATGCGCGCCCGGCGGCGCTGCTTGACGAATGGCTGGCGCGCATCATCGAAGAGCTTGCGGCCCACGACAAGGCGCACCCCGAGCGTCCCTCCGCGCCGTTCGCCGTCAACCAGATCGTCCACAAGTCGAACAACCGGCTCGATCAGGACATGGCGCTGTGCGAGAAATATCGCGTGCCTGTCATCATCACCTCGCTGGGCGCGCGTGAAGAGCTCAATCAGGCTGTGCACGGCTGGGGTGGCATCGTCTTCCACGACGTGATCAATCAGAAGTTTGCGCACAAGGCGGTCGAGAAGGGCGCCGATGGCTTGGTGCTGGTCGCAGCCGGCGCGGGCGGTCATGCCGGGCAGATCTCGCCGCTGGCGTTCGTGGCGGAAACCCGCAAATGGTTCGACGGCCCGATCGCCCTGTCGGGCGCCATCGCGAACGGCCGCGCCATCCGCGCCGCGCGCGTGCTGGGCGCCGACTTCGCCTATATCGGCTCGGCGTTCATCGCCACCAAGGAGGCGAACGCCGTGGACACCTACAAGCAGATGATCACCGCATCCGGGGCCGAGGACATCGTCTATTCGAATCTGTTCACCGGCGTGCACGGCAACTATCTCAAGCCGTCGATCGTCGCCGCCGGCATGGATCCGGAGAATCTGCCGGTATCCGATCCCTCCAAGATGAACTTCGGAACGGATGCCAGCGGCGAGCGCGCCAAGCCGAAGGCCTGGAAAGAGATCTGGGGCAGCGGCCAGGGCGTCGGCAGCATCGAGCAGGTGTTGCCCGCGGCAGAGCTGATCGCGCGCTTCAAGAAGGAATACGACGAAGCGATCGATCCGCCATTGTGATTGCGGCCACCGGCATGACACGCATTCGATCTCGCGAGGCCTGGTCGTGACCGCGCGGCCTGACGACGCGATCTTTCGCCTCGACGGCAATCGTGTGTGGACCAGCCCGCGGGCCGGTGGCCCCTGGGATCCGCGCGCGCAGCACGGCTCGCCGCCGGCGGCGCTGGTGGCCTGGATCGCCGCCTCGCTGCCGTCACCGGTGCCGATGCGGGTTGCACGGCTGACCATCGACCTGATGCGGCCGGTGCCGGTGGCGCCGCTGACATTCACCAGCGAGATCATCAAGGAGGGGCGGAAGATCCAGCTCCGCGAGGTTCGTTTGCTCGCTGACGATGTCGAGGTGGTGCGTGCCAGCGTCCTCAAGGTCCGGACGGCGGAAAACGCTATTCCGGTCGAGGCGGCAACGCCTCCGCTCGATGTGCCCGGTCCCGATCAGTGCCGCGACGACAACATGAATTCCGCGCGCAATGTCTTTCTCGGTACCATGTCGATGCGGCCGGCGTTCGGTCGCTTCATCGAACAGGGACGGGCCGCGATCTGGTTTCGCGCCAACGTGCCCCTGATCGAAGGCGAGCCGCTGTCGCCGCTGCTTCGTGCGGTGATCGCTTCCGATTTTTGCAACGGCACTTCGCCGTCGCTGGATTTCAGCAAGTGGATGTTCATCAACGCCGACCTGACCGTCAATCTCGCCCGCTATCCGGCCGGCGACTGGATTTTGGTCAATGCGGAATCCTATTCCGGCCCCGACGGTGCCGGGTTGTCGATCGCCCGCCTTGCCGATGCGCAGGGTTATTTCGGACGGGTGATCCAGAGTCTGGTGGTCGAACCGCGGTAACCACGGCTGTAGCCCGGATGAGCGAAGCGATATCCGGGATGATGTGCGCTGAGGTTGTTATCCCGCATGTCGGCTTCGCCTCATGCGGGCTACGAAGAAAGCTACCGCTTGGTCTCGCGGCAGCTTGCCAGCTCCGCCTCTTCCTTCGAGCAGAACCAGCGGTCGCCATTGTCGGGCTCCATGCTGACGCGCGCGTACCAGCGGCCGCCCGGCACATGATAGATGCAGGTGCCGGACCGGTTGACATGGCCCTTGATGGCGCATTCGGGCGACGGCGGCTTGGACGCGGACCGCCCGCGCAGCAGCAGCGCGCGTGAGGCGGGATTGACGTCGAGACTTCCGAGCACGGGGGCCTGCTTGTTGCGCCGGCGCCATTCCGGCGGCGCGATGAACGCGCCGGCCCATAACCCCGCCTTCGCGGTCTTCGCCTCGGTTTCGTCCGCGTCATAGTCATGGGAAATCCGCAACGCGACCGCCCAGCCGGATCGCACCAGCCACTTTGCGATATCCTCGCCGTCCACCGTGCATTTGGCGATGGTGCGGCCGAACCGCTCGATACGCGTGCTCTGGCAGGCCCACGGCTTCGATCCAACGTATTTGGCGAGTTCGTCGCGCGCCGTGAGGCCGCATGCCCAGCGTTCGCCCGCTGCATCCACACAGAGCTGCTCGAGTGCGGGGGCGGCAATCGCGGCCAGACGGAGCCGGGCCTTGCCGATGTTGACCGCGCCGCCGCTGATGACATGGGGGACGCCGGTGACATCCGCAGCGCTGGCGATCCCCGTTGCGGCCAGCAGGATCGTCGCAATGGACAAGGCAATCTTCAGCATCACTGCTCCTGAAATCAGCCGCATATTATTCAATGAATGTGCCGGCGGTGTCCGCGCCGACGCCCGCCCGATCCCAACGCCGCCTATTGCCGTCGGGATTCGACCGCCAAGTCAAGTCCGGCAATTTCAAGATATGGTGTGACGCAATGCAACGTGCCGGTCGGCGTTATCAGCAATGCTGGCGCTACAGCATCGCGACCAGCTTCTCCATGCCGATGATCCGGGCCAGCATGATCACCTCGGTCTTCTGGTCCGAGCGCATCTGCATCAACAACGGCATCGCCGCCGTCTTCAGCCGTTCGACTTCCGGCGTCGAGGTGTCGACCGGCACGGTCTTGCCGGGAGATTTCTTGTTGGCTTCGTAGATCTGCTTCACCACGGCACGCAGCGCGACTTCGAGCTCCGGCCAGTACTGCTCCTGGGAGGCCGACAGTCTGAGGCGCTGCTTCAGGCTCGCGATCTGCGCATCGTTGAGGATGACGTTGGTCGGCTTCGCCGGCTTGACCGCCGCGGCCTTGGGCTTGGGCTGGTCGCCCACCGAGGGCTTCATCAGGTCGGCGGGCAGCCTGCCGTCGAGTGCGGCCACTGCACCGGTGTCGAGCGCGGCGTACTGGTTGACCGGCGAGGGGCGTGGCGGGCGTGGTTCGGGCACTTCGGTTGAGGATAGCGACGCCAGCCTGATCGGGGCGCCGACCGCAAGCTTGTCGGCCTTGACGGTCGCATTCGACGCCGGGAACGGCGCGGCCGGCTGCAGATCGGCGGCCTCCGAGTGCTCCTGAAAACTGAAGGTGCGCGCGAGCGCGACAGCGCCAGCCGCCACCGCGCCGGCGACGCCAACAACTGCCAACACGCCGAGTGTCATTCGCAAGGTCAAGAGCGCTCCGTCCGGCCGGTTCAACCGCCCCCCAACGCGTCTTCGCAAAGACTTGTTAAGTATGGCTTAACCACGGCCGCAACGGTTACCGGCACAATCGGGAGAAACTGGGGCAGCGGTCCCCTCAGCCGGCAGGCGGCACTCAGGCACCTTCGGGCACGGGCTTTGCGGCCGGGGTGGGCGCGGGGCCTGCCGCCGGTGTGAACGGCCCGGCCGGCGAGGGTCCGATGCAGGCCGCAAAGATCAGGGCCGCAATCGCCAGGCTGAAGGTCAGCGAGAAACCGTCAATATAAGCCAGCACATTGGCCTCGCGCTGCACCAGGCTCGCCAGCGTGCCCAGCGCCCGCCCAGGCGCAAGGCCTGCGCTGTGATCGGCGAAGTGCGCTGACAGCTGGTTCAGCCGGGTCACCGCTTCGGGATCGCTGCTGGTGACGTTCTGTCCCAGGAAGTTCGAATGGGTCTGTTCGCGCACCCGCAGCCAGGTCGCGATCAGGGCAGACCCGATCTCGGCGCCGCCCAGCCGCATCACCTGGATGTAGGCGGCAAAGGAGGTGGCGCGGGCCGGGTCCGAATTGGCGAGTGCGATCAGGATCAGCGGCACCAGCGAAAATGCCTGCCCCACCGACATCAGCAGCAGCATCGGAACGAAATCACCGCGCGACCAGTCGTGACTGACGGAGGTGCCGAGCAGGCTGGCGATGGCGAAGGCCGCAAGGCCGATGTACAGCACCGCGCGCACGTCAAAACGATGCAGCAGATAGACCGTCAGCGGCAACAGCGCCAGGATCGGTGCGGCGACGCACGCCAGCAGCAGCGGGCCGGTCTGCTCGGGGCGCAACTGCGCAATGGTGGTGAGAAAATTCGGCACCAGCGACGCATTGGAGAGGCTGGTCAGCGAGTAAAGCAGGATGACGACCAGCGACAATCCGATATTGCGCGAGAACAGCACATTGGGCTGCGCCCATGGTTCACGGACCACAGCCTCGTTGATGAAGAAGGCGATCAGCAGCAGGCCGCCCGCGACCAGCAGCGAAGTGACCGTGCCGGAGGTCAGCCAATCCAGCCGGTTGCCCTGGTCGATACCGGCATACAGCATGGCGAGACCCGCGCCGGCCAGCAGCATGCCGCCCCAGTCGGCATTGGCAAGCAGCGCTCTGTTGATCGGCTCGTGCGGCGTTCCCAGATAGACCATCAGGCCCATCAGCGGGGCGAGGAAAATGTCCTGCCAGTACAGCCATTCCCAGCCTGGGTGTTCGACATAGAATCCCACCGCCCAGACGCCGAAATTCTGGGTGAAGCCGACCCGGAACGAATACACCGCGATCGCGGCCACCCACCATTTCATCGGCAGGTTGCGGAAGATGATCATCAGCGTGACCGGAACGAAGGTGCCGATCAGCAGTCCGTGGACGAGGTTGAGTGTCAGCAAGGCCGCATAGTCCCGCGTCAGCGGAATCAGCAGCGAGACCAGCGCATAGAGAATGCTCGGCCCGATCAGCACGCGGCGGATTCCGAACACGGTGGCAAGCCACGCCACAGCCGGCGCAATGAAGATCTGCGGCGCGGTGGCCGCGGTGCTGAGCCAGGCGCCTTCGTCGAAACCCAGCGCCAGCGCGCCGCGCAGATCGGGCAGGCCGATCGAGAACAGGCGGCCATGGAAGTTGGACAGGAATGCGCCGAGCAACACGGCCGCGACGGCGAACATCGGGCGATGTGAGACACCGCCGGTGGAAACCGGGCCGCTTTCGACGACTTTACTTTCGGGCATCGGCGGTGCTCGCGCCATCCGTGGGCTGAATGTTGCCGTCGGTATGGATGCGGGTCACCACCGACATGCCCGGCAGCAGCCGCTCCAGCAGCGGCTGGCCCTTGTCCAGGGTAATGCGCACCGGAATTCGTTGGATCACCTTGGTGAAATTGCCGGTGGCGTTGTCAGGCGGCAGCAGCGCGAATTGCGATCCGCTGGCCGGCGCGATCCGCTCCACCCGTCCCTGCAGTCGCTCGCTCGAGAAGGTGTCCACGGTGACATCCACCGGCTGGCCCGGTTTGACGCGCGTGAGCTGGGTTTCCTTGTAGTTCGCGATCACATAGACGTTCGGCAGCGGCACCACGCTGATCAGGTTGCTGCCGATGTTCACATAGTCGCCGGGCTGCACTTGGCGTTCGCTGACCAAGCCATCGAACGGGGCAATGATCCTGGTGTAGCCGAGCCGCAGCTTGGCCGCGGTCAGCGCCGCCTGGGCGCCGAGCACGTCGGCGGCGCGTTGCTTCTTGGTGCCGTTCAGCACTTCGAGCTGATGCCGCTGGGCGGCGATCACGGCGGCGGTGGCCTTGAGATCGGCTTGGGCGCGAGCGTGATCGGCGATCGCCTGTTCCAGCCTCTGGCGGGTGCCTGATGACGTCACGCTCAGCGATTGCTGGCGTTCCTGTTCCTGGCTGGTCTCGAGTTCACGCGCGATGGCCGACTGCCGCGCCGCCTCGGCCTGGGCGATGGTGGCGTATTGCAGCTCCACTTGATTGTCGAGATTATCCAGCGTGGCCTTCGCCGCCTCGACGCTGGCCTCCGCCTGGGCCACCTGGGCGGCATAATCCTCGGGCGCGATTTCCACCAGCAGGTCGCCGGCCTTGACGCGCTGGAAGTCGTTGACTGCAACCGTGCGGACCTCGCCGGCGACGCGGGTGGCGAGCCGGGTGATCTGGGCACGGATGTAGGCGTCGTTGGTGGTCTGCGTCGCCCAACGGCCGGTCCAGGCATCCCAGCGCCAGGTCGCAACGCCGACCAGAACCAGGGGCTGCGAGTACGGCGGCCAGCGGCAACATCAAGCGGCGCATCATCGCGGTTCATTCCCCCATCGCAAACCCGGATCTTTGCAGGTCTTGTCGTTACAGGTCATGGTCTGAACAATTCGGCCGCTCGATGCAAGCGGGCGGATTGCTGTTCTGCGACAGGACATTACCATCTCCCGATGGGCGATTGTAGAACCCCCGGCGGTGCCGCGGCCGTGATCGGTTTGCCCGCAATCCATGCAGCGGGGCGGGGGCTGCGACAGAACCGTTTGACTGTGCCGATCATTGCTTCAACATCTCCGCCGGAGTGCACGGCGTCGTGCCGCTGTCATATCTCTCGGGTCGATCACAAAAAAAGGAACGGAGCATGGATCTCGGATTGAAAAACAAGAACATCCTGATCACCGGCGGCAGCAAGGGCATCGGGCTTGCGATTGCCGAGCTGTTTGCCGACGAGGGCGCCAATGTCGCGATCTGCGCACGCAACGCCGACGGTGTCGGCAGCGCGGTCAAGTCACTCACGGCCAAGGGTATCAAGGCATGGGGCCAGGCGATCGACGTGGCGGACCCTGCGGCGCTGAAGCAATGGGTCGAAGGCGCGGCCGGAGAGCTCGGCGGCATCGATGGTCTTGTCTGCAATGTGAGCGCGCTTGCCGTCGGCAATACCGAGGAGACCTGGGAGAAGTCGTTTCGCGTCGATATGATGCACACGGTGAATTCGATCGCCGCAGCACTTCCGTATCTGGAAAAATCCAAGATCGCATCGATTGCGATCGTCTCCAGTGTGTCAGGTTTCGAGGTCGATTTCGCCGCCGGTTCCTACGGCGCGTTCAAGGCGGCGCTGATCCATTACGCCAAGGGCCTCAGCACCCAGCTGATCGCCAAGGGCATTCGCGTCAACGCGATATCGCCGGGCAACACCTACTTCGAAGGCGGCATCTGGCAGAATATCGAGCAGGGATCGCCGGACCTCTACAAGATGGCGATGGGGTTGAATCCGACCGGCCGGATGGGCACGCCGCAGGAAGTCGCCGCTGGCGTGGTGTTCCTTGCAAGCCCGGTGGCTAGCCGCATCTCCGGCACCAACCTGATCATCGACGGCGCGCTGACCAAGGCCGTTTAGAGCCCGTCCGACGCTTCAATCGCATGCCGGACAAAATCCGGCATGCGATCGCGCGGAATTGATGCTAGGCAAACGGACTCGTTTCGAAACGCGTTCCGATCGTCATCGATATGCTGCAGATTATCAGACAATTCCGCTGGCTTGACGGCGTGTTCTCGCTGAAGACGTTCGTCGCCGCCATGCTGGCGCTGTACATCGCATTTCGTCTCGATCTGTCGCAGCCGAGCTGGTCGGTCACCACCGTCTACATCGTCTCCCAGCCGTTCGCCGGGATGGTGCTGGCCAAGTCGCTGTATCGCGTGCTGGGGACACTGATCGGCGCGGTGATGTCGCTGCTCATGGTGGCGCTGTTCTCCAATGCGCCGGAACTGTTCTGCCTGGCACTGGCGATCTGGATCGGGCTCGGCACCTTCATCACAATCTATCTGCGCGATGCGCCGCAGGCCTATGTCGGCATGCTGTCGGGCTATTCGGCGGCGATCATCGGTCTGCCGGCGGCGCTGGCGCCGGACACCGCCTTCGATTTCGCGGTGGCGCGCTGTCTCGAGATCACGCTCGGCATCGCCTGCGCCACGCTGATCCATCACGTAGTGTTTCCGCAGCGCGCCGGTGATGCGCTGCGCCGGGCGCTGGATGCCATGCTGCCGCGCATGGCGCGCTGGGTGGGGGACGCGCTGCAGGGGCGCCAGAGCGAGGCCCGCGGCCTGGTCGATCGGCGCGACATCATCGCCTCGGCCGTGGCGCTGGATGGCCTGCGCGTGTTCGCCGCCATCGACACCCCGGCCATCCGGGCGGTCGATCCGGTGATCCGCCGCTTCGAGGGCACGCTGCTCTCGCTGTTGGCGCTGCTTGTCTCCGTCTACGACCGCTTCGCCTTGCTGCGACGGGATCGTCCGGCTGCGGCGGAGGCGCTGCAGCCGCTGATGACGCGGGCCGCCGATCACATCGCCGCTTCAGCCGGGGCCACCACACCGGATGATGCGCGCCGGGAAGGCGAATTGGAGGCGGCACTCAAGCTGGAGATCGATCGCCTGCTTCCCTCGCGGGAGATGCTGGGGCGCGATCCCCGCGCATTCCTGTTGCGCAGCATCCTGCTGCGGCTCGGCGACATCCTGGAGATGTGGCGCGATGCGGTCTGGCTGCGGACTCACATAACGTCGGGGCTTCGCCTTGACGATGGTCAGCCGGCGCCTGGCTTTCATCCCTATCGCGACACCACGCTTGCGGTGGTCGGCGGGCTGGTCTCCATGGTCACGGTGCTGATCGCTAGCGCATTCTGGATCGGCTCGGCCTGGTCGAGCGGTCCCACCGCCATCACCTATGCCGGCATCATGTGCGCGATCATGGGCGGGCGCGACAATCCGGCGGCGGCATCGACCATGTTCCTGAAGATGAGCATCGTCGGCAGTCTCATCGCGTGGCTCTATTTGTTCGCCGTGCTGCCGCCGCTGACGACCTATCCGGTGCTCGTCGTCGCGCTCGCGCCCTTCTACCTGCTGTGTGGACTGCTTCTGACCTCACCGGTCGCGACCCCTTTCACCATGCCGCTGATTTTCGTCGCGGGCGGGCTGATAGGAATTTCCAATACCATGGCCTACGACTTTGCCGCCTTCGGCAACAATGTGGTGAGTTATGTGGTCGGCATCGGGATCGGTGCCGCCGCGCTCGGTCTGCTGCGGCCGATCGGCGCCGACTGGGCTGTGCGGCGGCTATGTCGCGGCATGTTCGGCGACCTGGCGCATGCGGCCGGCTCGGCGGTCGCCGACACGCGCCAGGCCTTTGAAAGCCGGATGTTCGACCGGATCAATGCCCTGTTCATGCGGCTCGACCCGATGGTTGCGGAGCCGCGCGCGATCCTGCAGGCGAGCCTGGCGGCGCTGCGCATCGGCCTCAACATCCTGGCTTTGCGCAACCTGCGGCTGGTGCTGCCGGCGGCGGCCGTGTCGTCCGTGCAGCAGGCGCTGGCGGCTCTCGCCGGGCATTTCGAGCGCATGCGCCGCGGCCGCGCGTCGCCGCTGCCACTCGCGGTGCTGGTGACGGCGCGTCAGGCCATGCTGGCTGCGGGCGAGCAGACGGAGCTGGTCCGTGCGGCGGAGGCGCTTTACAACATCGAGACGACCTTGCGCCTGCATGCGGATTTCTTCGCGCCGGCCGCGCCGATGACGCCCATGACCTCAAGTGATACCCCGACCGATCCGGTGACCGCATGATCAAGGAAATCAGTCTGGACGGCGTGTTCCTGCCGCCGCTGTTCGGCTATCTTCTGGGCACCGCGCTGGTCTGGTATCTCCTGCGTTATCTGCTGGGACGGTTCGGGGTCTATCGCTTCGTCTGGCATCCGCCGCTGTTCAACACCGCGCTGTATGTGATCCTGCTCAGCGCGTTCGTCGCGTCCACGCTTTGATGAGGTCGAAACTCCGATGCCGAACATGACCTCGATGGTGCGTTTTGCCGTCACGGTGGTTGCGGTGGTGATCGCGGCGATCGCCGGCTGGTATCTGTGGCGCACCTATGAAGACAGCCCCTGGACGCGGGACGGGCGGGTGCGCGCCAATGTGGTCAATGTCGCGCCGGATGTGGCTGGCGCCGTCATCGACATGAAGGCCAGGGACAACCAGGCCGTCAAGATCGGCGACGTGCTGTTTGTGGTCGATCCCGCGCGTTACCAACTGGCGCTCTCGCAGGCGGAAGCCGCACTCGTCGGTGCCAAGACCCTGTTCGACCAGCGCCAGGAGGAATACGACCGGCGCCAGAAGCTGAGCTCGATTTCGATCTCCGACGAGGCCTTGACCCAGGCGCGTACCGCGGCGTTGTCGGCTCAGGCCGCCTCCGATCAGGCAGAGGCGGCGCTCGGGGTGGCGAAGCTGAATCTGGCGCGCACCGAAGTGCGCGCGCCGGTCAACGGCTATGTCACCAACCTGCTGTTCCACCGCGGCGACTACGCCACCGCGGGGCGTGCCGCGCTGGCCATCGTCGACAGCGATTCCTACTATGTCGCCGGCTATTTCGAGGAGACCAAGCTGCGCCATATCAAGATCGGCGACGCGGCCTCGGTCCGGCTGATGGGCTTTACCGCGCCGATCGAGGGCCATGTGCAGAGCGTGGCTCGCGCCATCACCGATCGCGACAACGCCACCGGCAGCGACCTGATCGCCAACGTCAATCCGACCTTCACGTGGGTGCGGCTGGCGCAGCGCATTCCCGTCCGCATCGCCATCGACAAGGTGCCTGACGGCGTCACGCTCAGCGCCGGCATGACCGCGACCGTGGTGGTGACGGGGACGACGGACAGCGCCCGGGTCAAGCCGCCGGCGCGATGATGTTGGACAGCGCCACCAAATCATCCGGTCAGGGCGGCGTTGTTCTTCTGCATGCCATCGCCAGGACGTCGCGATCCCTCGACAAGATGCAGCGGGCGCTCGACACGGCGGGATTTGCGACATTGAACCTCGGCTATTCCAGCCGCCGCAAGCCACTCGACGCGCTGGCGACGGACATTCACCCGGCTATCGCGCGGTTCGCTGACGGTTTTGATGGGCCGATCCATTTCGTGGCCCACTCCATGGGCGGGTTGCTGACACGGGTCTATCTCGCGACCCATCCATTGCAGCGGCTAGGCAGGGTGGTGATGCTGGGCACGCCCAATGGCGGCAGCGAGGTCGCCGATCGGCTCAAAAACTTCAGGCTCTACCGCGCCTATTTCGGACCTGCCGGCCAGCAACTGACAACGGTGCGGGATCACGCCACAGAGAGGCTTTTGCCTGCGGTCGATTATCCGGTTGGCATCATCGCGGGCAACCGCTCGATCGATCCGATTTCGTCGGCGCTGCTGCCAAAGCCGCATGACGGCAAGGTCGCGGTCGCGAACACCAGGCTCGCCGGCATGGCCGATCATATCGTGGTCGGCGCAGCCCACCCGTGGCTGCTGCGCCATGGACCAGCGATCGAACAGACCATTGCGTTCCTGCGCGACGGGCGCTTTCGGCACACGACGGGTTGGTGACCCGCTTACTTCTCCCTGAACGCGCGCATCAGCTGGTCGTGCAGCGGCTTGGCGAGGTAGGACAGCATGGTGCGCTCGCCGGTCTGCACGAAGGTCTCGACCGGCATGCCGGGGATGATCTTGACGTTGCCCAGACGCGCGATCTCCTCCGGCGTCATCGAGACGCGAATGGTGTAGGTGCTCAGCCCGGTGCGCTGGTCGGTGGTGGTGTCGGGAGAGACCCGGCTCACCGTGCCATTCAGCTCCGGCGTGGTGCGCTGGTTGAAGGCGGAAAATCGCAGCAGCGTGCTCTGGCCGATCTGCACCTTGTCGATGTCCTGCGGATTGACCTTGGCTTCGACCGAGAGATTTTCGCCTTGCGGCACGATCATCATAATGGCCTCGCCGGCGGTGATCACGCCGCCGACGGTGTGAACCGTCGACTGCAGCACCATGCCGTCCTGCGGCGCGCGAATCTCGATACGCCGCAGCTGGTCCTCGGCCGCGATCTTGCGCTCAACCGCCTCGCCGATCTTGTCGTTGGCTTCGCGCAGGTCTTTCGAGATTTCGCTGATCGCATCCCTGTCGATTTGGATGATCTGCAGTTCGATTTCGGCAATCTTGCCTCGGGCCTGCGCGCGGGTCGCGGTCAGCTGCGCCCGCTCGCCGGTCAGCCGGGCCGCCTCGCGTTCGACCTGCGTAATCCGCGCAATTTGCACCAGATTCTGCGCATACAGGATTCGAACTGCGGAAAGTTCCTTCTCAACCAGAGCGATTTCGCGGGTTTTCGCCTCTTCCTGTGCGGCGAGACCACCGATCTCCTCGTTCAGTTGGGTGATGCGCTCCTTCAGCTGTGCCTTCTGTCCGGTCCGGCCAGTCGAGCGAACCTCGAACAGCTTGGCCTCG
Organism: Bradyrhizobium prioriisuperbiae; assembly: GCF_032397745.1. NCBI lineage: Bacteria > Pseudomonadati > Pseudomonadota > Alphaproteobacteria > Hyphomicrobiales > Nitrobacteraceae > Bradyrhizobium > Bradyrhizobium prioriisuperbiae. The sequence goes on from NZ_CP135921.1 coordinate 3,295,684, forward strand.
CTCTCCATCACGGCGCGAACGTCGGGATTGGTTGCCTGGTCGTGCAGTGCGGTCGGAAACGCAATTGTGTGTGGCGGGGTATGCTCCTCGGTTTCGGTACGGGTGCGAAGCGACCTCAGTTCTGCTTCGAGCCGCGCCGCCCGCGCCAATAGGCCGTTGAGGCTCTTGCTGACGATGGCAAGGCTCGCCCGGGTCACGGTGTCGTCCAGTCGCACCACCACGTCGCCTGCCTTGACCAGGTCGCCGTCACGCGCGCGCACCTCGCCGACCACGCCGCCGGTCGGATGCTGCACCTTCTTCACATTGGAATCGACCACCACCGATCCCGGCGCGATCAGGGCGCCCGAAATCAGCGCGGTCGAGGCCCAGCCGCCGAGGCCGCCGGCCAGCAGCAGGACAACCACCAGCCCGACCATCAGGTGCAGGCGGATCGAACGGCGCGAGGGTCCAGTCGTTGTGGTGTTTGTCATGATTTTGCGACTCCGCCTTCCGCCACGATCTTGATCGGATTCGGTGGTGGCGCCGGCTGCGCCTTTTGCATGACCTGGCCGAGCACGGTCTCCTTGGGGCCGAAGGCCTGCGCGCGGCCGTCTTTCACCACCAGCAGCAGGTCGACGCCCTCGATCGCCACCGGCCGGTGCGCGATCACCACCACGACCGCGCCGCGATCGCGCGCAGATCGAATGGCGCGTGTCAACGCTTCGTCGCCTTCCGCGTCGAGGTTCGAATTCGGCTCATCCAGCACGATCAGGAACGGCTTGCCGTACAGCGCGCGCGCCAGCGCAATGCGCTGGGCCTGTCCGGCCGACAGCACGCTGCCGCGTTCGCCGATCTGGGTGTCATAGCCGTTGGTCATGCCAACGATCAGCCCGTGCACGCCGGCATCCTTCGCGGCATCGATGATGTCGTCGGACTTGGCGTCGGGATCGAAGCGGCTGATGTTCTGGCCGATCGAACCGGCGAACAGTTCGACATCCTGCGGCAGGTACCCGATGTGGCGGCCCAGGATGTCGGGCTCCCACTGGTCGATCGCCGCGGCATCGAGCCGGACCTTGCCGCGTGCCGGCTGCCAGACGCCGACCAGCGCCCGTGCCAGCGACGATTTGCCGGACCCGCTGGGACCGATGATGCCCAGCCCATGGCCGGCATCGAGCGAGAAGCTCACGTCGGAGATGACAACCTTCTGGGTGCCGGGCGGCACGATGCTGATATTCTCGGCCACCAGGCGCTGCGTCGGTGGCTGCAGCCGGATCAGTTCCTGTTGCGGGGGCAGCGCTGCGAGCAGTTTGCTGAGGCGATGCCAGCTCTGCCGCGCGGCGGTGAAACTCTTCCAGTGGGCGATGGCGAGGTCCACCGGCGCCAGCGCCCGCGCGCTCAGGATCGAGCCGGCGATGATGATTCCGGCCGTCGCCTCCTGGTGGATCACGAGATAGGCGCCGACCCCGAGCACCGCCGATTGCAGCATCATGCGCGCAACCTTGGCGATCGATCCGAGGCCGCCGGTGACGTCGCTGCTGCGTCGGTTGTCGGCAAGATACTCGTCGTTGATTTTGCCCCAGCGCCGGGTGTGGTGCCCCGTCATTCCCATTGCGACCACGACTTCGGCATTGCGCCGGCTCGCCGCGGCGAGATCGTTGCGGCGCATCGACAGCGTAATGGCGTCGCGCATCGGACCCCGCGCCAGCACTTCCGTCAGCAGGGTGATAATGATCAGGATGATCGCTCCGATCAGCGCGGTCACGCCGATCATGGTGTGAAAGGCGAAACAGACCGCGAGATACAGCGGCAGCCACGGCAGGTCGAACAGGGCGCTCGGTCCCATGCCGGACAGGAACGACCTGACATTGTCGAGATCGCGCAATGGCTGCAGGCCATCATTGTTGCCGCCAGCGACCAGCGGCACGCGGACGACGGATTCGAACACCCGGTGTCCGACCGCTTCATCGAGCGACGTCCCGATCCGCACCAGGACCCGCGCGCGGATCACGTCGAGAATGCCCTGGGCGATATACAATCCGCCGGCGAGGATGATCAGGCCGACCAGCGTCGGCACGCTGCGGCTCGGCAGCACCCGGTCATAGACCTCCAGCATGAACAGCGAGCCGTTGAGATACAGCAGGTTGATCATGCAGCTCATGATGCCGACGCCGATGAAGGCGTTGCGGCAGGCGCGCAATGCCTCGCCGAGTTCGGAGCGCCGGCGTCCCGGCACGGGACCTGAAGGAGCAGCCATCAATCCTGATCTTTCGTCATGGGTTTAAGAAGCTGGGTCTAAAAACCGGGTCCAAACTACACGGGCCCGAAATCCTGGGTTGTGAGTTTTGGCACAAAATCATGAGCGCGAAACGACGGACGCAGGTCTCAGTCCCCTGCGAAGCCGATACCCACTTCTATCGATTTGGGCGGCCAGCGTCCAATTTCGTCGTATTAACCTAAACTTACGGCGTGCGCGGTCGGCTGCCCCAGGCGCTTGGCCTCCAACTGGCGGTAGAGTTCGGTGAGCCAGCGGTCGGCGAGGTCGCGGACGGTCGCGGTAGCGTCGTGCTGCTTGCCTGCGCTGTCATTGACGAAGGCGTCGCCGGGCATCTTCGCATTGCGGGAACCGGCCTCAGTCAGCACGGTCTGCTCGTGTGCATCCGTGGCAATCCCGAAGTGCGGCATGATCAGCGTCGACACCGCCTGTGGCAGTTGCCGGTGGTTGATCAGGAGTCCACCGTCGGGTGTGTCATGCCGCACCATGGGCTCGCAGATGCCGGCCAGAACGCGCGCCTGATACTCCGCCGGCGCCTGCCATGAGAGGTCGGGATTGAGGCCGAACCGGTCGGCGCCGACAAGTTGGGGCAGCATCTGCATGCCGGGCTGCCGCCGATGCGACACGAGCACCTCGACCGGATCACGGTACAGGAAGATCCAGGGCACCGTCGGGAAAGCGCGGCGGAACAGCGCCAGGTCGCGGGTATGCCAGCAATCGAGCTTGACCACGAACAGCCGCTCGTCGCCGCGCCGCGCCTGGCCGAACGCAGAGATCATCCACTGCAGCCAGCGGACCTGGTCGTCTTCGCTCAGATCCGGATTGATCCGCCGGGCATTCACCACCGTGTCGACCGGGCCGGCTTCGGAGATGGCGATGGCGCCGGGCAGGGCGCCCAGCATCTGCGACACCAGTGTCGAGCCGCAGCGCGACATGTGGAAGATGAAGCCGTCGGGCTGCAGATGCCGGTTGGCCTGCAGCCACTCCGGCAGCCGTTCGATCGGCGTTTGATAGCGGAACAGCCGGTTGAACGGTTTGCGCAGGGCGTGCTGGACGGAATCGTCGAAGAACGGTTCCCGCAGCGGCTGTTCGCCGAAAAACGACCAGTCCACCCGCAACGTATCGTCGCGCCAGGAGGCCGCGACCGGGAGCCAGCCGGTCGGCGGCAACCGCCTGCCGCTCATGAGATCGTGGAGCGTGCGTTGAACACGCGTGATGTCGTGCGCATCGCGGTCCAGACGTCATCGGCGGCAAAGCAGAAGCCGCGCTCCTGTCCCATCCGGATCACCAGGGCGATGAATTGGTCGATGTCGGCCATTGCGCGCAGATCGTCATGCAGTTCGACAGTGTCGAGTACGAAGCCGCAGAACTGGTCCAGCTGATCGTCTCCGCTGTCTTGCTCCTCGTGCGACGATGGGTCTGTCACAGGGCTGCCTCCTGCTCTGCAGTACAGGCTGCCTGTCGGAGCATGCCCGCGATCCAGTCGTTGACGGTGGCGTCGATCACGAGGTGCACGCGGCTGCTGGTGCCCCGGTTGGCCACGCTGTGCGGATCGGAGAGCCGCAGATACCAGCAGCTGCCCGCTGTCATCGCCAGCCGCCGGCCGTTCAGGCGGAAGTCCACATCCGAATTTGTGATCACCGGGATATGCAGCCGCACCACGCCGTCCTCGAAGCTGAGGTCATAGTCGGAATGTTCCTTGATGACCGATCCTGGCGTCAGCTGCATCAGGCGAACCGCCAGCAGCGGACATGGGAATGTCGCCAGCACCTCGCGGAAACAGGGGCAGCGATCGAGGATCGGAGTGTCGACGAATTCCGTGGCGGACGGATTGGAAAAGATCATCATCACCGGATGGGTGGCGCCGGCCTGGGCCCGCAACGGAATGACGCTCCATTCGCCCTCGTAGTTCTGGGGCACGAAGTGGTCGATCCATTCGCCCTTCGACAGGCTCTCCAGGTCGCGCCGCAAGGCGTCTGCATCAAAGTCGAACGGCAGGCGCACCTGGTCGGGCAGCCGCGGTGACGCCCTGCCGTTTGCCCCCGTCATGGCTGTTTCGCCTCGTCCAGCGGGCGCCAGCGCAGCTCGATATGGGCTTCGTCGCCATTGCCGGTGTCGCGAAAGCCGAGCCGGCCAAACATCTTTAGGGACGCCGCGTTGTTGGCCATGACGATCGCCCGCACACCGCCCCGCGCCGTGGCATGCGCCATCACCGATTGCACCAGCGCGGTGCCGAGGCCGCGTTGCTGCTGGTCGGGCAAAAGCGCGATGTCGACGATATAGACCGCGTCGGCTTCATCATGTTCGATCAGTTCGCCGATCGGGCCGTCGGCTGTTTCGACCACCAGTCGGCGCGCCCCGGGGAACCGGTCGCGATAACCCTGGCTGCGCGCCCGGTATTGCATGGTCAGGAGATTGTCGATCATCGTTTCCGGCAACCCGCCGAGCCGCAACACGCCGCCGCGGGTGGCGCGGAACAGCTCGAACAGGAATGCCGCATCCGCGTCTGTGGCGGTCCGCAGGCGCACGTTTGCGCCGGACGCCTCGATCTCGCGCGCGATGTTGGAGGGCGCTGCATCCTGAGACCTGCTCCCGGCGGCTTCACTGGCCATGAGATGACACCGTTCGCGATACCATTGTCGTTCGCCGGGATAAAAGCATGCTGGAATTTTTCACGGCGATCCTTCAGATTGCAGCGACGTTGAAAGAGAGTCCAAACGAGAGCCTGTGAGCATGACCGAGACCAACGCCACTCCCGACGATGCGCTTCCCGAATTTCTTCTTGTCGAGCATTTCGAACCGTTTGTCGGCAAGATTGTTCGCTTCAAGGGGACGCGTTACGCCTTTCCGCTCCACAGCATCCATCGCCCTCAGGGCCCCAACTGGGAAAAGCCGGACTGGGTCAAGCGTTACCCCTTCACGCTGATCTTTCGCGGCCCGAAGGAGCGCGATGTGCTGCCTGAAGGCCTCTATGACTGCGAGATCGAGGGCGGGCCGACTGTCACCATCTATGTCGCGCCGATCATGACGCCGCAGCCCGATTGCCAGGACTACCAGGCCGTCTTTAATTGAGCACAACGTTGGTCGCGTCGCTCCAATCGAAGTTGCTCAATGAACCGTCGCTGAATGGGGGCCTCACTTTGGCTGAGCCGCAACGCGCCGCTCAGTTTCGTGACGGGAAGATGCCGTTCAGTGCAATGCAGAAATTGATCACCAGATAGGGCTGAATGTTTGTGTGCGGCTGGGTGCCGCCGTTGAGGCCGATAACCTGTGGCGCCAGCGTATTGTTAGGCGACTGGTTGCTGTACATCTGGACTTTGTAGTTTCCCGGCGGGTTGATCGATGTGCCCTGCGAGTTGCCAAGCACGGCGGTGCTGCTGGGGGTGGGACCATTGCTGGCCGCCCCGGTCGTGCTGTCCGCCATCAGGAGGTGGTTGTGCCGCGTGAGCTCGGTAATGATGAGGGTATGATTCTCCTCGCCGGCAAAATCGCCCTGGTTGTAATACGGCCCGCCCTGGGCCTGTCCGTATCCGATCGGCATCCGGCTCTGCAGGTTCGGCAACGCGAATGTGGTGGTGCCGTTGCCGCCATACATGGTGCCGAGCAGGGAGAACAGCGCCTGATTCTGCGCGATCGCCAGAATCTGCCCGTTGCATTGCAACCAGCCTCTGGGGGCGAAGTTGAAGGAGAACATCTCGATCTGTCCGACGTAAGGTTGGCTCATCCGAATCGGCTCCGTCTTTAACTTGAATTGTCTTTAATTGCGCGGCGGGAACACGCCCTGCATGGCGATGCAATAATTGAGCGCCAGGTAGGGCTGCATGTTGTTGTGCGGCTGGCCGCCGCCGTTGAAGCTGATCGACTGAGGTGCGAGGCCGGTCGTCGCCGCGGTCGCGTTCGGGCTGTAGATCTGGGCGTTGTAAGTCGTTCCTCCGCCACCCTTGCCGCCGACGGTGTACTGGCTCAAGCCCAGCTGATTTCCCGCCGCGGTCGTCGTCGATCCCTGGACCGAGGTGGTGTTGAAGGCGTGGCTGTGCGCGGGAAGCTCATTGACCGTCAGCGACACTGCCGTCGTGCCGCCGGTCTGTCCTGAATCATAGTCGCTCAGTCCTGGTCCCTGGCCGACACCGATGGCGCCGCGGCCCTGCAGGTTCGGCAGCCCGAAGTTCGAGGTGCCGTTGCCGCCATAGTTTGTGCCGAGGATCGAGAACAGTGCGGTGTTCTGCTGGATCGGGATGATCTGGCCGGCGCACAGCGCCCAGCCGCGCGGTGCGAAATTGAATCCGTAAAGTTCGATCTGTCCGATGTATGGCTCTGTCATGTCTGTTGTCCTGCGCGCGAACTCTGGGCCTGATTAATAAAAGCCTTGTCAATAAAGCCCTGGCCGAGTTCTGGCCTTGGCTGAATCTTGGCTCGGTCGAGTCTCAGCCCTGGCTTGGATAAATCCCGTAGACAGCGATGCAGTACAGCGCTGCCTGATACGGCTGGAGGTTGTTGTGCGGCTGGGTCTGGCCCGTCAGCGAGATGGTCTGGGCGGCCAGCGGCACCTGCTGGTTCGCGGATGCGTAGGGAATATAGGCGGTCGATTGCTGTGCCGGGTCCATGAACTCGTCGGCGAGGTACGTGGTGCTGTTGGGCGTGGGGGTGTTGCCGCTCACTCCGGTCACGACGCTGACGATATGATCGTGCTGGGGGATCGTGTTGGTCGTCAGCGTCACGTTCTCGACGCCCGCGCGCTGACCGATCACATAGGTCGACAGGCCTGGACCTGTTCCCATGTGGATGGGGATGCGGCTGCGCATATCCGGAAGCGCGAAGGTGGTGACCCCGTCACCGCCATAGGTTGTGCCGATCAGGTTATAAAGCGCGTCGTAGTTCGAAATCGCCAGCAGCTGACCGGAACACGTCATGTAGTTGCGAGGTGCGAACGTGCCCCCGAAGAGCATGATCTGTCCGAGATATGGTTGCGACATGCCGCGAGCCCCCCTTGCGGACGCACTTCACTTTCATTTCACACAACTGAACAGGGCGTATGACTTTAAATGTCGATACGACTTTGAAAGTCGATGCCTGTCGCCGCACGAAACGAACGAGTGCCGAAAACGATAATAAGAAATCAGGATGTAGATTTTTTGGCAGTGATAAAAGTCACACTAGTGTCCTGAAAGCGCTTGCCGCACACTCGCACGAACTTCGCATTCAGCACACGAGAGCTTACGATCGTCGCGACGCGAGCACAACGGAATTTTGGCGCGCCCGCTTGCTTTTCATTTTTATCAACCAGACGGTGAATACGATATGACGAATTCTTGGGGAACGGGCAGGGTGGTGCGTTGCCTGCCCCAAGTCGAGACACGGGTCGAGACGCAGATCGACACATCGGACGACCGGCAGCAGCAAATGCGAATCGATCGAGGGGTGCAACACGCGTGACCAAGTCCGGAGGCTACGTCACCGACATCGGCTATACGGCAGGCTTTTACCCGGAGACCGCTCCCGGTCATCTCGCCTTTGCCGCTCTCGCTGCCGGACGGGCGCCTGGCGGCGCGGCACGTCCCGGCCGCGTGCTCGAGCTCGGCTTCGGCCAGGGGTTTGGCCTGGCGCTGCTCGCCGCCGCCAATCCGGACGTTGTCTTCGAGGGCTGCGACTTCAATCCGGCCCACGTGGCCCATGCACGGGACCTCATTGCATCAGCTGGCCTTGCCAACCTCGCGGTGACGGAAGCGAGTTTTGAAGCCGCGGCCGTGGCTCCCGGTGCCTGCGATGCCGATGTCGTGCTGCTTCATGGCGTGCTGAGCTGGGTCGCGGCGGAGACGCGCGAAGCGGTGCTCGCGATCCTGAAGCATCGGATGCAGTCCGGTGCGGCCCTCTACGTATCCTACAATTGCTTGCCGGGCTGGGCACAGCTGACGCCGATCCGGGAGTTGATCCTCGCCATCAAGCGACAAACGGCCGGCGGGTCGGAGCAGCAGATCGCGCAGGCGCTGAACTGTCTGGGCAGCCTGAAGCAGGCCAACGCGCCGTTCTTCGCCAGAAACCCGGTCGCCGCCGCTCATCTCGAAACCATGCTGGGTTTGGATCGTGCCTACTTGGCGCATGAATATCTCGACGACCATGCACAGCCGCTGCAGTTCGCCGATGTGGCCACGCGCCTGGGCGCGGTCGACCTTGCTTATGTCGCGTCCGCGACCTTAACGGAGAATTTCAACGCGTTCGCCATGCCGGCCGATCTGCAGGAGCCGATCGCGCGCACCCACGACGAGATCCTGCGCCAGACCATTGGCGATTTCGCCGTCGGCAAGCACTTCCGTCGCGATATTTTTCTGCGCGGCGATCCGGCTCTCGACGCGGCGGCGCGTCGCCGGCATCTCGCTGGGCTGCGTTTTGCACTCACCGTGCCGCGTCGGCGGCTGGTGTTCAAGTTTCTCGGGCCGCTGAGCGAGCTTCTCGGCAAAGACGATTTTTATGCCCCGATCGCGGATCGGCTCGCGGATCGCATCGCAACCTTCGAGGAACTGCTGGCGCTGCCCGTTTTCGGCGCCGATGCCACGGAGCGGCTGATCGAATGCCTTGCGCTGCTGATCCATTCCGGACAGGTACTGGTCGTCACAGCGCCTCCCGCGGCGGACACCGCACCCGCCCAGCGTTTCAACCGCTTGATCGTCGACCGCGCCCGGCAGGGACGTATCTACGGTTATCTTGCCTCTCCGGTGGCGCGGACCGGCGTTCGCATCGACGATTTTGCCTTGCTGACACTTGCGGCGGTGTTCGATGGTAAGAGCGATACCGCAGTTACAGCAGCGCAGCATGGCTTGTCGCTCATCACGGCGCTGGGCCGGCGTCCGCTCGACAACGGCCGGCCCATCGAGCGAGACGATGATGCCGTAGCGTTCCTGGCCGCGCGCATGGAACCGGTGATTGCCGACGATCTTCCGCTCTGGCGGCGTCTCGGTATTCTGTGACAGGGCGATCAGCCCGAGGCCCATTCACGATGAGAAAATGACACGGCGACGACGGTTTCGCCGTACCCGGGCGCGTGAGCGGACGACACGTTGTCGCCGGGGGTGAGGATTTACCATGTCACAACCTTCGCTTGAGGGCGCAAGGCGATAATGCTACGGTTTACAAATAGTTAACGGGCCTGATCCAGCGTTTCGCACCGATTGCAGCGTGGTGTGCGGAAGCGGGTAGGTAGCCTCAAGGTGATTTTTTGCACAACACGACTGAATTTCAACTGTTACGGCTGGGGCATTAGCCGGACCAAAACGTAACGAACGTCGCAGGCAAAGCTTTGCAAAGCATGGCTCTGAAGAGCCGAACTCGAACAATCAGGTCGAGATGCGCGATGGGCTGATCGTCTGCTTTTCATAGCCGGGAGTTTTATGTGATGTCGAATTCTGATGTTCGGAGTGCCGTTCCGAAGCAAGTCGTTTTCATCGATTCCCGCGCTCCTGACATCCAGGCCCTGATCGCCGGCGTCACGCCGGGCGAACTGGTGTTCGTGCTCGATGCATCGAGCGACGGCATCCAGCAGATCGCCAACATCCTGGTGGCCAACAATCTCACCGGCCTTAGCGCCATCTCCATCGTCGGCCACGGCACGGCCGGCGCCATCGATCTCGGCTCCACGGTGCTCAACGAGTCGAATCTGGCTGAGCACTCCGCCGCGCTCGCGACCATCGGCGCCGCGCTGACGGCGGATGGCGATATCGCGCTTTACGCCTGCAACACGGCGGCCGGCGCCGCTGGCCAGCAATTCATCGCCGATTTGGCGACCTATACCAGCGCCGACGTTGCCGCCGCGACCCATGTCGTCGGCGATGCCGCCCATGGTGGTTCCTGGACGCTCGATGCAGCGACCGGATCGATCGAAGCTTCGACGCCATTCACTGCGGCAACGCTTGAAAGTTTCGAAGGCACGCTCGCTCCGCTCAGCGGCCAGCTCTGGTACGGCGTCAATGGCGACACCGTCGGCAGCAGCAACCCGTTCGGCTACATCAATACGGATGGCAGCGGCCAGACCGTTGCGGGATCCTCGCCTGGCGTTCCTACACACTACAGCTGGTTTGGAGACATCGGCCTCGATACCGCGCCCGGATTATATTTCGCCATCAATAAGGACGCGGACAACGACTACACCTCGCTTGTCGTTGGCCGCACCGCCACGGGCGCGACGATCGGTACGCCTATCCTGCTCAATCCCAACGGCAACACCAGCGACTACGAGATCAACGCGCTGGCTGTCGATCCCAAGAACGACTACATCTATATCGGCATCTGGGGGACCGTCGCCGACAGCGGCATTATCAGGGTTCCGTACAATCAGCTCACGGGCGTCGTCAACAACGGGAATGCGATTATCTCGGGCGGCGTGATCGATCCGTCGCTCTATGTCGTCAAGGCAGGCGCCAATTTCACCAATCCGATAGACTTTTCGCTCGACGTCGCCAACCAGAAACTCTATTTCGCCGCCAACGATATGACCAATACCGGTGCCTTTTACGGCAACGGATATGCCAACACCAACGGCGTCTACGTGGTCGATCTGGCCACCGCCACGCCGACCACTGCGCCGACCTTGCTGTCGACCAGCTTTACGAGTGATATCAATCATTCCATTGTTGCGGTGGCCGTCAACGCCGCCGACAATGTCGTCTATTTCGCCACGACCGACTACAGCGGCGATGACACCTTCAGCACCATCTATTGGATGTCCACCAGCGGTGGCGCCGTTCACCAGATGACGCTGCCGGCGGGGATTACCCTGCCGTCCATTGCGAACAGCGGGCTCGCCTACGATCCGGTGTCGAATCAGTTGATCGTCAGCGACGACGGCAACGGCAGCACACCGCCCCCGTCCATCTATCAGTTGCAGCTCGACGGCCCCGGCACGAGCTTTACCGGTGGTGCGGTCTTGGGGAATGCCGATGACGCAGTGCCCAGCGCGTTCACGACGGGTATCGCATTTAATGCTCTGGCGAGCATCGGTGCGCTGAGCGGCTCCTCGACCCAGGCCCTGCAGGGCGGCAACGGCATCACCTTGCTTGGTGTGGCGCCGACCAACGTGACCGATTCCGACGGCGGCGGCAATCTCGCCAGTGCAACGGTCAAGATCTCCAATGGCCAGGCCGGTGACTTGATCGGCATCGACGCGAATTTCACTCTCACCACGACACCAACCAGTGTTGTGATCGGGGGCCTCACCTTCCTGGTCAGCTACAACGCCGCCACCTATACGCTGACCATCGCCAATCCGTCGGGCGTTCTGCACACCTACGACGAATTCGAGACGGCCCTCGCCCACGTCACCTTCAAGGACACCGGCACGGACACCACCACCGTCGGCCATCCGACCCGCTCCGTCGTCTGGCAGGTGAACGACGGCGCAAACGGCAATCCGACCGGCGCGGCCGGCACCAACAACACGACAACGACGATCACCATCGACCGCGCGCCGGTGGCGGGGGCTGACACCGGTGCGGCGGTATCCGGCGGATCCAACGGGTCCGGCAACGTGCTCACCAACGACACCGATCTTGATGGTGACGCGCGTACCGTGAGCGCCGTCAACGGGAGTGGTGCCAATGTCGGCAATTCGGTTGCCGGCACGTACGGCCATCTCACCCTCGGCAGCAACGGCAGCTATACCTACACCGCCGATAACACATCGGCGATCAATGGTGCGACGAACGGCAGCCACCCGACCGATTCCTTCACCTACACCGTGTCCGACGGCAATGGCGGCACGTCGACGACGACGCTCACCATCACCATCGATCGCGCGCCGACCGTTGTGGCCGACACCAACACGGTGGTGGCGGGTGGCACGACAGCGACCACGAGCGTGCTCACCAACGATTCCGATAAGGACGGCGACAGCTTTACCGTCACGGCGGTCAACGGCAGCGGCGCCAACGTCGGCAATTCGGTTGCCGGCACCTACGGTCATCTCACGCTCGGCAGCAACGGCAGTTACACCTACGCCGCGGACAACGCGGGGGCGATCAGCGGAGCGGCGACCGGCAGCCATCTCACCGATACGTTCACTTATACGGTCAACGACGGCCAGGGCGGCACGGCGACATCGACGGTGACCATTACCCTCGACCGTGCGCCGACGGTTGTCGCCGATACTAACACCGCGCTGTCCGGCGGCGCTCAGGTCAGCAGCAATGTCCTGACCAACGACACTGACAAGGATGGCGATACACTGACCGTTTCGGCAGTGACTGGTGGCACCGTCGGCAACCTGATCCAGGGCACCTACGCCAACTACCAAATCAACGCCGACGGCACCTACACTTACATTGCGGGCGTGACAGCTGGGCAGCAGTCGGCAATTGCTGGCGCAGGCCCCAATCTGGTCGACCACATCACCTTCACGGTCTCGGACGGCCATGGCGGCACCACGTCGTCGACGCTGGACATCTCGATCGAGACCGCTCCGATCATTACATCGATCACGGCGTCGGGCACCGACATCGACGGCGGCGGCAATGGCGACATCAATGCCGGCCATGTCGTGACCCTGACGCTCCACATGAGCAGCGCGGTGACAGTTGTTGGCGGCGTACCGACGCTGACCCTGAACGACGGAGGCACTGCCACTTACCAGTCAACCAGCGGCAGCGATCTGATCTTTACCTATACTGTCCAGCCAGGCCACAACACCGCGGATCTTGCGGTGGCCGCGCTCGATACCCATGGCGCGACCATCCAGGATGGCGCGGCCCAGAATGCCGACTTCACCATCGTGCCGGCGGTGACCGGCACGCTGCAGATCGACACGATCACCCCGACGGTCAGCATCGCGGCCGACGATACCTCGCTTGTCGCCGGCCAGACCTCGACAGTGACCTTCACCTTCTCGGAGGCGGTGTCCAATTTCGCGCTGGGCGATGTCACGGCCACCGGCGGTGCGCTCAGCAACTTGATTCATGTCGGCATCGACGGGTCCGGCCATGACATCTACACCGCGATCTTCACGCCCGGCGTGACTGACACCGAAGCAGGTTCGATCCAGGTCACGGCCTCGAGCTACAACGACGGTGCCGGCAATGCCGGCGGCGGCAGCAACGCCGTCAACTTCACCGGCGACACGCAGGCGCCGACCGTCTCAATCGCGGCCGACGACACCACGCTGCTTGCCGGCCAGACGGCAACGCTCACCTTCACCTTCTCGGAAGCCGTGTCCAACTTCGCGATTGGCGATGTCACGGTCAGCGGCGGCGCGCTCAGCAACCTGGTTCACGTCGGGGTCGACGGATCCGGGCATGACATTTACACCGCGACGTTCACTCCCAGCGCGACCAACACCGAGGTAGGGTCCGCCCAGGTGGCGGGCGGAAGCTATACCGACGGCGTCGGCAACACCGGTTCGGCGAGCAACACCGTCAATTTCACCGGCGATACGCTGGCCCCGACGGTCTCGGTCTCGGCTGATGACACCTCACTCGTCGCCGGCCAGACGGCGACGGTGACCTTCACCTTCTCGGAGGCGGTGTCCAGCTTCGACCTCACCAACACCACGGCCACCGGCGGCGCGCTCAGCAACCTGATTCATGTCGGAATCGACGGGGCCGGGCATGATATCTACACCGCGACGTTCACGCCCGACGTGACCAACACCGAAGTGGGCTCAGTCCAGGTCACAGCCGCGAGCTATACCGATGGTGCCGGGAATGCCGGAGGCGGAGGTACCGTCAACTTCACCGGCGACACGCAGGCGCCGACCGTGTCGATCGCGGCCGACCAGACCACGCTGCTTGCCGGACAGACGGCAACGCTCACCTTTACCTTCTCGGAAGCTGTGTCCAACTTCGTGATCGGTGATGTCACCGTCAGCGGCGGCGCGCTCAGCAACCTGAACCATGTCGGCGTCGACGGGTCCGGGCATGACATCTATACGGCAACGTTTACCCCCAGTGTGACCAACACCGAGGTGGGGTCAGCCCAGGTAACAGCAGCGAGCTACACCGACGGCGTCGGCAACACCGGTTCGGCCAGCAACACCGTCAATTTCAGCGGCGATACGCTGGCGCCGACGGTCACGATCTCGGCCGACGACACCACGCTGGTCGTCGGACAAACCGCGACCGTGACGTTCACCTTCTCGGAGGCGGTGTCCAACTTCGATCTCGGCGACACCACCGTCACCGGCGGTGCGCTCAGCAGCCTGATCCATGTCGGCATCGACGGATCCGGGCACGACATCTACACCGCGACCTTCACGCCTGAGGTGAGCGATACGGCGAACGGCTCGGCCCAGGTCACGGTGTCGAGCTATACCGACGTCGCCGGCAATGCCGGCGCGGCGAGCAACACCATCACCTTCACCGGCGACACCCAGGGGCCGACGGTGTCGATCGTGGCTGTCAACGACACGCTGGCCGCCGGCCAGACCACGGGCGTGATCATCACCTTCTCCGAGGCGGTGTCCAATTTCGCGCTGGACGATATCGCGGTCAGCGGCGGCGCGCTCAGCAACCTGATCCATCTTGGCGTCGATGGGTTCGGCCACGACATCTACAACGTGACCTTTACGCCCGATGTGACCAATACCGAAGTCGGCTCGGTCCAGGTGACGGCGTCGAGCTATAACGACGGCGATGGGAATGCCGGAGGCGCAAGCAATGTCGTCAACTTCACCGGCGACACCCAGGCACCGACGGTGTCGATCGCGGCGGATCAGACCGCGCTGCTGGCTGGCCAGACCGCAACCATCACCTTCACCTTCTCTGAGGCGGTGTCGAACTTCAATCTCGGCAACGTCCTGGCCGTCGGCGGCGGCCTCAGCAATCTGGTGCATGTCGGCGTCGACGGCTCCGGCCACGACATCTACACCGCGATCCTCACGCCCTTTGTGAGCGATGCCACGAGCGGCTCGGTGTGGGTGGCGTCACCGAGCTACACGGATGGCGGCGGCAACGTCGGCTCGGTGAGCAACGTCGTGTTCTTCAGCGGCGACACCAAGGCGCCGACGGTGTCCATCGCCGCCGACGACACCTCCCTGGTGGCCGGACAGACCGCGACCCTGACCTTCACCTTCTCCGAGGCCGTGTCCAATTTCGCGCTCGGCGACGTCACGGTCACCGGTGGTGCGCTCGGCAACCTGGTCCATGTCGGAATCGACGGTTCCGGGCACGACATCTACACCGCGACCTTCACGCCTAATGTCAGCAACACGGCGAATGGTTCGGCCCAGGTGACGGTGTCGAGCTACACCGATACGAGCGGCAACAGCGGCGCGGCGAGCAACACCGTCACTTTCACCGGCGATACACTGGTGCCCACGGTGTCGTCGGTCGCGACCTCCGGCGCCGGCATCACCGCCGGCACCGGCAGTCTCAACGCCGGCGATGTCGTGACCTTCACGGTCAACGCCAGCGAAGTCGTCTTCGTCACCGGCAGCCCGACGCTCACCTTGAACGACGGCGGCGTCGCCACCTACACCGGTGGAAACGGCACGAGTGCGCTGACCTTCAGCTACACGGTCCTGGCGGGCCAGAACACCAGCGATCTCACGGTGACCGCGGCCAACCTCAACGGCGGCTCGATCCGGGATGGCGCCGGCAACGCCGCCAACCTCAGTGCGGCGGCAACCAATCCGGCCGGCACGCTGACGATCGACACCACCGCACCCACGGTGTCGGTGTCCAGCAACCTGACCAATCTGCATGCCGGCGAGACGGCGACCGTCACCTTTACCTTCAGCGAGGCGGTGCAGGACTTCACCCTGGGTGACGTGCTTGCCACCGGCGGCAGCCTGAGCGGCCTGACTCAGGTCGGCACAACCAACGTCTACACCGCGGCGTTCACACCGGTTGCCACCAACACCGAAGTCGGCCAGGTCCAGGTCAACGTCTCCAGCTACACGGACATTGCTGGCAACGCCGGAGGCGCGAGCAACGCCGTCAACTACACCGGCGACACGCTCAGGCCACACGGCACGGCCGCCGCCAATCCAGGAAGCGGCGTCCTGATGTACGGCCAGACCGTGCACATCACGCTGAGCTTCACCGAAGCGGTGGCCTTCGCCGGCGGCATTCCAGTGCTGACCCTCAATGACGGCGGGACCGCGACCTTCAATCCCGCCGCGACTTTGTTGCTGGGCGATCCGACCAAGATGGTGTTCGACTATACGGTCGGTGCCAACGACAGCAGTGTGTCCACACTCGCCATCACCAGTGTGAGCGGTGGCAACATCACCGATATCGCCAGCAACGCCTCAGACAGCCTCGCCACCTCGTTCAACGGGCTGTCGGTGCAGACCTCGGTGATTACCGCGCATACCGACAGCAATCACCTCCAGGTCGGCACCACGATCAGCACGGATGCGGCCCACGGCGTGCTGGCCAACGACACCGACACCAACCCCACCGACCATCTGGTGGTCAGCGCGGTCAACGGCTCGGCGGGGGGCGTCGACCACACCGTCAACGGCAGCTACGGGTCGCTGACGCTGCATGCCGACGGCAGCTATTCCTATACGGCCAATGGCGCTTCCAACGGCTATCTGGTCGACACCTTCAGCTACACCGCCAACAACGGCCATGGCCAGAGCTCGAGTTCCACGCTGAGCATCGCGGTGGTCGGCAACAACTACGCCTATGTGGCGGTTCCGCCGGGAGGATCGACGGGAACTGGGTATGGTAATATCGTGCTCGACGGCAGCGCGGGCGGTGCCACGCTGACATCATTGAACAGCTATAACGCCCAGCACATCCTGATCGGTGGCCCGGGCGATATCCTGAACTCCGCCACCTCTGGACGAGATACCTTTGTCTTTGCTGGTGATTTCGGGCACAACACCATCAACAACTTCACGACCAGTCTGGACACCATTCAGCTCCAGCAATCGCAAGTCGGCAGCATCGCCAGTGTCATGGCGGATCTGCACCAGGTCGGGGCGGATGCCGTTCTGACGCTGGATGCAAGCCATGTCGTCACTATCACCAACATGCAGGTCGCCAGCCTGACCGCGGCGAACTTCCATCTGGTCTGATCGGTGTTGACGCGGATTTCTTGCGGCACCGTGGCGGAAACGTCACAGCCGCAAGAACCGTTGTGAGGTATAAAGAATCATTATCAGAGGTTGCAACGGTGCCAAGGTGGGGAACGGCCTGATGATGACTGATATCGCAAGGAAACTGGTGCTGGCGGGGGCATTCGCGGCTGGTCTGATGGCAGCCGGCAGCGCTGTCGCCGCTGATCTGGCGTACAAGGCGCCGGTCAAGGTGATCGCTCCTGCGCCGGTTCCGACCTGGACGGGGTTCTATATCGGCGGCAACGTCGGATATGGCTGGGATGCATCCAAGTCGTCGGGCCTGGGATTGAGCACGACGGATCCGGGGCTCCAACCGTTCGTCGATGCCCTTCTCGCGGCAGGCTCCTATCCCGCATCACTGTCGCCCAATGCCAAGGGCGTCATCGGCGGCGGCCAGATCGGCTATAACTGGCAGGTATCGCCCCAGTGGCTGTTCGGCCTCGAAGCCGATATCCAGGGATCGGGAATCAAGGGCAGCGACAGCCGGACGCTCTTTCCCGTGCAGTTCGACGCCACCTCGACGAGCCTGACCAAATCGATCGACTGGTTCGGCACGGTGCGCGGCCGCATCGGCCTCCTGGCCAATCCGCAATGGCTGATCTACGCCACCGGCGGTCTTGCCTATGGCGACGCCAAGCTCAGCTTCAATACCACCGACGTCACTTCGGGCTGCATCGTCGGCGCGACGATCTGCGCATCGGGGTCATCGTCGGGCGTTCGTGTCGGCTGGACCGCGGGCGGCGGCGTCGAGGCGATGCTGGCGCCGAACTGGAGCGCCAAGGTCGAATATCTCTATGTCGATCTCGGCCGGCGATCCTTGGATGTTCCGGCTTCGACGGGACCGTTTGTTTTCAGCGCCTCCGCCGACTTCCGTGAACACATCGTGCGCGCCGGCATCAACTACCACTTCAACTGGGGTGGTCCGGTCGTCGCCAGGTACTGACGGTTAATTACTCGGCGACAAACGCCGAGTGCGGCTTCAAGACAGACGGTTATCGGGCGGGACGCTAGCGTTCCGCCCGATTTGTTTTGATGCGACGGATGTTCGACGCGCGCTCAGATCACCTTGCTCATGCCGCGGATGCGCCGTGCCATCGCGCCCATGATGTACATCGCAAAATTCGGGATCTCGTCGATCATGAAGCGGAATTTGCGCTGATCGAGCACCGAGACTTCCACCGGCTCCCGCACCCGGGCCGTCGAGCTGCGTGGCGATTCGTCGATCATCGACATGAAGCCGATCGCCTCGTTGGGGCCGCACACCTCGACCACCTTGTCGCCGATCAGCATCTCGATCACGCCGGACTGGATCACATACATGCAGCTGCCTTCGTCGCCCCGGCTGAACACCAGGCTGCCGGCTGGAAAGGTGACGTTGACGCCCGCGTTGCGGGCGAACATCCGCATGTCGATATCGCTCATTGTTCTCCCCCTTATTTTTATGACGGAACGATAACACGGCCGCCGGGAGCCGGAAGCGCCGACAATGCGGGAGGGTGAATTTTGTCGCCATTCGGCGGCCTTCCTTAACCGGTTGCGTCGTCCTGTGCGCGCAATGAGACGGGATGGCGCGGAGGCGGCGCGCGCCGTTAAGTTTAATGCTTCAGCTTAACCTGCGGCTTCGATTGCAACAGCGGCGCCACGCGCTAACGTCACAGCACCGGACATTGCCACTGGTCCGGACATCCCCAAGACGAAGCCGTCGGGCGAATATACGCCGCCCGGCGGCTTCACTTAATCATCCGCGGAGGCGGCCATGATCGCAGGTGGTGGAGACGTGTTACGGACGGTGACGTCGAAGCCGATGCCGGACTGGGCCGCGGCCTGGCATGTCTGGACGGTCTGGCTTCCTCGCCGCACCATCAGTGGCCGGCTGGTGTGGGGCCGCGTCTGGCGCCGCCACGACGGCCGCCACTGGATCTACAAGAAGATGGTGTGAGGGAGCGAGGGCTCTGGCCGTGCAGGCTCATGCCGCCTGCAGGCGTGCCGTCGGGTTGTCCATCGCCGGCATGGAAGCTGCGGCCAGCTCGCGCGCGAACACATATCCGCCGCGGTCGGCCTTGGCCCGATAAAGCGCCTGGTCGGAGCGCCGGAGGATCGCCTCGGCGGTGCTGCCGTCCTCGCCCGACAGGGCCACCCCGATGCTCGCGCCGATCACGATGTCATGCCCCTCGATGCAATAAGGCAGACTCACCGCCTCGGAAATCCGTTGCGCCATCCGCTCAGCCTGCGTCCGCGAGGCCACGGATGTCTGAACCAGGATGAATTCGTCGCCACCCATCCGGACGATCAGGTCGCTGTCCCCGGCCAGTGATCGCAGCCGACCGGCGACCTCCTTGAGCAGGGCATCGCCGACCGGATGGCCGAATCTGTCGTTGGCGGCCTTGAAATGATCGAGATCGATGGCGTGGATCGCGATGGTGCGGTCGCCGCGACCGGCAATCATTCGCGCAAGGTCGCTCGCCAGCACCGAACGATTGAACAGGCCGGTCATTGGGTCGATGCGTGCGAGCTGCTCGAACTGGTGCTTGAGCGTGATCTGCTTGATGGCGGAATTGAACGTCAGGCGAACCATCTCGAAACTGCCGACGAGGTAGATTGCGATCAGCACGGCCATCCCGACATGCGGCGCATCCAGCCGCGCCATCGCCACCGCGATCGGGGGAACGCCCATTACGATGAGATCGGCAACCGCGACGAAGGGCAGCATCGACAGCCGCGCGACGATGCCGGCGCCGAAGCCGAACCCGACGCCGATCGCCATCATCGCGCATAGCGCGTCGTCGAGCATCAGGCTGCGTGCCGCAAACAGCCCGATGATGAAAGCGGTAGCGGCTGTCCCGATGACGTAGTGCCGCTTGCACTGCTCGGCTTCAGCCCGGTCGCGCAGTGGTTGCCTGGCGACGCGGCGCCGGAAGGCCAGAACATCCCATGCCCGGATGCAGGCGATGATCACGCTGAGGCCGGTGATGACGGCCGTCGCCATGTCCGTGCTTTGCCACGCCACGATCGTTCCGAGGATCGCTTGCGCGACACCCGTGAAGACAATCGGCACCATCGAGCCATAGAGCCCGCCGAGAACCTCGATCAGAACTGCGTCGGAGATCGATCCCGGGCGAGCGTCCAGTCGTTGCAAGAACATGACTTCCCCCATCCTGGGGCTGTCCTAGCGGAGAATCCGTAAAAGTCGGGTCCTTCGAATCGATAAAATTGAATCAAATTGGATTTGTCGGCAGCCCGCTGGGGCCCACGGGGCTTGGCCATGCTCACCATGCGTATCGGCCGCGCCCGACTCCATGTGGCTCGAGCGAATGATCGGAAGTCAGAGTCGTGGCTCGCCGAGGTCGGCGTCCGTGACCAGCCTGAGAAGCGCGCGCAGCGCGATAGCCTGATCATCGCCAAACGCTGTCGAAAAGCGCGCTTGTGCCTCTCCCCAGCAGGAGCGCGCAACAGCGGCTTGTTCGCGCCCGCGCGCAGTGAGGTGGACGAGCTTGGCGCGTCGGTCGCGCGGATCCCGCCCAATGCGAACGAGACCGTCACGCTCCAATGGTTTCAGCGTATGACTGAGTGCCGTGCGATCCATCACCAGCGCCTGCGCAAGTGACGTCAGGGTCGGCGACTCATCCTTGGGGCAGAGCGCGATCTCGGCAAGGATTGCATATTGACCGATGGTCAGCCCGCTGGGGGCCAAACAGCGGTCGTACAACAAACTGACGCGCCTGGCCGCTTTCCGAAGTGCGGAACAGTTGCATGCGATCGAGTCCAGCAAAGCTGATCGGTTCGGCACCGGAATGTCTCCGTATGGGCATTTATAGATGCATATACATTTTAAAATTAATCGAGCAAAGGCTATAAATCTCAAAAATAGCCAAATAAAAGCGTTTGACTCCCAAGTGAGGAGTTCTTAAAAGATGCATATGCACCTATTAGGGAGCCTTTCGCAATGAAGCTCATTGGGACTTATGTCTCTCCCTACGCCCGCCGCGTGGCAGCTGCCCTGGTTTCACGCGCGATCGCGTACGAACACGACGATCTCAACGGTTATGCCAATGCGGCGAGGGCGCGGGAACTCAATCCCGTCGGCAAGGTGCCGATTCTCGAGCTCGATGACGGCGAGCGCCTGTTCGACAGCGCTGCGATCATCGACTATCTGGACGAACTTGTCGGGCCCGAGCATGCGCTGATGCCGCGGTCCGGATCGGCCCGGCGTCATGTGCTGCGGCTTTCTGCGGTTGCTAACACCATCTGCGAACTGGTGACAGTGCGCTATCTTGAGCAGCAACGGCCGGCGGGCTGTAGCCAGCCGCAGTTGCTCGAGCGGTGCCGACTGCAGATCGTTGGCGGATTCAAGGCGCTTGATGCGGCGTCCGGCTGCAGTGACGCAATACGCCTCGATTCCCTCAACATCGCGACCATCAGCGCCATCGTTGCGTTTGAGTACACGCCGCGATGGTATCCGGGTTTCGACCCCGCTGAGGCCGCGCCCTCGCTCGCGAAAGTGGTGTCGGCCCTGCACGACGACGCTGCGTTCGCACGCACCCGTCCCTTGGCCTGACGGGAGAGACTCATGACCAGTAAAGTCTGTCTCGTCACGGGTGTCGGTGGTGCAACAGGGGCGGCGATCAGCCGCCGGTTCGCGCGTGACGGCTACCAGGTGGGGATGCTTGCGCGGAACCGCGATCGCTTGAAAGACCTGGAGCGAGAGATTGCGCACAGCAAGGCATATGTCTGCGACGTCGCTGATCTGGAGGCACTGGCCAGGACCATATCCGCAGTGCGGACGGATCTCGGAAAGCCATCGGTTGTGGTGCACAATGCGGTGTCGGCCACGTTTGGGACCTTTCTTGACGCGAATCCCGCAGATCTGGAGCGTAACTTTCGGGTCAACACCACCGCACTGCTCCATCTGGCGCGCGAGGTCGCGCCGGACATGATTTCGGCCGGCAAGGGGTCGATTATCGTGACCGGCAACACGTCCTCGCTCCGTGGCGTGCCGAACTACGCGCTGTTCGCGCCGACCAAGGCTGCGCAGCGAATCCTCGCGGAGTCGATGGCGCGCGACCTGGGTCCGAAGCGGGTTCACGTCGGTTATGTCACGATCGATGGTTCGATCCAATCTCCCTGGCTCAGCGAAGATGGGCGCAAGCCTCCCGCCTGGCACCCGCCGCCGGCTGACTGGTCGAGAGCGCCTGAAGAGTGGTTTGTCGATCCGGACGCGATTGCGGAAGAGGTGTTTCGGATGGCGCATCAGCACCCATCCGCATGGACATTCGACATCATCATCCGGCCGTTTGCCGAGAAGTGGTGATGAAGATCGAGCTCCCTGGTCGGTCCGATGAAGCATGACGAGCACACCACGGTAACCCTCCAGGCGGTCGTCGCGATTGGCCTGACGATCGTCTTGTGGTCGGGAGCATTCCCGGGCATCCGGGCCGCGCTGCGTTCATTCTCTCCGTCCGAATTGGCGTTCTTGCGCTTCGCAATCGCCTCACTGGCGCTCGGAGTCTATTGGCTGTTTGCGCGACCCGCACTTCCACGACGACGTGATTGGCCCCGTTTGTTCCTCGCGGGGGTCTCGGGCATTACGGCATATAATCTTCTGCTGAACTCCGGTGAGTTGACGACAAGCGCCGGCGCAGCGAGCTTCATCGTGAACTTGACGCCGATGTTCGCCCTGATCATCGGATTTTTGAGCACAGGCGAACGCGTAACGCCGTGGGTGCTGGTCGGCACGTTGGTCAGCTTCGCCGGCGCAGCAACGATCGCGTTCGGCAGCACACCGGACATGCGCTTCGATATCGGCGCGCTCTTTGTTGCCGCCGCAGCTTTCTGCTTTGCGTTGAGCTTTGTTTTTCAGCGTCCTTTACTGGCACATGTCGGGCCGATCGGCGTGGCGACGGCCATGATATGGGTTGCGACCGCAACTTTGGTCCCGTTCGCGCCCGGCGCTCTTTCGACACTTCAAAATGCTTCGGGCGAAGCCATCGTCGCGGTCGTGTTTCTCGGTGTTGGACCCTCGATGCTTGCCTATGTGGCCTGGTCGCACGCGCTCGCGGTATATCCGGTCAGCAGAGCGACCAGCTTTCTCTACCTCGTGCCGCCCATGACGCTGGCCTTTTCGTTCGTCTGGATCGGTGAAATCCCCTCAGGCCTGACCATCATCGGTGGAATCCTGACACTGACCGGGGTCGTGGTGGTCAACACGATCGGCCAGCTTACGACGCGCGGCCGCGTCATCCAGCCTCGAAACTGAACCTGGAAACTGATTTGGTCTTGTCCCCGAATATTCGTGGCAGCCTGTTGATGGCCACTGCCATGGCGAGCTTCACGATGAATGACGCGATCACCAAGTCCGCGTCGGCCGAGATGAACTTCGGCCAGGTGATGCTGGTGCGTGGCGTGTTCGCGATTGTGCTGATTGCAGCGCTTGCGCTGCATCAGCGCGCGATGCGGCCGCTGCGCACGCTGATGATGAAGCCAGTCGCGCTGCGGATAGCTGGCGAAGTCGGCGCGACGATACTGTTCCTGGCGGCGATCGTGAACTTGCCTCTGGCCAATACCACGGCGGTCCTTCAGGTACTGCCGCTGGCCATTACGCTGGGGGCGGCGTTGATGTTCGGTGAGCCCGTCGGCTGGCGGCGCTGGCTGGCCGTCACGGCCGGCTTCACCGGCGTTCTCATCATCGTTCGGCCGGGAGTCGAAGGCTTCAACCAGCTTTCGCTGTTCGCGCTGCTTTCGGTGATCTTCTGCGCCGTCCGCGATCTCGCGACCAAACGGATACCGGCGCAAATTCCATCGCTGTTCATTACCCTGCTGACGGCTGTCGCGGTGACGGTCGCCGGAGCCGCGATACTTGGTCCGCTCGGCGGCTGGACGCCGTTATCCGGCCGCGCACTCGGTCTGCTGGCGCTCGCGGCGGTTCTTCTCCTGATCGGTTATCAATGCATCATCATGGCGCTGCGAACAGGCGCCATCTCGGCGGTGGCGCCGTTTCGCTATTCCGCGCTGCTGTGGGCGATGCTGCTCGGCTACCTGGTGTTCGGCGACGTGCCCGACGCCCTGATGGCGACAGGCGCTACGATCATTGTTCTCTCGGGCCTCTACGCCTTTGACCGCGAGCGCAAGCGTGACCGGCCCGTCGCGGCACGCGCATCCGGCCTACCGCCCGACGGGCTGTGATCGTTCATCCGGAATGGAACAAGCTCTAGAATGACCACAGCTTCACCCAGCGTCCGAGAAACTGGTACGCGACGGCAGCGGACCATCCAACGTCGTTGGTATTGTAGATCACCTGGCCGCTGAAATAGTCGTTGTTCACCTCGACACCCGGCCTTGGTGGACTGTCGAAGAATGGCCATGCCGAGATCGCGGTGGCCGACAGGCCCGCAAGCAACACCGCGACGCCGATCGTCATCTCTGCACCAGGAGACCAATTCAAATCGTTCGCCGAAAACTCCCGATTGGCTGTAATTTTTGTGAAGCTGTCGGGGTTGTAGAAACTCTTGCTGCTGAGAGCAGCCCTCCCGAGGTTTCGAACCCCCTGATTCAGGCGCGGACCGATGGCGAACCCAAAGCCGAGGTCGGCCAGCAGGAAGATGAACTTGTCTGAGGTATCGAAGTTGTTGAAAAGATAGACCGTCCCGCGCGCGCCCAGGCCCAGGGCCGCATTGGCGCCGCCAATGGCGTACGCGCCCCAGTTTTTTGACGGTGTGTTCACGGACATGCGTTGTCTCCCGCTGAGGTCTCACCAAAACGGAACCTTCGTCGTCGGAGTTTTGGCTTCCAGTTGAATGTCCAGCCCAACGCTTGGTCGCAGCCATCGCAGAGCTCGTTCAAACGGCGGAGATGGAATGCGTTGCGGTCCGCAACTGCGATGCTTTCATTCCACGCGCATCGCTTGTCTTTGCCGGCTTCTCGTCTGCTTCGTTGGGCGTCGACACAAGTGGGTGCAGCAATCATTTGAGAGATGGCATCGTCACACGATGCAGCGCATACATTTGTCGTAGCGCGAATGCTCGTTTCTTAATGATTGAGGCAGTATCGTGTCACCTGAACGCAAGCCAAGGTGAGGACGCTTTGCATGACGACGCACGATTTGCTGACGGCGCTGTTCTCGTGGTGGCCGTTTGTCATGCTGATAGGCGCTTACCTTCTGGCGACACGCTTCCTCCGCCCGCGCTCAACAACAGAGATCGTCGAGCTGTACAAACAGCAGATCGCGGAAACGCGGCGTACGAACGATGTGCTGGAGAGGATCGCGGCAACTCTTGAGAAGCGTTCGCTGGAAAATTCTGCGTCTTGACCCGGATGGCATTCTGCGAAGCGCGTGAACGCGAAGCAGGATGGTGCCCCTGGCCGGCAATCGCTTAGTACCATAACCATTTGAATTTGAAGTCACTTTTATCGTCGATTGCTGCCGATACCAGCACAAATACCAGCAGGATGACGCGCGGTATCGACGACAAAAATAAGACAGCAGGCTTCCCGTAGCGGGCACGCCTATGCCGTTCCGGACTCCACAATCGCTCTGATCGGAATCGAACACGGCTCTCACCCGAAATCCCGGAGAGATCTACCGCGAGGTTAAGGGTAGGCTCTTGTCATGCGTGCCCCATCCATTGTCCTCCGCGATGCCGAGTGAGAGACCTAATTCGTACTGGACGACCTCGGGGCGACTCGATTGCCGCTCGGTGCGGGACCGACGCCGAAAGCGCTGATCGCGCGACGCCGATTTTCGTACCGCGGGCAGCAACGTGCCGTAGTCGGCGTTCTCGCCAGTGCTGTATGTTTCGAACCGAGGAAGAAGAAAGTCGGTCGGCGGGGCCATGAACGAAAGAATGGGGAAAAGGAAACGTAGGCGTCTCGCCGCCAAGGGATTGCTTCCTTGTAAGAAGCCGCCACGCTACTTCCACGGCGGCAACTTCGGCCTACTGATAGGCGAGTATATTTTGCCGCCGTCGGTGACCGGCGTACCGCAAAATGGCGATGTTTCGCCAGATATCCGTCGGAACGATCGCATCTACATGGTGAAGCTATTTGACCAAGCTGCAATTTGGGCAGCTCACCACGAATATCCGCGCATTTATGAAGTTGAAGTCGAGTGCGTGGTCGAAGATGATCCTGACGCGCCAGGGACCGCTTTCCAGTGTGAGAAGGCACGCATCGTCAACGTCCACAAGATTCCGCCGGAAATGCTTTTGGCCGCGAGGAAAAGGCTGCTTCTGTGATCGGACAGCTTGCTACGATCCTTACGAGAAATCCGCTCGGGTGATCGCCGATTGGTAGTTCGACTGCGCAAGTGCCTCTTCGAAGGGACCATCGAGAGCAACGCGCATTGAGGAAATCATAGCTCTCGGTCGTGACGAGCCTAACGGAGACGCGCGCTTGCGGCCCCAGCCGTCAACCATTCGAAAAACTTCGTCTCGAGCTCTTGCTTAGCCACCCACGCCAGTCGTCGGCCAGGCGCCCGTTCGCAGCGTGAATCCAGCCGACGGCGTTTTGACCGTTCGCGAGCAAGCGACTTGCTCCTCCAACGAGAGTAACGGTATATAGGTAGGGAATTCGCAAGACTGTTTACCGCTAGTTGTGCGGCATGCAAAGGTCAGTCAGGGAGCTGAACGAGCGTTGGAACGCCCGGTTGATAGATGGCATGGGTCGGCGGCGGGGAAAATCGACAAAGGGTGGCGAGGCCGCATTGCTTATCGTCGGGGCGATGATCGCTGCTGCCGTTGCGATCTACCACTTTGTCGTCGAGAACGCCGCTGTGATCGGAGCAGCCGCCATCGTCTGCGGTGGCCTCTATCTTCTGCTGCGCGCTCTCTTTCGGGCAACCCGGCGCGAGGCGCCGCCGAGACCGCCTACACGCGAGCCAACCTTCAAGAATGACATTCGCCCTTCGCTAGCCAGAGGCACTCCCTCTTGGCAGGGCAGTGCGCCGGCCCGATGGGTGCACGCCAACGAGCGGGTGACCTTTGGAAAGGTGGAGATCACGGGCGGCCTTTTCTACCTTGGTGATTGCCTCGCCGTGCCCGGCGGTGTGACCGCGCAATACGCGATCAATCCCAATCTGTCCGCTCGAGCCCAGCGCGCGGATATTGATGGAAGCTCGATGCCATATTGGCCTTCCTACGCGGAGATGGATCCGGCCGCCCGTCGGGCATTCCTTGAGTGGATGCTCGGAGGTAGGCGGGATCCTGCTTACGGCATTGGGCTCATCTTCATCTTTTTCTATGGGCTCGAGCATCGTATGTTCGTCGAGCGGGGCGATGACGCTGCGTCACTGATCGGCGAGGTCAAGAGGCTGCTCGCGATCTACGGTACGAACGGGTCGTTTCACCACTACGCCAACCACTTTCTCAATATTGCTAATGTTCAATTGGCAGCGCCTATCCATTTGCCTGCACTGTCCGCGGAGCGTGCCGCGAACTCCGAAATGGACCTCGCGACGCGGCTGCATCTCGGTCAAAGACTGTTGGAGGCACCCATCTTATCGTCGGCGGATGACGCTCTGCGGTGGGTTCTGGCCATGCCGGACACTCATCTCAGAACGCCAGCGGTGCGATGCTTTGACGAGTTTGTCACTCTGTGGACGAAGCGCTTTGCTCAGCGATATCCGAGCGGTCTTTCCATACGGACGAACAAGCGGATCTCGCTACAATATCGCGCTGCCAGTGGCGCATTCACCGTCGATGTTCACGGACCACACGAACAGTATCTTGACGTGTCCGGTCTTACGAAGCAACTCGATGCCTTGCGAACCCTGGTCGAGGACTGCACAGCCGAGCTCGATGGATTCAGCCGCTTCGTCGGGCGCAAACCAAACCTCCGCAATTCCGTCGTGGCTGCGGGACTGTTACCCCCCGATATTTGGCACCAGTCGGGTTCAGCGGCGATCGATGACTTTCGTCGACAAGTCGAGACGGCACTGGGAGCCCAGGGGCGCGCGAGCACCACGGCTCAGATGATCTTCGAGATGGCGGGCTTTGATGTCGCCAGCAGCGGAAAGATCCCCACAGCTGCTGCTGAAGAGTTAGGACGAGCGTTGGATGTGATCGACGTGGCGCTCGAACCGGACCCTAGATACGGCAGCAGTGTTCCTCGGGCCGACGAACAGGTCTTTATTTTCAGGGCCGCGAATGGTGGCCCGGTCGATCCCTCTCGGCCAGCGTTTCGAGCGGCAAGAACCCAGGTCGAAGTCGCGGTGCTGGCAGCCGGCTCCGATGGAGACGCTTGCTATGAAGAGCTCCAGCGTACCATCAGCCGAATTCGGGCCACACCGGACTTGTCCGGCGTGGAGCAGGCGCGTCTGATCGCGTTTGCCGTCACGACGTTTAACAGTCCTCCCAAGCAGGCGCGCGTCTTTCGCAAGCTGCAGGAGGTCGGGGAGGCCGAACGTCGGGCAATCGCGGACGCAGCTGTCGCGGTTGTGGGCGGCGGTGCGAGTATCGACATCGGCGAAGTCAAATTCCTAGAACGGCTGCACAAATCCCTCGGCCTTCCAAGCGAGGCCGTCTATCAGAGCCTTCATCGGGCGGCCGCCGAGCGGGTTGATGAGCCAGTCTCGATCAGCGAGGAGGCGCGCGCCGCAGGCATCCCGATCCCGAAGGATCCCGCCAAGCCGGCGGAACAGATAGGCGGCGCTGGTATCAAGATCGATGCCGCCAAGCTTGCCCGCACACGTCGAGAGACCGAAGCTGTCGCAGGGCTCCTGTCCGATATTTTCAGCGAGGATGTGGCAGAACCATCGCCTCCCAAGCCTGATGCCAAGATTGCCTGGGGAGGATTGGACAGACCGTATGCTGAGCTCGTTCAGCTGCTCGAACAGCGCGGATCGATGCCACGGTCCGAGTTCGATCGCCATGCGAGAGACATCGGATTGCTTCCGGATGGGGCTATCGAGCGAATCAACGACTGGTCTTTTGATCGTTTCGATGATGCATTGATTGAAGATGGCGACGACGTGGTGCTAGCGCCGCACCTCCGTGGACGCCTCTCGGAGATGAAAGACAGGGCTGCATGAACAAGAAGCCGATTAAGCCCAGAGAGCGGGACACGATCATACAGGCTCTGTCCGCTGGTGTCGTTCCACGTCTCGGTCTGCCCCACATCCAAGTCGGCCGCGCGGGCGAAATCGGTGCACTGGTGCGCGACATCGATCGGATCGCGGATGGGGGAGCCGCCGTCCGCTTCGTGATCGGTGACTACGGCGCCGGCAAGACGTTCTTCGCCGGCGTCGTGCGCCTCATCGCATTAGAGAAGCGCTGCGTGACGATGCATGCCGACCTGTCGCCCAATCGGCGCATTCATGCAAGCGCCGGTCAGGCGCGCGCGCTCTATGCGGAAGCTGTGAACAACATGGCGACCCGCAATAAGCCTGAAGGTGGTGCGCTGCAAAGTATCGCCGAGCGTCTGGTGATGGATGCGGTGAAGGAAGCTGGCGAGAAGGGCGTCGCAGTTGAAGGCCTTATCGACCAGAAGCTCGAGGCGATTACCCAATTCTCAGGTGGCTACGATTTCGCTACGGTATTGAAGGCCTATTGGCGAGGAAGCGAAGAGGCCAACGACGCCCTGAAAGAATGCGCTATTCGTTGGCTCCGCGCGGAGTATTCAACCAAAACGGATGCCAAAAAGGACCTCGGTGTCAGAAGCATCATCGATGACGAAAATGTCTATGAATCGCTGAAATGTCTCGGCTGCCTGGTGCGGATTGCAGGTTATAGTGGCCTTTTGGTCATGTTTGACGAGATGGCTCATATCTACAAGCTTCAGAATTCCCAGTCCCGCAAGCAGAACTATGAACAGCTTCTCGACATAGTGAACGACTCGCTCCAAGGCATGACCTCAGGAATAGGCTTCATCATGTGCGGTACGCCCGACTTCCTGCTGGACACGCGCCGAGGTGTGTTTAGCTATGAGGCCCTGCAGTCCAGGTTGGCGGAAAACAGCTTTGCGAGCGGCGGGCTTGTTGATTTTTCTGGTCCAGTGATCCGGCTGCAGAGCCTGACGCCAGAAGATCTCTTCGTTCTCCTCACCAACATCAGGTTGGTCTTCGCAAGCGGAGATCCCACGAAATTCCTGGTGCCGGACGAAGCGTTGACCGCGTTCATGGAGTATTGCAACCGCAAGATCGGTGAGTCCTATTTTCGGACGCCTCGTTCGACCGTGAAAGCATTCGTGCAGATGCTCGCTGTCCTTGAACAGAACCTCGGCGTCAAGTGGCAGGAGTTGCTTGATCGCATACCGATTGCCCCGGATGCTCCGGACGATACGGCATCGAGCGAAGAGAGTGGAGACGGCGATGAGCTCACCAGCCTCCGACTCAACTCTTGAGGGGGCCTACCACAAACTGCACGGGGCCATCCGCCGATGGATTCACGATCAGGGATGGGATGAGCTGCGCGAGATTCAGGCGCGCACAATCTTTGCCGTTCTCGACGATGACCGCGACGTTCTAATTGCTGCAACAACCGCTGCGGGGAAGACAGAAGCGGCCTTTCTGCCGATCCTGACCGCGATCGCTGACAGGAAAGAGTTTGGATTCTCGGTCCTGTATATCAGTCCGCTGAAGGCCCTAATCAACGATCAGTTCAAACGTCTCGAGGGACTCTGCGAGAACATGGAGATCCCTGTCGTCAAATGGCACGGCGATGCTCCTCAGGGAGACAAGAAGCGGGCCCTTTCCAAGCCGCAAGGGGTCGCGCTCATCACGCCGGAATCGATCGAGGCGATGCTCGCCCGGCGTCCGGCCGATGCAAAACGTCTGCTGTCGTCGGCTGACTTCATCGTCATCGACGAGGTCCATTCGTTCCTTCAGGGACCGCGCGGCCTCCATCTCGCAAGCCTGCTGCGCCGCATCGATGCCATGTCCCAGCGGCCGGCGCGGCGCGTCGGCCTGTCCGCAACCATCGGCGATTTGTTTCAGGCGGCAGCATGGCTCCGTCCAACCTCGCCGGAGACTGTCCGGATATTAGAAGCGAAGTCTGATTCTCCCGAACTCAAGCTGCAGATCCGTGGCTATGTCGAGCCACCCGAGCTTGATGATCCCGATCACGCCGAAGGAGGAACGGACGTCGAAGAAATGCCGCGCAGGATCGCACTCGACGATATCGCGGACCATTTGTTCAAGACCCTGCGAACTTCCAACAACCTCGTCTTCGGAGGTTCACGGCGTACCGTCGAGTCCACTGCCGATCGCCTGCGCAGGAGGTCGGACAAGGCAGATGTGCCGAACGAGTTCTTTCCCCATCACGGCAGTCTTTCCAAGACCCTTCGGGAAGAGCTGGAGGATCGACTTAAGGATGGAAAATTGCCGACGACCGCGATCTGTACCTCGACCCTAGAGTTGGGTGTCGATATCGGATCGGTCAAATCGGTTGCTCAAATTGGGGCACCTCGCTCGCTTTCGTCGCTGAAGCAGAGGCTCGGTAGAACGGGCCGGCGGAAAGGCGTACCGTCGGTCCTTCGTGTCTATGTGCGTGAGCCGAACATTGATCAACGTTCCGGCGTGATCGACCGGCTCAGGCCGAATACCATCCGCTCGGTCGCCGTCATTCGGCTGCTGCTGCAAAAATTCGTCGAGCCGGCCGGCCAGGTGCCGGAGGTCGCTTCAACCTTGATCCACCAGATCCTCTCTGTCATCGCTGAACGGGGTGGGATCAGGGCGCGGCCACTCTACGATCTCTTGTGCGGGGCGGGGCCTTTCGCCGCCATCTCGACCGGAGAATTTGCAGATCTCCTTCGTCATCTCGCTTCCGACACGATCCGCTTCATTGAGCAATCGGGTGATGGCCTGATCATGCTCGCAGAGAAGGGCGAGCAGACGGTTCAATCCCGAAGTTTCTTTGCTGTGTTCGAGTCAGCAGAAGAGTGGCGCTTGACAATCGAGGGCAAGACCCTCGGTACGCTGCCAATATCTTTCCCGGTCCATAAAGACGGTCTTGTGGTGTTTGCGGGCCGCAGATGGATCATCAACGATGTCGACGAAAGGACCAACACCCTCTTCGTGGCCCCGCATCCGGGAGGCGTCGTACCCCGGTTTGAACGTGCCGACGGCGAGCGCCTGCATGACCGGCTGGCTGCCGAGATGCGTAATGTCTATCTGTCCACTGACGAGCCACCATATCTCGACGATAAGGCGCGGGAGCTCTTGGCTGAGGGGCGAGAAACGTTCCGTGAGCTTGACCTCGAAAAGCGAAGGGTCGTCGAAGAAGAGCGTGATCTGCACCTGTTTCTCTGGCGGGGCTCCCAAGCAACCGCTGTGTTTGGAGCCGCGGCGGCCATGGCGGGACTGCCGGGGCAAGTGCATGACCTCGGTCTGACGCTTGCCAAGACAAACGCAACTGAGGCTTTGCCGAAGTTGCGAGGGCTAGGTCAACTTGATCGCGCCAGTGCGATTGACGTCTCTGCCTTTGTCGAGAACATCGCCGCCGGTAAATTCCGGGAACAGGTGCCGGCGACGCTGGCGCGATCTCTGTGGGCTAGACAAAACGGCGCGGAAATAGACAATATACCGGAGATTGCAAGCGAGCTGTGATGCAGCGTCAGCATTTGGCGGGGGAAATGCAGAAGATCGGCGCCAAAATCAACCTTAGTGCGGGCGACCTCGTCGGGCACCTGAATTGCCATTATCTGACCAATCTCGACCTCAAGGTCGCTAACGGCGAGTTGGCCAAGCCAAAGATCTGGGACCCCGTCCTCGAAGCACTGGCCGCGCGTGGCGCTGAGCATGAGCAGGGCTATATCGATCATTTGAAATCGGGAGGGCTCGCGGTCACGCAGATCGGCGGGATCGGTGTCGACGGTACGGCAGTGGCAGCCACGCGTGAGGCGATGGCGCGGGGCGATGCGGTCATCGCTCAAGGAGCACTCCAGGTCGGCCTCTGGAACGGGCGGGCTGACATTTTGCTTCGCGTGGAGAAACCAAGTCAGTTAGGTGCGTGGTCTTATGAGGTTACCGATACGAAGCTGGCCCGGGAGACCAAGGGCAATACGGTCCTTCAGATCAGCCTCTATTCCGACATGCTGTCGAACATACAGGGCGTAGCGCCTGTTGCAGCCCATGTCGTGACACCTGGGACGAACTTCGAACCGGAAGCGTACCGGATCGCCGACTATGCAGCCTACTATCGCCATGTGAGAGGCAGTTTGGAGCGAGCGATCGCGGGACCGGCCGGCACTAGCGTCGGCCCCTATCCCGAGCCGATCGATCATTGCGACGTTTGCAGGTGGCGTCGGCATTGCGAAGAAAAGAGGCGAGCGGATGACCACATGTCCCTCGTCGCTGGTATCAGCAAGTCCCAGATCGGTGAATTAGAGAGGCGCGGCGTCGGCACGATGGCGGCGCTCGCAGCCGTGCCCATCCCTCTGCCATGGCGACCCGATCGCGGGGCCGCGAGCAGCTACGAGAGGGTTCGCGAACAGGCAAGGATTCAGGTCGAGGGTCGGACCGCAGACGCGATGCTGCACGAGGTCCTGCCGCTCGAGCCGGGTTTTGGGCTATTTCGTTTACCCGAACCGTCAGCGGGTGACATCTTTTTCGATTTCGAGGGAGATCCGTTTGTCGGTGATGGTGGGCTCGAGTTCCTGTTCGGCTACCTCTACGCCGATGACGGCGGGGTCTGGCAATATACCGGCGACTGGGCGTCCACGCGCCATGAGGAGAGGGCTGCGTTCGAGCGGTTCATTGATTTCGTCGTCGAACGGCAGAAAACCCATCCGAACCTTCACATCTATCACTTCGCTCCCTACGAGCCTGCTGCGCTGAAGCGGTTGATGGGACGGTATGCGACGCGAGAGAATGACGTCGACAACCTTCTCCGTGGAGAGGTATTCGTTGATCTCTATGCAGTGGTTCGCCACGCGATCCGCGCTAGCGTGGAAAGCTACTCCATCAAGAAGCTCGAGCCGCTCTACGGATTCAATCGATCAGTCGCTCTGGAGGAGGTCGGGGCCGTGATGGCGAGAACCCAGGCGCGGCTGGAGATGGCCGACCCCGAGGGCATTCCGGAGGACGATAAGGCGGCTGTCAAAGGCTATAACAATGACGATTGCGCCTCCACGGAGGCGCTGCGGCGTTGGCTTGAGGCCCTTCGAGCCGACCAGATCGCAAACGGGGCGACAATCGCCCGGCCTACCGCGGTGGTAGTTGAACTGAGCGAGGAGCTGACCGCCTGGCAGCAGAAGGTGGCAGCACTTTCGGCTCGCCTCCTTGAGGGCGTGCCTGACGACGCCAACGAACGCACGGACGAGCAGGAGGGGCGATGGCTTCTTGCTTCCATGCTGGATTGGCACGGCCGCGAGAAGAAGGCCGTCTGGTGGGAATACTTCAGGCTGCGCGACTTGTCTGCCGACGATCTCCTCCATGAGCGTAGCGGCCTCGCCGACATGGTCTTTCTGGAAGAGGTGCCCGGGAAGGGAAAGGTGCCCACCCATCGCTACCGGTTTGCCCCACAGGATACCGATATCCGCACCGGGGATGACCTCCACACCATCGGGGGTGACAAGTTCGGCAAAGTCACAGCCGTATCACTTGAGGCCCGAACGATCGACATCAAGAAGCGCAAGGATACCGCAGACGTTCATGCGCCAGCGGTCTTTGCTCATAGCTCTGTCGATACTCAGGTACTGGCAGACGCCGTGATGCGGCTTGGCGAGCATGTGGCCGAGCACGGCATCGAGGCGGATGGCGACTATCGGGCGGCCCGCGACTTGGTCTTGGCCGTAGCGCCACGTCTGCAGGGACTGCCACTGCAGCAGGAAGGTGAAGCCAGTCTTGCCACCGCTATTCGTGTGGCGCTGACGCTCGATCGGAGCGTGTTCCCGCTGCAAGGCCCGCCTGGCGCTGGAAAGACCTTTACAGGCGCCAGGATGATCTGCGGCCTGGCGCAAGAGGGAAAGACGATCGGGATTACTGCAAACAGTCACAAGGTCATTCGCAATCTGCTGGACGAGGTGATCAAAGCCGCGGGTGAGGAGCGGCAAGCCATCCGTTGCGTGCAGAAGGTTTCTGATGATGAGGACGATCTGCCCAGCCTGACCTTCACCAAGGACAACGGTGAATTTCTCGATGCGCTGGGCGGGTCTGCTAGCGTGGGCGGGGCAACTGCCTGGTTCTGGGCGAGGCCAGACGCTTCGCAATGCGTCGACGTGCTTTTCATCGACGAAGCTGCCCAGATGTCCCTGGCAAATGTGCTCGCGGTGTCGCAATCGGCCAAAAGCGTCGTGCTTCTCGGCGATCCACGCCAGCTCGAGCAACCCATTCAGGGAAGCCATCCAGATGGCGCCGATGCCTCGGCGCTGGACCATATCCTTGGACCGCATGCCACGATTCCTGCCGATCGCGGCCTGTTTCTCCCGGAAACCTGGCGGCTGCATCCGACAATCTGCGCCTTCAATTCGGAGCTCTTCTACGAGAGCAGGCTGTTTTCGCGGCCTGGTCTTGAGAAGCAGCAGGTCAAGTCAACAGGAAAGCTTAGGGGAGCAGGCCTTCGCTACCTCCCGATCGAGCATTCCGGCAACCAAAGTTCGTCGCAGGAAGAAGCCGATGCCGTTCGTGACCTCGTGACTAACATCCTAGGAAGTGCCACGACTTGGGTGAACCGGGACGACGTCGAGGCTGTCATCAAACTGAACGACATTCTGATCATCGCGCCCTACAACGCCCAAGTCTTTGAATTGCAAGAGCGCATCCCGGGTGGGCGTGTGGGAACGGTCGACAAGTTTCAGGGGCAGGAGGCTCCGATCGTTATCTATTCCGTCACAACCTCGAGCCACCTCGATGCCCCGCGCGGCATGGAATTCCTCTACAGCGCCAATCGCCTGAACGTGGCGACATCACGTGCGAAGTGCATCTGCGTGATGGTTGCTTCGCCACGTATCTTTGAAGCGGAGTGCCGGACCCCAAGGCAGATGCAGCTCGCCAATGCCTTTTGCCGCTATTTGGAGATGGCGACGCCAGTCTGATGTCGTTCACCAGATGTCTGTCGGCGAAACTCGGACGTGGCAGTGGTTATCGGAACTGATCCTGAACTGTCATCACAAGCAATGCGTCTGCCAGATGCTCCCGATGTTAAAGGGCCGTGAGAAGGTGCAATGCGTTTTTGCGTTTCTTGGGCGATCATCCGCTTCGTTGGCAACGACAACATGCAGCGCTTTGTGAAGAGCCGACGCTGCCCAGAAGAGCGGCGTCGCTCAATGGGCTTTTATGCGCTTATTCAACTCGGCAGCGCGGGCCCAATCCAAAAATGCCCTTGGGCAAGCGTTCCTACTGTTGGGCAAGCCGAACGTGGCGCGCATCGATCCGCTGGAAACCGATCGCCCGATCGCCATGGACGATGTCGACCGGTCGCTTCGCGAACTTCCGGAGATGGCCAGGAGCTTGGCGGAGGGATCAGGCCAGCACATCAATGGCATCTTCTTCAACGAACCCGTCCAAGCCTTCGTGTCTCGCCCCAAGCGATAAATTACCGCAGGTTAGTAACCGCTGGCATGGGCGCCAAATCCTTCCACGGCACAATGTTGGCACAAAAGGAGTCGGTTTTATTGGTGGCCTCAAGCGGCCCCGCCCTTGGGATTTGCATGACCAGCTGCTGCGGCCGTGATTTCCTTTTCGCCTCATACGTCTAGATCCCCAGGCAAGGCAGTCAGGAAGTCGTTTTGGACCGCGGCTTGCGCGAGTTTACGGGCCCGTCCGACAGCCCGCTCCGACCAACCCCCCTACTGGCAATCTCGATCTCGCGCTGGAGAGCCTCAATTGTCCGGCTGTGCCGGGCCTCATCCTCGCGGCGGGCGTTGCGTTCCGATTCCAGGAGTATTTTCAGTACCCGGATCTCGCTCTCCAGATGGGCAACACTACCCTCCGGCCCTAGGTCGACCGGGGCCGTGCTCGCCGCGGAGACGACGTCGGTCGGCTTGGCCGGCGCACTCGTTGACGCCACGGCCGGACCCGGCGTAAGTCCGGACTGTTCCGGTCCGGACTGATCAGTCCGTAAACTTTGGACCTTCGGCGGTCCGGACCGTGGTGGTGAGCCGTGGGCCCCGGCCATATACTCCTTTAAGGTCGCGGAAATTCGGGTCGAGCCGCCGCCGCCGAGGCGCTTACGGACCGAGGCGCGCGTCAGCGGCGAACCCTCGGCGGCAAGCGCCCTGACCGCCGCGACGATCTCCCCGTCGGTGAATTGTCTGCTCACTGCGCCGCCTCCAGCGGATCCTCGGGTCTCAACATCTCCTGCTCGAAAGTGCGGCAGGAATTGCCGGAAAGATACCGTGCGAGTTCGCCGAAGTCGTCGTCTCTTGCGGCGATGCCGGAGACGCGCCTCAGCGGTCGGCTTTCGGCGCCGTGGCGCTCGGCGAGCGAGACCGTCATGAGGTGGAGCCGGACGGGGCGGCCGGCGGCTTTGCGTATCGAGTCAGCGATCAGGAGGCCCCCGGCATCGACGTCGCCCCAATGGAAGATCGGAGCATGGGGCCACAACGCCGCCATGCGGCCGACCAGCAAGCGCACCGGCGGAGGCGGAAAGCCGTGCGTGTAGATCACGGCTCCGCGGCCGATCTCGCGGCATTGGCCGTTAAAGCTGGTCCAGTTCTCGACCGTCATGATGAAGTCGGGGTCGTCTCCGTCCGCCTTGCAGCCCGCGACGAGGTCGGGGTTGACGGCGCTCCAGGGGACGGCGCTGCCATACACCCGGATTCCTACCGGATCGGCGAAGCTGACTGGAGCGCGCAGGCAGACGGGGTGCCCGAACCTGACCAGACCCAACGTCTCCCAGATCTCATCCTGCCTGGAGTCGTCTGGAAGGGCCAGTGCGCCGCGCAGAATGGCGCACACCGCCGCCGCGTGGCGCTCCAGGAATTTTGAGGAGCCGGATGTCTGCACGGACGCTGTACGGAAATGCGTGCCGAAGGCGACGTCGAGCAGGCCGGCGGCGGCGGCGAACACGTTGCGGACGAGCTCCGGCTCAGGCGGAAGGCGATACCATTCGGCACCCTTGGCCCATTTGGCGCCGGCGTCCTCGATGACCTGATCGAGACCGTCGCGGCCGGCGGCTGCCGCCCGCGCAGCCGCAATTGCGGCCGCCGCCCGCGCGCCGGCCCGCGTCGTGCCGAGCTCGCGCGCCAGCAGGTCGGCGTCGGCGAGACGCACGCGTTCGATCACCTCGCGCCGGTTACCGGATCCCCGGACGAGCGCTACCGCACCCGCGCGCTCCGCACCTTCGAGCCTTTCCCTCCAGGCCCGCTGCGAGGCGGGCGACGGATCCTTCGGAGACCCGGCGGCGACGGATAGCGTGCGGACCGTGGTCGCGTTGCGGTCGGCGGATTCCAGCAACCTGACGAGCAACTTGCGTGCAGACTCGCTGCCGGAAATCGTCACTGCGCCGCCTCCAGCGCGGCGGCCTCGTCCGCGGATGCGGTACGCTCGCGGTATGCGTCGTATCCCTTGACGCGCGGGTCTTCGTCGGCGAGGTCGTCGCGCAGCGCTTCGGATACCTTTTCCGGCACGATGTGGATGTACTCTTCGTCCCGCGCGACGTTGATGAAGGTCTCCATGCCGTGCGCGAGCACGCGGGACTTCGTGTCGGGAGCGGCGGCGACGATCTGCAGATTCGTGTCGCTCATGAACTTCAGCATCTTCACGGTGTGCTCGGTGTCCAATCCGTCGAGAGCGTCGTCGAGCAGAATGATGCCGAGCGACCCGTTCCTGCGGTCCGGCGACGACGATTTGGCCGAGACCGCGGCCGCCATCGCGATGTACTGCGGAACCACGCCCTCTCCGATCGAGCCCTTCTTCATGCGCTGGCGTAGCGTCGAGACGACATCGCCGGTGCCGGCGTCCTTCACTAGCACGTCGAACGTCCAGTACGCCTTCGGGTCCCGCAGATCGTTCAGCGCGTTCTGGTCGTCGCTTTCGATCATGTCGGCTATGGAGCGGACGGCGCGCGCCTGCTCGGTGTCGGCGTCGAGCGCGACCAGGGCGGGCATCGCCCAATTCGGATCCTCCGTTGCGCGCTCGACCAGATCGACGATCGCTCCGAACTTTTCGACGTGGTTCATCCTGAAGACGTACTTCTCGCCGTAGAACACGTGCCGTTCCATCTCGCGATTGAGGTCGTCGCGGGTGTCGCGGATCTTCGAGAACGCGTGGACGAGCAGGCTGACGAACTCGTTGCGGAACGCATCCGAGAGCTGACGGCCCGCTTCCTCCGCCTCCGCGGTCTTGTCGAGCAGCGTCGAGTTCTGCAGCAGATCGCGCATCGCCCGCGCCTCGCCGAGCCGCTCGCGCCACGCTTCCACGCTGAGCACCGGCATCGGCACCTCCGGGAAGTCGGCACCGTGCTGGCCCCACGCTTCGTGCCCGCGCGCGACCCCGGCGCGGCTCTCCTCGGCGCGGGTCTCGGCCGTCTCCAGCGTCTGCTTGTGCTCGCGCCAGAAGTCCTTGGCTTCGGTCAGGATGCCGAAAACGCGACGTCTTACATCCTGCGCAGCGTCGTGTTCGCCCAACGCCTTCGCGTCGCGATCGAGAAGGGCGGCGGCGAACTGTTGACCCGCGACCTCCAACTCCACTTCCGTGCGCGTGACCGCATCGCGTGCATCGGTGGCGGCTTGGAGAGCGGCAGACCATTGCTTGTCTACCTTCGTCTGTTCGGCTTCGAGCTCGCGTATCTGCTGTTCCTTCTCGGGATCGCGTTGTCCACGCAGGTTCTGCAGCCTGCCACGGCTATCCTCCACCGCGGTCTTGGCGCGCCGCAGGCCGTCGACGACCGAACCCAGTGTCGTCTGCGAACTACTCGATTGCCCGGTAAGCGTCCGGTAGGCGTCCTTGGCGGTTTCGAGGACTCTCCTTTCGGTCTCGGCCTCCTTCAGTTCCCCATGCAAGCGCTGAAGCTCGGCCACCGCGTTCTGAGCCGCCTGGGCGCGTCCCCGGCGTCCGACCAGCAGATAGCGTGGCGGCCGCATCTTGTAGGACGAGAAACGGGTCGCGCGCATGAGATCGGTCGTCACCGCGTTCGGCTCACGCTCGATGTCGGCTTCGGTTCGCACCCGCTTGACGCGTCCCAGCATGGCATTGACGTAGGCGCCCGCGGTGGCGTTCTCGACCTCGACGACGGCGGCCAGCGAATCCGCGGCCGGCGCCGGCGCGCCCGCGCTCAGAACCGATGGTTTGACGATCTCGACTCCGTCGCTGCGGGTCGATCGCCGCTGTACCTTCACCGCATCGATGTATTGGAGGGGATCGTGCAGGATCATCGCTTCCCGCGCGTTGCCGAGCACGGACTCGACGGCGTTGCGCCATTCCTCCTTGCCCTCTCTGATGTCGATCAGATCGCAGAGCGGCGTCGCGGCGATCTTGGCGTCGGCGAGATCTTTGCGCAGGTTCTCCGCCTCCGGACGCAACAGCGCCTGGTCGATGGCCTCCGAGCGCGCCCTCCGCGCGAGATCCTCGCGTATCCGGTTGATTCGATCCTCGCGGGCCGCCGCGGCGCTGTGGGCGCGGTTGAGTTCGCGGACCGCGTTCGCTCCGACCTCGTCGACGACCCGTTGCAATAGCTCGGCATCGGAAGCCATCGATTCGATCTCGACGTCGTCCTGAGCCCGGCGGAAGTCGGCGCCGGCGTCCGCGACTCGTCGGACGTTGCGGCTCTCGGCGTCCTTCATGTAGCCCACGGCCGTGCGGATCGCATCGATCGCTTCTGCGCGGCGCTTGAGCTCCCTGCGAACGTCGCGCATCTTCGACTCTTCGCCGGAAAGATCCCGCTCGGCATGTCGGATGCTGGTTTCCAGCGCTTGAGTGCCGCCGGAGTTGCGCGCCTCCTCGACGCGCCGGGCGGCTTCTTTCTTGCGCTCATCCGCTTTCTTTTCCTCTTCCACGGCGACGTCGACCTTGGTCCGCAGTCCGACCAGCTTCTCCTCGATGGCATCGATCTCGGACTGGCGTTGGGTCACGGCGGCCTCCATCGCCGCCGCCACGCGGCCGCGGGCCTCGCGATCGTCCTCAGCGGCCTTCGAGTAGTGACCGACGACGATCCCGAGCGAGGTGATCTGTCGGTTGATGCTGTCGATGGTGCGGACGATCTCGCGATAGAACGCCAGACGTTCGCGCATCCGTCCGATGTCGATGATCTCGGTTTCGAGGACATGGGTGCGCATGAAGGCCGTGATGTCGCCGACCGGCTGGAAGACCAGCGCGCGCTTCACCGCCTTATAGTAGGAATGGGCATCCGCGTGCCACGAACCGTAGGTGAGCAGGTTGAGCAGGTAAGTCGAGTAGTCCGAGGCGCTGTCGCATTCCTCGACCTTTCGGCCGCTCGCGCGCAGACCGTCGACTGCCTGGTCGAAGCCTTTCGCCATCTCGCCTTCGTCTGTCGAGAATACGAGATCGGCCGTGGTCACGCCGCCCCCGGTCACGATCATGAAGCGTGTGTTGGGCCGCTCGCGGTGTTCGTGCGCCACGACATGCACGACACCCGCGACTTCTCCACCCTCGCGGGTCCGGAAGGACAGGCCGATCCAGGTCTGCGAACTCTTGCGCACGACCTTGGCCCTCTCGTTCTCGTCGTGCCGGACGACGCCGAGACAGTACTCCTGAAGAGACCTGTGTGCGTCCGGCCTGTTCTGTCGTACAGCAGCAGCGTTGTAGACGACGAGGTCGCCGGCGCCGCCGGTCAAGCCCGTCTGGATCGCGTCGATGCACGAGCTCTTGCCGCTGCGGTTCGGCCCCAGGAACACGGTGTTGCCGGAAAGCTCGATGTCCTCGCGTTCGATCAGGTAGAAGTCGATGAGGGAAAGGCGGACGATCTGCGGCGTCCCGAATTGCGGCTCGCTCATGCCTCGGCCTTTTCATGATCGTTACCGTCGGCATCGGGTCGAGCTTCGCGGGCGTAGCGCCTCAGCGCAGCGAGCGGCTCGGAAACGGCGACGAGACTGATCGACGGTCGTACCGTGAACGGCATTCCTTCGTGGAAGGTCGGTGGCAGCGAAGCTTGGATGAGTCCATGATTCTTCAGGAACCGGAGGATGTCGAGCATCCTGACCTTGCCGGGCGGATCCTTTCTAGTCTTCTCTCTCCACAAGTCGTAGAGACCGTCGGTGTGCCACTCGGCGTGACCGTTCACCAGTCCGGTGCTCTGGATCGCGTTGTCGTAGTAGGCGCGGAGCAACAGGATGGCGATGGCCTCATCGACGCGCAACGGCTGAGCCTGGTGAGCCTCGCGCTTGTCGCGTGGCGTGTCCGGCGCCTCCGCGATCGGCGGCATGAGACAGACCATCTTGATGTTGCCCGAAGTGTTGAACTGGAGCCGCCAGCCGAACACGTCGAACAGCCGCTCGGCGAAGGGCCGGACCTCATCGTCGTTCAGAAGCTCGTAGATGTCCTTGGAGCCGAAGTCGTTGCCGAAGATAAACTGTCGCTGCATCAGCGTGCGGAAGGCCCGCTGAAAGGCGACCTTCGGATGGTGCGTTCTGGCGAGCACTTCCTCGTATTCCTGCAATCCCGACAGCGCGTTCATCGCGGAGGCCCCGTCATTCTTGTGGCGGTGAAGTTGGGAAGTTCGCCGTATCGGCATACGGCGACGCCGCTCGCCGGTTCGAGGATCCAGCCTTTGATGCGGCGACCGCGGCCGGTCAGCGCCAGAAGGGCGATGTATCGCCAGGTGAACCAGTCCTTTGCATTGGCCGGCGCGAGCACGACCGCATCTCCGCCGCCCGTCGAGCCGAGATAGGCGAGCGCGTGTCCGGGGGTCGGTTCGGAAGCGAAATCGAACGCGCGGCAATCCTTGATGAACCGCTTCCGGTAGGGATCTTCGGGTGGCCGGCGAAGGATGCGGGGCTCGGGCGGGGGGAGGGGCTCCCTGGCCTCGGGGAAACGGGATTCTCCCACCGGCTCGAGGCAGTTCAGAAGGGGCAGGACGCAGGGAAGCTCGACGTGATCGTCGAGGTGGGCCAACTCCTCGAGGCAGGACTCTACGCGCTGCCGTATAGTCGCCGGATTGCGGCCGATGAAACGAAGGATGTCCCGGATGCGTCCCTCGATGCCGACCTGACCCTGGTCGATGCGGACGCGAAGACGCTCGATGTCGTCGAACGAGGTCGAGATCTCGGCAAGCCGCCTGCGTATGAGCGTCTCGGCTTCGGCTTCCGTCGCCGCATGACCGGCTTCGACGTAGGCGGCCATCGCCTTTTCCATCGCCGCCGCGGAGCCGAGGATTTCGCGGACGGCGCGGGTGACGTGGTGGCGCGATCGCCACGGATTGTTCTGAGACAGGATCTTGGTCCAGTCGCGGATTAGAATCCTGTCGACGAACTCCGCGAAAAACACGTCGACTGAATCGTCCATTCCCTCTGCCGCGTTAAGTCGCCGCGTCACGGACAGCAGCGCTGCGTCTATGCCGGCCATGTGGCGTCGGAATCCGACGGCCGTCTGCCACGCGGCATCGATGTTGGTGGCGTGCATCGTCGGATCGTCTGCGGCCGCGCCGATCAGGGAGGAGACCTGCGATACCAGTCCCGTGAAGCTCTTGGCGACGTTCTCTTTCAGGTCGCGAAGCACCGTCATCAGTCGCCGATAGCCTTCCGGCATCGTCACCCTGATCAGCCAGCGGTCCGACTCCTCGACCAACCAGCCGCCCTCCCGCATCTTCAGATAAAGGTAGTCGGACGACGCCGCTTCAGGCTCATCCCCATCGGGCTCGCCGACGGCCGCCGGCGGCGTCGGCATGCCCTCGATCGCTGCGGCGATCGAGTTCTTGACCTGATCGCGCTCGGGATTCTCCAGCGCCATTTCGCCGAAATGCGTCGCGCAAAGCCGCAACAGCGACGCTTCGGCTGCCAACGCGTGGCGGCCAGTGAAGATCTTGAAGGCTTCGGGCGGCACGCAACCAAACAGATCGCTCATCCGATCCCCTTCCTTGGGGAAACGAGGCCATCCGCCGTTGTCACGGCAACGGGCTCATCTCCGATGTCGGGATGGCCACAGAGGCGAGCCTCGAAGAACTCCGTTGTGCGATCGGCACGGGATGGACGGTAACGTGGGATCGCCCCGCGACCAGGTCGCTTCGCAGGTGCGAGGAAAGACGCAATTCCATGTCTTGAAAGCGACTGCCCCATATCCGACCAATGGTGGCATTTTCGGGGCCAGTCAACCACCCAAACACTTTGTCTTTGCTATCCCCAACGGAACGAACGCTCGCCGTAGATGCGGGAGGCACTGCGGGACGGGATCGTTGCCGCCATCGATTCGGCATAGCTAGTCACTCATCCGGGAACTCCCGTCAGTATCCTAAGAATCGCGTTTGAAACCTCGAAGAGCGAACCACCAAACGCATTGAGCCGTCCCAAGGCCGGCATTGCCGAGCTGGCGACCGCGGGAGGCAATTGCAGCCTCTGCGTGGCGCGGGACTACGCCATGGCCGCA
Source organism: Bradyrhizobium prioriisuperbiae (assembly GCF_032397745.1). Lineage (NCBI taxonomy): Bacteria > Pseudomonadati > Pseudomonadota > Alphaproteobacteria > Hyphomicrobiales > Nitrobacteraceae > Bradyrhizobium > Bradyrhizobium prioriisuperbiae. The sequence goes on from NZ_CP135921.1 coordinate 3,340,384, forward strand.
CGATTTGGTTGACCTAGTGCATTGTGAGGAAACGATGTTGACGCTCCGAAAGCTGCTCGCGGCGATGCTCCCTGCACGGTCAGACGGCGTTCAGGGTCGCTTCGGCCGTCTTGATCTTGCCGATGATGTCCTCGAACGACGGGACGTCGCCGAAGATCATGCCGGCCATCTTTTGGTAGTCCGCCTTCAGCGGTTCGAGCATGCCGTCGGCAGGTACGATGCCGAACGTACCGGGAGTAGCCTGGTCTAGTCTTACTGCGTCATGATTTTTCTGCGCGTGGGTGATGCTGCGACGGCGCCGCAACAAGGGCATCGTATGATTGTTTTGCTGAGGGCCCGGCTCAACCGCACGCGCATGGTTGCGATCGAGTTCGGGACGTGGCGTTCAGGCCGCAAGGGCAGATCCTCTGGGTCGATAATTGTCGGGTAAGGGAGGGACCTGGACTGGCGCGGCGGAACAAGTTTCTGAGGGGGGAATCGTCGCCTGTTCGGCGATCAGGAAGCCGTAGGCCGCGATGCACAGGGTTGCGTGATGATGGAAGCCACGCCAGCCGCGCCCCTCGTAGTGACCGAGCCCGACCTCCTGCTTGAGCTCCTGATAGTCGCGCTCGATGCGCCAGCGCAGCTTGGCCAGATTGACGAGCTGCGTGAAGCTGACGTTCTCCGGCAGCGTGGCGAGCCAGTATTTGGTCGGCTCTGCTTCGCCCTCCGGCCATTCGATCAGCAGCCACTCCGGCGACAGCTTCTCGGGGATCAGTTTGTTGTACCCGACGCGGACACGCACCCGCGCAAAGCGCGAGGATAGCTGGTCGGCCGAGCCTTCCCGCCACGCCACCGTGCGCCAGGCCTGCTTCGGGAGACTGAGTGCCACTTTTTTGGCCGAGACCAGTTCGGGCTCGTCGCGGCGGCCGGTGTTGTTCATCGGCTTGTCCATCCGCCGCGGGCCGCTGCCAGGGGCCCACATCAAGATGGTCGGCACGATGCCGACCACGTAAGGCAAGCCCAATTCTGTCATGCCGGCACGCAGCCGCGCGTCCCTGCCGTAGGCCGCATCCATCAGCGCGACGCCGCGTGGCAGACTGCTCTCGCAGGCCCAGCGGATTTGCTCCAGCGCGATCTGCGGCTTAGTCTTGAACTTGATCTGCTTCGGCACGCCTGCCTTCTTCCGCCGGGCACGATCCTTCGTCCAGGCTTCCGGCAAGTACAGCCGATAGGCCACCGGAAGGCTGGCGGCATGATTGGCGATCGAGAGCGACACCGCCACCTGGCAATTGGCCTGCTTGCCGAGCTGCCCGCAATATTGGTGGTGCACGCCGACCGAATGCTTGCCTTGCTTGGGGAACGAGGTGTCGTCGATGATCCACGCCTCGATCGGCCCGCTCTTCTCGATCGCCGGCAGCACCAAATCGCGCACCTTGGTCAGCACGTCCTCGTCCGACCAGGCCGCGTTGGCGACAAAATGCAGCAACGACTGATGCTGTGCCGCCGTGCGCGCTGGAGCCGTCCGCGCCGCCATCGGCTCCACGCTCTTGCGTTCCCCAGGCAGCATCAGGCCCGTGCAATAGTCGCGCAGCGGTCTCGTCCGCTCCACGTGACCGATCACGCTTCCAAGACCGGCTACATACTCCGCAAACCGCGTTTCGCTATCCCCACCCTGATCGAGATTCATCTGGCCCTCCGCGCGCCAAATATTGAATCTCCTCAATTACTTGATTCTCAGCCTCAATGACCGCGACCGTCTGACTCAGTACGATTAGCCGAAGTTCGTCGCGGCGTCGATCCCAGCGCCGAGCGGGCCACAGCCCGCCATCCATCTCGCCACCGCCATCATATGATGGTTGTGACTCCGAACTCTTGGACGGCACGGCGCGCGCTGGCGAGGTTGGCAATCAATTCGGGCCGGGTCTGTCGCTCTTGCATCCATGCGGGTTGCCCAGGACGGGTACGCCAGGACTCACTGAGCGGGCTGTTGTCCACGGTGTCGAAGCCGAACCGGTCGTATAGTCGCGTCACAAGCTCGACGGCCTCCGGAAAGTCACTTGAGGCCGACAACGCCAAACGGTCGGCGGAGCCGGCCGGTCTCCCCCAGGTTATGATCCGAGGAGCCTGAATGTGCGTGAAAGCCTTGACTACCTTCGATGTTGGGAGTTGCTCCTGACGCAATTCATGCTCTGTTTTTTCACCTGAATCGATAATCGGGTAATGACCGTCGCGAACCGCCATATAGTTGTTCGTGTCGATCACGACCTTCCCCGCAAGCTCGTTCACGGGCATGTCGTTAACCATCTTCAGAGGAACAGCAATGACGACGAACTCGCCCGCCGCCGCCGCGCCAGCCGCCGTTGCCGCGCGCGCTGATGGCCCTAGCTCCTCGATAAGGCTGCCTAATGTCTCGGGGCCTCGCGAATTGGCAAGGACGACCTGGTGACCGTTCGCGATAGCCGCACGCGCGATATGACGACCCACTTCGCCTGCGCCGATGATGCCAATAATAGTCACCGATAGCGACCCCTCTAATTTCGAGAAAGATGACAGCCTTGAAGGCGAGAACGGGAATGACGAAGAAGTAGCTTGGTCATTCCCGTTTCGATCTCACCTAAGCCCGATCAGGCTCTCGCTTTTCTCCCAAAGCTGCGCGGCTTTATCTGCGTCGAGCGCATATGATCTTGCGCCATCGAAAAACGGATTGGGCGTATCCTCGATCGGCGCGACTGCGCAATCTTCGAGGTAACGCCCGCCGATATCGTCCTTGTCAGCTACGACCGCAGCCCAGACCGATGTTGCCGCTGCCTGCGAAATACTTTTGAGTTCTGCTGGCGGAAGACCCGCGTCGGCGCGAGCCTTGCCAACAGTTTCGAAGAGGCCCTGCAACGCTTCCTGCGAGAAGTGGCGTGGAAGATCAGTCAAGCTGTTCCCGGGCATCACCGACGCCGCTCGGATACCGCGATTGCGATGCCGCCGGTCGAATTCAACTGCGAAGAGGGAGTTTGCGGTTTTTGATCGGCCATAGGCGACGAACGGGTCATATGCCTGTTGCTCGAAGTTCGGATCGTCCAGGTCAAGATCGGCCACGCGATGAGCCTGTGATGACAGGACCACGAGCCGGCCGTTATCAGCGAGAAGCGGTTCGATTTTCTTGATTAAGGCAAAATGGCCAAGATGATTGGTTCCAAACTGCAGTTCGAAGCCGTCAACCGTCCGACCGAACGGCGGTGCCATGACGCCAGCATTGGCGATGATGACATCGAAGGGCTGGCTGTCAGCAAGTAGTTTATCCGCGGAGGTGTCAACGCTTTTCAGGGATGCAAGATCGAGTTCGATCAACTCAAGGCTGCCATCACCGTCTCGCGCGGCGTCACGGACCAATGCAGTGGCCGATTCAGCTTTAGCCAGGTCTCTAACGGTTCCTACGACGCTGGCACCGTGAGACGCCAATGCGCGGGCCGTCTCGAGTCCGATGCCCGACGATGCGCCAGTCACGAGAAACCGCTTTCCATGAAGATTTACGCCGGAGAGCACGTCGTCAGCGGTTGATTTTGCGCCGAAGTTCTCAGTCATGTTTTTTCCTATATTGTTGGGATGAGGTAGTAACTGCGCGAGTTTCAGCCATTTCAGACCTGGGCCACGCCGCCGTCCGCGAAAACTTCGCTTCCGGTCATGAAGCTGCTGTCGCTGGAAGCAAGGAATGCGGCGACCGCGGCAATCTCGTTGGGATCGCCGACGCGTCCAAGCGGCGTGCCGGCCCTTACCGCGTCCAGCCCTGCCTCTCCCATGATCTCCACGGCTTTCTCCGTCCGCGTCGCCCCGGGCGAAAGCACATTCACGCGGATGCCCGTGCCGTTCAGATCCTGCGCCCAGGTGCGCGCGAAACTGCGGATCGCCGCCTTGGAGGCGCTGTAGAGGCTGAATTGCGGTATCCCCATCGATCCCCCGCTAGAACCGGTCAGGATGATCGAGCCGCCCTCCGACATCAACGGCAGCGCCGTTTGAACCGTAAACAGCAGGCCCTTGACGTTCGTGTCGAAAATCCGGTCGTACTGCTCGGAAGTTATCTGGCCGAGAGGCGCCAACTCCGAAATTCCGACATTGGCCAGCAGAATGTCGAGATCGCCTCGCTCCGCCTTAACTGCTTCAAACAGCCGATTGAGGTCGGTCGCATCAGTTATCGACCCGCATATGGCGCGCGCATTCGGTCCGAGCTGCGCCAGGGCCGCGTCGAGCGTGGCCTTGGTGCGGCCAAAAATGAATACGAACGCGCCTTCGTCGATGAAGCGGTTTGCCGAAGCGAGCCCGATGCCGCTGCCACCGCCCGTCACGACTGCAGTCTTCCCTTCCAGTCTTTTCACGTCCTGCCTCCCGCTTCACAGAAGGCATACTTGGCATCGAACTGACCTATTGACTAGTATGCACCTTTTGGTAAGTATCTATTTATGACCTCAAAACCCTTGCCCGTCCTTGGCTTTACCTGTGGACTCGACACCTCGCTCCGCTTGATCGCGGGCAAGTGGAAACCGCTGATCCTGTATTTCCTACTCCTGGGGCCGAAGCGGTACGGCGAATTGAAGCGAGCGGTGCGCGACGTCAGCGACAAGGTGTTGATCCAACACCTGAAGGAGCTCGAGGCCGACGGCGTCTTGACGCGGACCGACTACAAGGAAGTACCGCCGCGGGTTGATTACTCGCTGACTCCACTAGGCCGAAGCCTCGCCGAGGCGCTCGTCCCGCTTTGCGACTGGGGGACGCAGAACGCGGCCGAAGTCACAGGGGTCTTCGCCGAACGTGAACGCTGACGCCACGCACGAGACCGACGATCGCGGCTTGATCTAGCGCGCTCGGCGGTAGTCGGCAGCGCCTCGGTTGGCGAAGGCGCGATGTCAATCTCCTTCGGTATCGTGACGATAGTCTGCTGCGCCAGGGCTCAGCTTGAAAGGGCAGTCGATCTCAAGCAGTCGTTTTAGGGCTGTGTTCGCATTCTCAGATGACCAGATTAATGACGAACGTAGCTCGGTAGCTGCGTTTCCGAGCGGTAGAAAGATGACGTCGTGCCGTGCGGAAACGCGGGATCGCTCACAACCACTGCAAAACTGTGAATGCCGATTTCCATGATATTGCAACTTCACCGAGGGAGCCGTTCAGGCAGCAAGCTCGGCGATAATTGCTTCGGCCTTCACGAGCTCTTTTGCCTTGACCTCCGGACCGTAGTTGACGCCTTCCACGCGGACGGTGGTGATGTCTGTGAGGCCGATGAAGCCAAGCATGCCCGAGAGGTAGGTTTCCTGGTGATCCAGGAAAGCGATCGGGCTGTCGCCGAGATAATAGCCGCCTCGCGACGATGCGATGAAGACCTTCTTGCCTTTCACCAGGCCTTCGACTCCATTCCCGTCGTATTTGAACGACTTGCCGGCGACGACGACCCGATCGATCCAGGCCTTGAGCTGCGAAGAGACGTTGTAGTTGTACATCGGCGCGCCGACTACGATCATATCGGCCGCAAACAGCTCGTCCATATAGGCGCTGCCGAGAGCGATATCGGCGCCGAGTAAAGCATCGGGGGCGAGCGCGCCCTGCGCGGCGGCCCAATGACGATCGGACAAATGCATCGGCGCGTCGTCCACGAGGTCGCGGTAAACCACTTGAGAGTCCGGATGCAGCTCCCTCAACCGGGCGACAATGCTTGCGGAGACTGTGCGGCTAACCGATGCGTCGCCGAGAATGCTGGAATCAAGGTGTAGGATATTCATGGGAAGACCTCCGGTTGCGCTTGTTAGCGACACAAAGGCAGTCCTTTGCCGCGCTCACGTCACGCATACCTCCCACACGCCGATCTCGGTGAATAGCCGATATATTCCGATGCATCCCATCGGTGAGAGCGATAATATACGACAGACAGTCGTTGATGAAGTTAAGGGGCCTAATCGACCGTTGGCATGGATGCAGAGCAGCGGTTCAAGCGGTCGATAAACCAGCGGCCTGCGGGACCGGGTGGAGCTGACGTTCGATAGATAGCGGACATCGGCACAATAACGCCGCCCGTCGGAACGTCCTGAATGGACAGTTCCACCAGCTTTCCTTCGGCGATGTCGCGTTGGACTGCATGCACGGGCATGCCTCCCCAGCCGAGACCGTTTAACAAAAAGGCATGCTTCGCAAATAGGTCGGCGAGGTGCCAAGTCGACGACGACATCACGCCGAACTCCACACCATCTGATGAGCTTGATCTGTCCGTCAGCACGAGTTGCACATGCTTTGCCAGTTGCTGACGCGGTATCTTCCCCTTGAACAATGCGAGCGGATGATGCCGCGCGGCGACCATGACAATAGGGACGCCGGACAACGGTTCGCCGCCGAGCTCAAAACAATCTGTAGGTAATGTCGCCGCCACACCAACGGTGGCGGTACCGTCGAGAACGCGTTGATGAGTCGCGCCAAGCGCCTCGACAAAAAGCCGGAGCGGAGTGCCAGGGAATAAACTCCTGAACTCATTGGCAGCTACAGTAATAGCGGCGATCGGAAATAGAACGTCCACCACCACCGCAAGCTCGGGCTCAAGGCCCGCCGACATTCCCTTTGCCCGTGCTTTCATAAAGTCGACGCCCGCTATGATACCACGCGCGTCGGTGAGCAACGCGTTGCCAGCGGGGGTAAGGGTTGGGTATCGTGCGGAACGGTCGAACAATTTAACGGCCATCTGTGCCTCAAGGCCGCTAACGAGATCGCTGACGACCGACTGAGCGCGATGAAGTTTGCGAGCGGCCGCAGAGAAGCTGCCTTCGTCGACCGACGCAATGAAGGCACGGAGTTGATCAAATGAAACGCCATCTAACATACGACCACACCATCGCCCTGACCGATACTTAGATCATCAACATATCGGACAGGACGGAGAAATGTAAGCAATCTGACCTAGGCGGCGTGGACAAATTTCTCCGTTCGTTTGCCATTGCGTGACCGTTGCCAGGCGCACTCACGTGCGTAAGATCAAAGCATGGGCAATTGGAACGACAGCGGCTGCGAAACATGTCGGCGCGGGATTTTATCAGGTCGCAGCGACCTGCCCGAACATGTCGCGACAAGTCTGAAGGCTCACGCGCATTTGCGACGATGCCAGACATGCGGGGCATGGTGGGAAGAGAATGGGCGTGAAGCTCACGTCATTTCCCACAGCGAGGCAAGGGCGACTTTCTCGGCGCATTTCGAAAATGATCGGTAATTGCCAAACCGTGCGAGATCCGTTGACGTAGCTGCGCGGGGTTGATTCAAGGCTGCTTTTTGGAGGCAGGCTTGAGCAGGGGCGATCTCACCGAAGCAGAATGGCGCGTTTTGAAGGGCTTACTGCCTATTGAGCCTGAGAACCGTGGCCGAGGCAGGCGTCCCGAGCAGAACCGCGCAGTTATTAACGGAATCCTTTGGCGACTGCGGTGCGGCGCGCCATGGCGCGACGTTCCGCCCAAGTGTGGCAGCTGGAATACCATCTATCGGCGGTTCCGCCGGTGGAGCGAGGCCGGGGTCTGGGAGACCGTTGCGGTGACGCTCGCCGAGGTCATGGCAGACAGCGGCCACTACAGCATCGACAGCACCACAGTTCGCGCCCATGTCTCGGCAGCGGGCGGAAAAGGGGGACTCATCGACGCGCTCTTGGCCGCTCGCGGGGCGGGTTCACCAGTAAGCTTCACTGCCTGGCAGATACCCTCGGACGACCGCTCGCCTTCCATCTGACTGGTGGCGAAGCAGCGGACTGCAAGGCGTATGATGCCCTGATCGATCTGCCCGAACGCAAACCCGATGCCTTCCTTGCGGACAAGGGCTATGATGCCGATACCATTCGCGCCGATCTCGCAGAGCGGAAGATTGAACCCGTCATACCCGGCCGATCAAACCGCCGTGTGAAGATCGAGTATGATCGGGCGCTCTACCGACAGCGCAACCGCATCGAACGCATGTTCGGCCATCTCAAGATCAATCGCGCCATCGCCACCCGATACGATCAACTGGCCAATAGCTTCCTCGGCATGGTCCACATCGCCACCGCCAGATATTGGCTCAAATTTGTCCACGCCGCCTAAGGACTGTCATCAGCTCTTGTTTGCTGAGGCTACGAAGGCAGCAAGCTCGCGTCCGTAGCGGACAGGCTCCTCGTAGAAAGGCGGTACGCATCCGGCGAAGGCCCCCGGCCAGGCTGTTTTTGGCAGAAGGCGATCGCGGGCTATGCGGCGCGGGCGACGTTCTGAGATCGCCAATTCCAGGGCATGAGTTCGTCAATGCGCTTGGCGGGATGATCCGGTAGGCGAGCCAGCACGTCGGCAAGCCAAGCCTCTGGATCGACGTCGTTGAGCTTGGCGGTGGCGACGAGGGTGTAGATCGCAGCCGCACGCCAACCGCCCTCATCGGAGCCGGCGAAGGTCCAATTTTTTCGTCCCACGGCGACCGCCCGTAGCTCACGCTCAGCAGCATTGTTCGTCATGCAAAGCCGTCCGTCATCGAGGAAGCGGCTAAATGCATCCCAGCGGCTGAGGCAGTAATTGATCGCTTTGGTCGTGTCGTTGTTCCTGGAGAGCTTGGCGCGCTGCTCGCGCAACCACGCCTCCAGCTCGACAATCAGGTGACGGCTGCGCTCCTGGCGCACACGCAGGCGCTCCTGCGGAGCAAGACCATTGATCTCACGTTCGATGGCGAACAGGACATCGATGCGCTTGACCGCCTCGGCCGCGATCGGCGCCTTGGTGAGCCGTGCCAGATCAAAGAACTTGCGTCTACCGTGCGCCCAGCACGCGGCCTCGATGATCGGGCCGCCCTTACGATTGGCCTCGTAGAGCCTGCCAAAACCGGCGTAGGCGTCGGCCTGCATCAGTCCGGCATAGCCGGCCAGATGCTGCTCCGGATGCGCACTGCCACGATCGGGCGAGTAGAAGAACACGGCCGCCGGCGGATCTGGGCCGGCAAACGGACGGTCGTCGCGCACGTAAGTCCAGAGCCGGGCGGTCCGCGTCTTGCCCTTGGCCAGGACCGGCACCGTGGTGTCATCGGCGTGGATGCGCTCGGCTGCGAAGACGTGGCTCCGGATCGCATCAACCAGAGGCATCAGGGTTGCCGCGGAGGCACCTACCCAGTCCGCGAGCGTCGATACGTCGAGATCGATACCTTCACGCTGGTAGACGTCGCTCTGACGATGAAGCGGCAGGTGCAGCCCGTACTTGGCGAACAGGACATGGGCCAGCAGCTTGGGCCCTGCACGACCGCGCGCAATCGGATGCGAGGGAGCCGGCGGCTGGGTGATCGCTTCGCAGGCCCGGCAGACGAGCTTCTCGCGCACGTGCTGGATCACCTTCCACTGGCGCGGAACGAGCTCCAGCGTCTCGGTCACGTCCTCGCCAATCTTGCGCAATCGGCTATCGCCGCAGCATGGGCAGATGGCAGGCACCGGATAAACAATGCGCTCCCGCGGCAAATGCTCCGGCAGCGGCCGGCGGGCTGGCTTGCGACGCTCGAACGATGGCACCGCAATCTTCTCGGCTGCCATCTGCGCCGCGGTCTCAGCTTGCGCCGCGTTCTCCTCCAGGTCAGCGAGCTGCAGCTCGAGTTGGTCCAGCAATGCGCCGCGCTCGGAGGACTGTCCGAACTGCTCGTGCCGCAGCTTCTTGATCGTGAGCTTGAGCTTCTCGATCAGCAAGCTCCCCGCCTGGGCCTCGGCTTCCGCGGCCAACCGGGCCGCTCGCTCGGCGCGCAGCATCGCCTGCAGCGTGGTCACATCGTCGGGAAGAGAATCATCCGTGCCCATCGCCGACCAGAGAATCACAAGACGCGGTCTCTGTCCGAACCGCTGATCCTGCTATCGATTCAAATCCCAGCGATCAGCCGGCCGCCTGCGGTCGCCAGGTTTGTTGCGGCATCCGCCAGTCGATGCCCTCAAGCAGGTAGCCAAGCTGGGCTGGTGTGATCGTCACTACGCCATCAGCCGACGACGGCCACAGGAAGCGGCCCCGCTCCAGCCGCTTGGCGTAGAGCGACATGCCGAGCCCATCGTGCCAGAGGATCTTGATCAGCTTGCCGCTTTTGCCACGGAACACATAGAGGTCGCCACCGTGCGGGTCTCGCCTGAAGGCTTCCTGCACCAGCAAGCCCAGCGAGTTCATGCCGCGACGCATATCGGTGTGGCCGGTCGCAATCCACACCCGCACGCCCGACGCAATGGGGATCACCGTAGGCGCCCATCTGCCAGCGCCGCTACGGCGGTCTTCAGCGTCGCCGCGTCGACCGCACCCGTGATCCGCATCCGAGCTCCGGTCGCAAACTCGATCTCGATCGCCCCGCCGCTGCTGGCCGGCGCGACTGGACAAGGCGTCGGCACTGACTCCGCGACCACCATCGCCGGTACGAAGCCAGGTTGATCGGCGGCATCCTTCGGCTCCGGCCGAAACGAGCGTCGCCATCGCAGCAGCAGTGAGCGCGAAACGCCGTATTGCCGCGCCGTTGCCGCGACTTGGCGCGGCGCCTGTAAGCTCTCCAGGACGATCTTGAGCTTCTCGTCCTCGGACCAGCGCCGTCGCCGGCCCGTGTCCACCACCTCAAGCCGTTCGACTTGGGCACTGCGCCTATCGCTGTCCATAAGGACAGTTCTCAACAACACGCCTCATTCGGCAAGGCGGCCTTCACCGGACGGATACGAAAGGCGTGTGGCCACTCTCGGAATAAATCGAGAGTTGGCTGTTGGCATGAATAGCCTTGATGCGCTCCGACATTGCAACGCGCACCAGCCGGTCATAGACGCCGTGAGTAAGCAGGATCGGTCCGGAGAAGTCCCTGAAAACAGGCTCCAGGTCGGCGGTCTGAGTCCTAATGAATCCCTCGTTTACCGCGCGCTCCGTCATGCCGTTGACGACCAGCATGCGCTGCATCTGAGCCGCAGTCGGCTGACGATGGAAGCAGGCTGCCAGGAATTCGGCCGTCGCGAGCGTCCTTTCCGCCAGATCGTGCGAGGTCGCCGTCCGCGCGAACGTGCCTGCCTCCTCCGTCAAGAGGTCCGGAGAAAGCTTCGTCACGGCATCGACGAGATTGATGCCGGCGATCCCGGTGCCGCCATACTTACGTAGATAGGCACCGACGACGAAGCCTCCGAGCGACCAGCCGACGAGAACGGGGCGGCGCAGCTTGCTTGCCGCGATAACCGCCGCGACGTCATCTACCCACCGGTCAGCATCGGAATAGGCCCCGATCGAAGTCGGCTTGTCGGAGTCGCCATGGCCGCGCAGATCGAAACTGACCAGCCGTAAGCCCGCCAGCGACGGGTCAGCAAACTGCTTTTCCCAACTCAACCGGCTTTGACGCAGGCCGTGGATGAACAGGATCTCCAACCCGTTGGGATCGCCATATGCCTCCCCCGCCAGCGTCGTGCCGTCCGTCGATCGCGCCGAAAAGGTGTCCTTGGCGCGCGAACCGGCGAATGGCTTTTCCGGCGATGTTCCAGGTTGTGCCTGGGCGAAGACTGCGCCCGCACTGGCCGTCAGGGTCGCCAGACCGATAGCGCCCGTCATGAAACGACGCCGGGAAGCGCGCGGGGAATGGTGCATAGTACATACTCCATGTTGAATATCGACCACTAAACAACATGCTTGACAGTGGCCGTCAAGAGGTTGATTAGTGTTCACTATGGAACAGGCAGGGAAATCACGCGGCGGTCGTCCGTGGACCTTTGATCGCGACCAGGCGCTCGACATCGCCATGAGGCTCTTCTGGCGGCACGGCTATGAGGGAGTATCGATCGGCGATCTCACGAAGGCGATCGGAATCGCTCCCCCCAGCCTTTATGGCGCCTTCGGGAGCAAGGCTGGGCTATATCGTGAGGCCATCGCCCTGTACGACGAGAGCTTCAGCCGTTTCGATGCTCTCGCTATCGAGACGGCGGACTCGCTTGCGCAGGCGGTTCGTCGGTTACTCGAGGGCGTGGTTCGAGCCGTCACCCACCCAGATCGCGAACCTGGGTGCATGATCTCAAGCGGTATTGTCGCGTGCCATCCCGACCATGCCGAACTTGCTAGGGATGCCGCAGCCCGCCGCGAGGCGATGCAGAAGCGGATCGCCGATGCGTTGGCATCATTCGGCAAAACGGACGAAATTGGCCGCCTGGCCAGACATCTCACCGCGGTCATGCAAGGGATTTCGATTCAGGCGCGCGACGGAGTGGCCGAAGCGGAGCTGCGTGAAATCGTCGAAGACGTGGTGGCCGGCGTGGCAGCACAGCATATCGGACCTGGGTAGTCGCACCAGCAAAACGTGGCGCTCTCCCTTTATCGGGACGCAGTCCTCCCAACCACTTCATCACGTAGCTCCAACTAGGGGTGCCTTGCGCTCTTTATCTGGATCGATCTCAAGACGAGGATTTCATGTCTTTCATTCAGATCATATGCGCAGTGCTCGTACCCTTACTCTGGGGCTATCAGTTTGTGGTTATCAAAGTGGGGGTTATGGAGTTTCCGCCTCTCTTCTTTCTCGCCCTGCGCTTCCTAGCCATCGCGCTGCTGCTTGTTCCTTTCGTCAAAAGACCCGCTCGCCAACAACTCGGCCATATCACAGCTATTTCCGTTTTCCTGGGCGGACTGAACTTTGGGCTCTTCTATGTTGGCCTTGGCCTCGGCTCGGGAAGCCTGTCGGCCGTCGCCTATCAACTCGCCACGCCCTTCACCATCTTGCTAGCTTGGCCGCTCCTCGCGGAGAGGCCCTCTCTTACGACGTCAGCCGGAGTGCTGCTGGCATTCGTCGGCGTGATCGTGCTGGCAGCGGGGCCTGGTCTGTCGGCAAACATGCTTCCGCTGCTGCTCGTCATCGGGGCGGCCTTCGCGTTTGCGGTGTCCAACGTCTTGACGAAACGCTACGGCCCGTTTGACCCCTTGATGTTGATGGGATGGTCGTCGCTGTTCACGGCACCGCAGGTGATGGCGATGTCGTTACTCATCGAACATGGACAACTGGTTAGCCTTAGCACAGCGGATGAACGTGGTTGGCTGGCGCTTGCTTACACAATCTTCGTCGGAGGAATTGTCGGGTTTGGCCTTTGGTTCTGGCTGATCGCCCGTTGCTCCATGGGCCGCATCACACCATTCGGCCTGCTGCTTCCGGTCTTCGCCTTGATTTCGAGCGTGTTGTTCCTTGGCGAGCATATGACCACAAAATTGCTTGTCGGAGGGCTCCTCGCGATCTCCGGCGTCGCCATCACACAAGTAAGACCGGGCGCTCGACCAATTTGAATTCAGAAATCGTGTCATGGTGAGTTTCCGTGCGGGATGAAAACCACGGAACAGGAAAAGCGGCTATGGCCACACCACCAAGGCCGCCCAACTGGTCGTGGAGTTCAGCGCCATTTGGGCGAACTCGGTTCTTTCATCGGTCATAGACCTGCGCATGGCCGACGAAGTCAAGGCGACACGGACGAAGGCGGGGATGCCGCTATTATAATTTCGTCGCTGCGCGCGCAGCGACGAAACCGAAATCCGAAGCTCACACAAGAAATCCCAGAAGAGGGGGAGTGAAAGCTAGGCAACGAAACGAACCACACCGCCATCCACGCGGAGAGCCGCGCCGGTTGTCGCCGAAGCCTGCTCCGAGCAGGTGTAGATTATTATGTTGGCCACCTCATCGGTGGTTGCGAACCGCTGAATGAGAGTGGTTGGGCGCAGCGCTGTCAGGAAGCCTTGCTCGGCTTCCTCCTGCGTAATTCCGTTCGCGGCAGCCTGCTTCGCCATGAAGTCACCAAGGATCTCGGACCGGGTAGGCCCCGGCAGAATGGCGTTAACTGTGACGCCCGTACCCGCGACCGCCTCGGCAAGCCCGCGTGAGACCGCGAGTTGCGCAGTCTTGGTCATGCCATAGTCGAGCATCTCCTTGGGGATGTTGACTGCGGACTCGCTGCTGACGAACACGACGCGGCCCCAGCCCTTCTTCACCATGCGCGGCAGATAGTGGCGCGTCATACGCACGCCGCTCATAACATTCAGTTGGAACAGCCCAAGCCAGTCCTCGTCAGGGATCTTCGCGATGTCCTCGACGCTGTTGTAGTCCCGGATGTGCGCCGTACCCACGTTGTTCACGAGGATATCGGCGTCCGGCACCTGCGCGATGAAGGCTTCGACACCCTCCACGGTCGCCAGGTCGGCGGCAACGCCAGCGATTTCGCTCCCGGGAAAAGCCTGCCGAATTTGCCGCACCGCCTCGTCGACCCGGGCACTCCCACGACCGCTGATAACGACCGACGCTCCGGCACGGGCCAAACCTTCCGCAGTGGCACGGCCGATACCCGCGGTAGACCCGGTGACGATCGCCTTCTTACCCTTGAGGTCAATATTCATGTCATTCATCTTCAATCTTGGCCTGCACGGCCATCCTGTCTCTTGATGTTTAGGCGGCGCTACCGCCCAAACTTCAGGACGGGCAAGTCAGCCCGCCTTGACCGCTGCTTCCGCCTCCGCCGCGCGGGCGAGGCGTTCGACCCATTCCTGGTGATAACGGTAGAGCGCACCGGGATGCTTGCGTCCGAGTTCTTCGAGGAACCACGGGCCTTGCTGCGTTTCCTTGGTCAGCACGTGACAGCCGTCATCGGCCGCAGGGCGCGCGCTTGATAGGAGTCTATGACAGCCAAATCTCGTTTGGACAGTCGCGTCTACTCCTGGTTTGGACGAGACTGATCATGCCGAATGGCCGCTCCATCGTGCTCGAAAGGCAGCCGGGGGCTGATGCGGCAGGCTATTCTGGCCTCTCAGATGAAGTCGATAATCACTGGAAAGAACTCTTGGGGGCAGCCGCGCTTTCGACATTGCTCAGTGTCGGTTCAGAGCTTGGATCTGGCGCGGATGGCGGTTCCAACACGGCCTTACTCCAGGCGTTGCGTATGGGGGCCGCAAATTCTTTGAATCAGATCGGGCAGCAAGTGGTTCGTCGCAACCTCAATATCCAACCAACGCTCACGATTCGCCCGGGGTTTCCAGTGAGAGTGATTGTGAATCGCGACATCGTCTTGGAGCCATACGGAGGATAAAGAGATGGCTAAGCTCAAGATTGACTCACTTGTTGATGAAAAGCCCGTCAAGTTAAATTTGGAACTACCTGCTTCCGTCCACCGTGATCTCGCTGCTTACGCCGAGGCCGTGGGTGTCCAAAATGGACAGCCTATCGGCGATCCCGCTAAGCTCATAGTTCCAATGCTGACACGCTTCATGGCCACGGACCGAGCCTTCGTAAGATCAAGAAGACAGCTTCATCCCTCGGGCAAAAAAGGATAGCGCTCTGATAGCAGTCGGATAAAATTCGCGAGAGCTGGATTCTCGTTGTCCTCCCGCCACATTGCTGAAAAATCGATTCGACTCGGACCTGTCCCGTCCTGGAGCTTCCGATAGATTATCCCAGATAAGTTTGCTCCCGTGTCCGATTCTAATACCAGACTCACACCGACCCCCATGCTGATCAGGCTCTTGATCGCGCCTCGACTGACGTCGTGACGTTCTATCCGCGGACGATCACGACTCGTATTTAGCTTGGTGTTGAGGAGGGCCTCAAGTTCGGTTCCTGGATCATATTGGCTTAATAG
The DNA here is from genome assembly GCF_032397745.1 of Bradyrhizobium prioriisuperbiae. NCBI lineage: Bacteria > Pseudomonadati > Pseudomonadota > Alphaproteobacteria > Hyphomicrobiales > Nitrobacteraceae > Bradyrhizobium > Bradyrhizobium prioriisuperbiae. The sequence continues at coordinate 3,355,955 of NZ_CP135921.1, forward strand.
CAGAGTTTGATTGCGAAGATCTGTCCAATAAACGACTTCCTGCGGTGCGAGAGCGTGATCAATAGGCAGGGCGACAAGAATGCGCTCGCTCCAAAGAGGAATTGCCTTGCAGTCCAACGGCGTCTCCCCTGTTGCAATGTGCAGGTCGACAACGCCATTGCGAAGTGCTGTGACCAGCTTCGTTCTAGATCGCTCAATTGTCCTCAGCTCAACTTGCGGAAATCTACCTCGGAAGTCCAGCAATGCGGTTCGCAAATTTCCGGTGGTCAACGAGGTGCAGAACCCGACAACCAGACTTCCCGCATCGCCTCGGCCGCTCGCCTTCGCAACAGCGCTTAGCGCTTCTAACTGCTCTACTATCGAACGGGCTGTCCGCAGAAAGTGACGCCCAATCGAAGTCGCGTGTACCCCAGCGGTCGATCGTTCGAATATCGTAACTCCAAACCCATGTTCAAGGATTTGGATTGAGCGACTAAGTGTGGATTGCTTTACCGACAGCGCTTCGGCGGCTTGCCTAAAGCTGCCGTGATCTGCTGCCGCAATCGCATGCACGAGCTGATTGAGGTTGATGTGGAGGCGTCTCATCGCCGTTCGTTTAGAATCTTCGGTGCTCATGACTTCACTCGATGCAGGATTCGTATTTGGAATTAGCCGCTCGGGGTAGCGCAAACAAGCGCCACGTAATCTCTCCGAAGTGGCCGCCCTCGCCGGAGCGGGACGAGATGACATCCAGTCAATACTGCGATGAAGGGTGCGCAACTACCAGCCGGACTAGACCGTTCCGATATCGGGCGTAAGAAAGGAAATGACCTGTTGACGCCTGTCCTCGGACGACAGGCGCAGTGTCTGCGACCAAAATGCGGCCCTCGCCGAACTAATCCTGCAATCGATGCGGCCGCCCCTTGTTGCTTCAGGTCGCCCGGCAATCGGAAGCAATGTGTCAGACGGCATCGGATAGGAGAACGAATCTCGAATTCCGTGCATCACGATCTCATCCAGATAGAGGAATCAATGAATACACATCATGTAGACGCCTACTTCAAAGCTATGAGCGCCAAGGAATTCGCGCAGCTCGCCGCGCATCTTTCCGAAAATATTCTCCTCCTAAGCCCCGTCTTCCCCGAGCCGTTCGAAGGGAGAGACACGGTGGTAAAGATTCTCTCTGGTCTGCTTGAAACCATCGACAGCATCCGGGTCAACCTGACCTTTTCATCGGATCGCGACGTCGCGGTCTTCTTCACCATTGAGTGTGACGGGATTACGGTCAAAGGAAACGAGCACATGCACCTGAATGAGAGTGGACTCATCGATCGCATCGAGGTGGCATGGCGCCCACTTGGCTCGGCAGTGCTCATCCAGGAAAAACTCGCGAACAAACTAGGCGGGCAGCCTATGCGCCTGGTTCCCGCACCAAGCGCTGCCTGACTGCGTCTTTCTCAATCCCCGCTGGAACGAGCTTCACCTTTCCGACGCAAAGAACGGGAGGTGGATCTCGGAGCGCGTTGTCGACGCGAGACGTCCGGCTTGGATGACGAGGTTACTATCAAGTCGGGAGCGCGCCGTCAGTCAGCCGATATTGAATGAAGCCGTCGCCCGCCTCCCGGTGACGTGGATCGTGCCCGACGCGTTCGGCTCGTCACGCAGATCGGCGGCGTCGCTTCAGTTGGCGAGAATTCGAGCTAAGGCGGAGACTGCTGGTAACGAGCCGGTCGACAAGATAGTGTCGACGTCATGCCTACGCCGCTCGACACCGTGTCCCTATCGCAGCTCCGCTGCTTCATAGCCGTGATCGATTCCCGATCATTTGCCAGCGCGGCCCGTCAATTGGCGCTGACGACCTCCGGGGTTTCGAAAACGATCTCGCGGTTGGAGGCGGCTTACGGACTACGCCTGCTGCATCGTTCGACCCACTCGATTTCGCCGACCGAGGCCGGTGAGAGCCTGATCGGACCGGCGCGTGCCTTGCTCAAGGGAGCGGAGGATATCGACATCATCCTGACGCACGCGAATGCGAGCGCCGCAACGGGTAACGTTCGGATCGGCGCGCCTCCCGCATTCGTTCGGCGTTGCCTCGTGCCGCTTTTACCGACATTCGCCGAACGGCATCCCGACGTGGTTCTCGATTTGCGGGCGAGTGACGCGATTGTCGATCTTGCGGAAGTCGGCCTCGATCTCGCGATACGAAGCGGGCCGATCGATGGCCTGCCTGGCCACGTTCGGCTGCCTTGGTTCAAATTCGACTGGATAGCCTTCGGTTCGGCTCGTTACCTAGAACGGCGTGGGCTGCCGGAGACCCCCTCCGATCTTGCCAAGCACGACTTGATCGGCTTTCGCAACACGCGTACGGGGCTGGTCGAGCCTTGGCAGTTCCGCGACGAAAGTGTCCCACGATCGCCGGCTTGGCGCTTTGTCACGGACGATGCCGAATCGGCTTTGTTGGCTGCGATGAACGGGGCGGGCATCATGTGGGCGCCAAGGTGGCTCGCAGCCGAAGCGCTTGCCTCGGGCATGGCGATCGAGGTGCTGCCGAATTGGGGCGGGCACACGACGCCAGTGTCCATCCTGCGACGTGGACAAACCTTGCTTCCAGCCCGTGTACGAGCGGTGGTGGACTTTCTCCACGGTCATGCTGCCACCTTTGGTGAAGCGTGACAGGTGATTGGAACGGCATTCCTCAGGCAACTCCGGTTTTCTGCCTCACCTAGAGGCCCGTGAATCGAGCGGCACGCTTCTCGCGGAATGCACGTATTCCTTCCAGGCCGTCTCCGAGGTTCACGCTTTCGGCGACGCCTTTCGCCTCAAGTTGCAATTGGTGCTCCAAACCGAACTGGTCGGCGCCGGCCAAAAGCGCTTTGATTCGCCCGTACGCCACGGTGGGCCCGCTCATGAAGCGATTGCATATCTCGTCGACTGCCGACGGGAGCCCCGCGGCATCGACGACATTGTTGATCATGCCCCACTGAAAGGCTTCGGCGGCCGTGATCTTGCGGTTTAGCATCAACATCTCGCGTGCCTTAGTTTCGCCAACCCTACGAAACAGCGCGCGGGCAAGACCGCCATCGGGCGGCAACCCGAGTGCGATGAACGCGGATGCGAAGGTGGCCGAAGCGGAAGCCAAGACGATATCGCCGGCCAGGCATAGGCTCAACCCGGCGCCCGCAGCGGGACCGTTTATGGAAACCACTACAGGGGCGCGCATCCGAACCATCGACAAGATTGCCGCGTTCAGATGATGTGTGGTCTCGCGGACCACGGCGCCGTAGTCATCCGCGCCGTCAAAATTGCCGGGGTCTCCTCCAACGCAGAAGAAACGTCCTTTCCCCGTGAGTACTACACACCTGACGTTTTCGTCCTCCTCGCAGTTGCGCATGGCTTTCGCGAGTTGCCTCAGGAGAGCGACGTTCATTGAGTTGCCGCTTTCAGGGCGGTTTAATTGGATTTGAACGAGGCCGTTTCGGCGCTGAAGATCGATGCAATCGAATTCCATTTGACTGTTATCCTATGGCGCTCAGCCTCTCCGTGCCGCTCTGGCTAGGTTGCTGCGTACGACGAGCCGGTGAAACGGTGAGATGAGGCGAAAATAGATCTTTCCCAACAGATTATGGCGGTGAACAACGGTGGCCAAGATGACTTCGTCATATGCGTCGTCGCGGCGGGAGCGAAGCTGCACGGAAGCCCGAAAATCCAGATGTTTGTCGTCCTCGCCGAGGATAAGCTCGAGCGTCGTCCGAGAACGCCGTTGAATAAGTCAATCGTCTCTGCCCGATTGCGCCTCGCCATGCCGGTCATGGCGACGTCCCGTATCTTGAGAAGTACCACGAACCATGGAGCGGAATGCGCGAGAATGGCGCGAGCCAGGCCGTCGATGTCCGGAGGCGTGCCTGTTGGAAGCGAGATCGCGAATGCATCGACCATGTCGGTCGTCGGAAAAAGGTGCGCACGCTGACTTTCCCCGGGAAGCTCGATGGATCGTACATTGTCAGGCTGATCCATTGCGCTCATCGATGTCAATGCTTGCTCCGATGAGTTGCCCGACGCATGGTCACCAAGAGATGGGAGAGGCACCGACAGGCATTCGTGCGTCTCGGCTTCGTGGCGAATGCAAGCGCGGGAGGCGGCTCGCGCTTTCCGGAGCGGATCATCTCGGCCGAGATCGCCATTTGCAGGTCGGAATATCGTCACGGTGCCGCTGAAACGTCGATGATCGCGTTTCCGACGAGTTCGCCCGATTCCACGGCGGTGTGCGCTTGAGCAGTGGCCTCCAAAGGGAAGCGAGCTGCGATGGTGGGGGCAAGCGCGTTTTCCTTCATGGCTTTGGTGAGAAGTTCGCAGGCGCGCCGGCGCTCATCTTCGCTCAGGCGGTAGACCAGGATGAGCCGCATGGTGATATTCTTGAACATAAGTGGATAGACCGGGAACTCGGGCTTGGGCATAGCCATGGACCCGTAGGCGGCGATTACTCCGTTCGGTTTCAAAATCTTGACTGACGTTTCGATATTGCCGCCCAACTCCACCTCGATGATCCGGTCTACGCCGGCATCCGAGGTGAAGGCTTTGACGGCAGAAGTTACGTCCTCGTCGCGGTAGTTGATGACATGATCGGCTCCGGCGGCTTTTGACTGCTGCGCCTTGAAGAAGCCGCTGACGGTCGTGATGACCCGCGCGCCGCCCCACTTGGCGAGTTGTATGGCACACTGTCCAACGGCTCCGGCGCCGCCGGTCACGAGTAGGGTCTTTCCTTCGACGGGGCCGTCTGCGAAAACCGCGTGGGTTGCCGTCAAGCCCGGAATGCCGAGGCAAGCTCCTGCATCGAAGCCGACGTTGTCGGGTAGACGAAGAGCCTGGCCCTCCGGAAGACAGACGAATTCGGCGCATGTTCCGTGCGGGCGGTCCCAAGCCGCGTTCCACGTCCAAACCCGCTCACCGATTCGATCCTTGGACACTCCGGTCCCTACCGCCTCGATGATCCCGGCCCCGTCCGAATGCGGAATCACCAACGGAAAGGCCATCGGCGCGCGGACGCCGGCCCGCGATTTGACGTCAGAAGGGTTGACCCCAGAGACAAGCACGCGGACCCTGACCTCTCCCCGTTGTGGCTCCGGCACCGGGCGTTCGCCCAGTTGGAGGACGCTTGCCGCGGGTCCTGTGCTCTCGTACCAAACTGCTCTCATTCGACTGGCTCCTTTCGATCCGAGCTCACCAAGAGAGCCGGAGTATCTCCATGACATCATCCGCTCCGTGGACGGACCGCGGATTGTTCTCGAGGAAGCCGGACGCAACGGTGCGCTCGGCGAGGTTTCTGAGCTTGCTCTCCTCGATGTCGGCCTGGCGCAGGCGGATGGGCTCCCCAAGGCTCGTCACCAAATCCTCCACGACTTCCGCCAAGCCGTGATCGGGCTTGCCGATCAATGCGCAGAGCTCTGCCTGCCGTTCGGCGTTGACCTTCGAGTTCCATCGAAGGACGGAGGCCAGCAGCATGCACGAGGTGCGGCCGTGTGGGACACCGAACGCTCCGCCGAGGACGCGGCCTATGCCATGGCTCGCTCCGACCGGGACGCCCGCAGCCGGTCCTAGGATGGAAAGCCACATTCCCAACTGTGCGTCGAGCCGGAACTGCAGGTTGAGAGGGTCAGCTTGAAGTTTTGGAAGCGTTCTGAGCAGCGTCCGAAAGGCCTGAATTGCCATCGCGTCGGCGTAGGGCGTGGACTCGGGCGAGCAAAACGTCTCCACACAATGATCGACTGCGCGGACTCCCGTGGACATGAGTACCCAATTGGGAACGCCGAGAGTGGCTTCCGGATCGAGAATGACGCTGCGCGGGATCTGCAGCGGATGGTCGAACACTTCCTTGACGCCGGATGAGCTCTCGGTCACGCCGGCGAAGCTTGTGAACTCCGCGCCCGAAAAGGTCGTAGGTACGGCGATGGACCGCGTGGTCGGCACGGAATCGTTCAATACATCGGTCGAGCCTTCCGGGGTGATGCCCTTGCGAAGGCGATCCAGATCCTCCTCGCAATCAAGCGCGAGCCACATGACTCGCTGCGTCAACTTGCATGCGTCGATGACGGATCCTCCGCCTATTGCCACGAGAAGGTCGGCGGATGCGGCGCGAGCGGCTCTCGCGGCGCCGATAACGCTTTCCCGAGGCGAATGCGGCCGCATGTCGAAATAAGCTCCGGCGAAGCGGCTTCCCAACGCATCCACGATCCCGCTCAGGAAGGTCGAACGCCTCAAGGAAGGCGAGCAGACAAGGAACAGCCGGGAACAGCCGAGACGCCGGGCCTCGTCCACGAGCGCGTGCTGCGCGGCTTTGCCGAAAATGACGCGTTCCTGGAGAGGAAAGCGATGTATGCCTGACAGCATTGCTGTTCCTTGATCAGATCGGTAAATGGCGTTCGCCCGTCGGAGACCCCTGCGACGTCTACGGTCGCGGCGGCACCATGTCGCCTCCCACCCGGGCGACCAGCCGCCCTCTCTCCAGGCGTCCGGGCGCGTCGTGAGATGGAAGCAGCCATTTGCAGCCTCTAACGGCTCGCTTCATCGCGCGCCGTTCCTGCCTCTCGCTCATTGCCGTGTTGCCGGAGATGTGGGGTTCGTTGAAGAGAACCTCGTCGAAGGGATTTCCAAGCTGATGTTCGAGGTTGTAGAAGACGTCGCCGCAGATGCGGGCAAGTCCATCGCGCGTCTCGACGAGTACGCTGAGCGAGCCTTCCGTGTGACCGCCGGAGCGTTCCACCGCGAGGCCCGGGAGAACCTCGATGACGTCACCATCCTCGGCATCGAGAAGTTGGATGGCGTCCTGCCGCCAGACCCTGCCCAACAGATGTTTCATGTCTGGTGCCGGGTATCCGCCTCCTCCTGATCCGTTGCAGCCGATCTCCAACTCGCGGCGTGACGTGACGACGCGCGTAGAATCGGGAAAGAGATCGTCCTTTCCGGCATGATCGATGTGGAGATGAGTGTGGATGATCATGGCGACGTCGCCGGGTTTGATGCCGCGAATCTCAAGCTGTGCTTCGAGCGTTCCGGCGGGCGCGTCTGTCGCCACCATGCCGACGGTCGTCATGATCTCCGTCGAACGAAAGCCGGTATCGACGAGCACCGGCCCGGCGCTCAGCCCGCGTATCAGAAAGGCGTTGACGCACACGGCCGCGGGAGTACCCGGCGTGCGATGTTTAGCAAGGAATGACGTGTCGACGGTGACGTCGCCTGCATTGATTATCTCAATTTCCAGGGCCATTGTTCGTTTCCTCTATTGTGGTTACTGCAGCGCCTCTACGGGCCCCGGCGTTTTTGAGCTTGAAAGGCGGCCAGTCACGCGCCCGTCTTCGACGGCAAAACCGTCGTCGTGCGCGGGCAACAGCCAGCGCGCTTGACCGAGCACCGCCTTCATGGCGGCTCGGTCGGCGGCTTGGCTCGCGCCGCTGTTGTCCGCCATGCGCGGCTCGCGATGGTTGGTCTGGAACGGCGGGGCAATGACCTGCATGTGCACGTCCTGAATGACGTCTCCACAAAGGCAGGCAATGCCGTCTGCGGTGTCGACAAACACGTTTATCGATCCTTCCGTGTGGCCGCCCGCCTGAGCTACGCAGATGCCCGGCAGGATCCGCTGGCGCTCAAAGCCCTGAAAATCGAGAAGCCACATCGCACCTGGCGTATGGACCCGTTCGAGAAGAAGCTCGATGTGGGCCAATCGGTAGTCCTGTCGCATCATGCCGCTGGCAGCAAATTCGAGCTCGCGCCGGTTGACCGCGAACTTGGTCGTGGTTGGAAAGACGGCGGCGCCACCGACGTGATCAAAGTGAAGATGGGTGAAGATCACCGTGGGGATATCTGCCGCGGCGAGGCCGAATCGATCGAGCTCCGCGCTGATCATCGCGGCGTCGCCGGCGCCCGTGTCTACAAGTACCGGCTCAGCTCCGCCTCCTTCGATCAGGTAGGCATAGACCGGCGTCCGGATCTTGCTTCCCAGATCCCGGTATTGCACGAACTCCCCGGCGTCGACTTCAAGAACTCCCACGTGCAGGCGGTGTATTTTTCGATGCATGTCTTCCTCCATCATCTACGGGCCCCGTTTCGTGGCCTCATTGCTTCGAATCGGTTTCGATGTCGCGGAAAATCTCATTTGAATGCTCGCCGAGCTTGGGCGTCGGGCGTCGGATGTCGGTCGACCAGGCGCTAAAGCGCACCGGTTGGATGACATGGTTCTCGGTCGTGCCGTCCGTCCGCGACAGCTTGCGGAAGAGGTTGCGGGAACGCACGTGAGGGTCGTCGATGACATCGGCAAGGGCGTTCAGCGGCGACCAAGGTACGGCATGTCGATCCAACAACGGTTGCCAGTGATCGAGAGAATGGGCGGAAAGAGCTTTCGAGATGCGGCGTCGAAGAACGTCCCTTTCGCGAAGCCGGTCCGCTTGAACCAGTTCCGAGGCATCCGGCATGTCCAGCAATGCGCAAAGTGCGCGCCAGAAATGGTCTTCGTGCGCGATACTGAGGGTAATGCGTCGTCCACCCTTCACGTCGAAGACCCCGTACGCGGGTTCGCCGAGAATTTCGAACGGCACCTCGCCGTCCATCGCGGGTGCCACATAGGTGGACATCCAAGATATCAGGCCGTCGGTCATTGAGACGTCTATCTCGGTGCCGCGGCCGGTACGTTCGCGTCCGAAAAGCGCCGAAGCGATCGAAAAGGCGGCGAACATCGCGCTGCTTAGATCGCCGTAGGAAACGTTCGGAAAATCTGCTCGGGTGCCTGTCGCCCTATCGAACAAATGCCCGGCGAACGCCAGATAGGAAAGATCGTGCGCGGTCCGATCGCGGTACGGGCCGGCTTGTCCGAAACCGGAGATCGAGACGTAAATTAGCCGTTCATTGACGGCCTTCATCGTGCCGTATCCTACGCCAAGGCGATCCATAGTTCCCGGCCGGAAGCCTTCGAGAACTACGTCGGCGCTGGCGGCGAGCGACAGCAACTGTTCGCGACCCTGCTTGCTCTTCAGATCCACGCAGACGCTTCGTTTGTTGCGGGCGAGAGCGCGAAAGAACGGAGGATAGGCCCGGGCAGGGTCACCGCCGTTCGGACGTTCGACGAGAATGACGTCGGCGCCCATGTCGGCGAGGAGCATCGTCGCATAGGGGCCGGGGTACTGCTCCGCGAGCGAAAGTATCCTGATGTTCTCGAAGATGGATGTCATGTCCATTCCATACTCGCCGGTCATTTGTCGACCCATTGGCCGGCTCGCCCGGCTTGAACCGAGATCGCGCGCCGTGCTCGGGCATCCATGCGTAGTCTTGACAGAACTGAATCGAAAGTCAATATAATGACTATGTGGATCACAAAAGAACGGTTTGCGTGACGGCGGCCGATCGCAGATTGCGTTCAGGGGAGAAGCGTCTGGTGCTTAGCGACGACGATCAGATGATTCAGGAGGCGGCACGGCGCTTCTCCAGACAGCGTTTGTTGCCTTTCGGCCGCGAGTGGGACCGAACTGGCGATTTTCCCCCGGACTTGCTGCGCGAGATGGGGAATCTCGGATTGTTCGGCATTCTTGTCCCGCAGGAGTATGGCGGTCTGGGCGGTGGCTATCTTACTTGGGCGGTCGCGCTCGAAGAGATCGCTGCGGGGAACGGCGGGATCTCGACGCTAATGCACGTTCATGCGCTCGGCGCGGCGGCCGTTCTCGCTCGCTTGGGCGATGCGGATCAAAAGTCGCGGTGGCTGCCGCGCATGGTCGCAGGCGAGGCGATCGGCTGCATTGCGCTGACCGAGCCTCATGCGGGATCCGACGTCGCTAAGGTCAAGACGCGGGCGCGAAAGGTGGACGGTGGCTGGCGGCTCGACGGACTGAAGCAGTTCATCTCCAATGGGCGCCGCGCCAACGTCGCCATCATCCTCGCCGTGACCGATCCGGAACGCGGCAACCGCGGCATGTCCCTCTTCCTCACCCCGACCGACGCGAAGGGTTTCGACGTCGGTCAGACGGAACAGAAACTGGGGCAGAGGACTTCTGATACAGTGCAGATCGCGCTTCACGACTGCTTCGTACCGGAAACCGCCCTGATGGGCGAACATGGCCAGGGCTTGCCGGCAACGATGGGCTTGTTGTCGGACGGGCGAATCTCCGTCGCGGCTCAAGCGGTGGGTATGGCTCGCGCCGCCTTTGATTGCGCGCTCGACTATGCTCGCGAGCGCGAGGCATTCGGTAAGCCGATCATTGAACATCAAGCGGTGGCGTTCAGGCTGGCGGACATGGCCACTCGGATTGATGTCGCGCGGGCATATACCCATCATGCCGCTCGTCTTCTCGACCGGGGCGCAAATTGCGTCAAGGAAGCATCGATGGCGAAACTATTCGCGGGTGAGATGGCGGAGCGCGTTTGCTCCGACGCTATCCAGATCCACGGTGGATACGGATATCTCGCGGATTACCCGGTCGAGCGAATCTATCGCGATGTCCGCGTCTGCCAAATATACGAAGGAACGAACGATATTCAGCGGCTCATCATCGCCCGAAACTTGAACGGTCGTACGTCCGTCAGCGGTCAGACGAGCAACTGCGCTGGAGCGGGGCCGGGCGACGGCAATCGCCCGCGCTGAAGGGATGGACCGGTGTGCTTGTGCACCGATCATGTGCAAGAAAGGACGATGTTTTGAATTTCTCCGACATAGAATATGAACGGCGTGGCGCGGCGGGGTGGATCACGCTCAATCGTCCGGCCGAACTGAATTCGCTGAGCCTCGCGATTCTACAGGAAATTCCGGTCGCGTTGGACCTTGCCCTGCGTGATCGCGAAGTGAAGGCGATCGTCTTCACGGGAGCCGGCCGCGCCTTTTGCGCCGGAGCCGACCTCAAGTTCGTAAATGATCTAGCGCCCGAAAGGCGCACTTCGGAGACGCGAGACTTCATCGCCAGGGCGGCCGCGATGGTGGACAGGATTGAAGCGTTTCCCAAGCCGGTCATCGCGGCAGTGAACGGTATCGCAACGGCCGGTGGTATGGAACTGCTCCTGGGGTGCGACATCGTATTCGCCGCACGCTCGGCCAGGATGGGAGACGGTCACTCCAACTACGGTCTCGTTCCCGGCGCGGGAGCTTCGGTGCGTCTCCCGCGGAAGATCGGAATCAATCGGGCAATGTATCTCTTCTACAGCGGCGAACTGCTGCAGGCCGACGAGATGGCCGCGGCGGGTCTTGTCAATCGCGTCTTCGACGACGGAGTCCTACGTCCGGCGGTCGAAGAATTTGTCGTCAAGCTTGCGACGAAAAGCCCGCTTGGCCTGGCCCGCATGAAAGCCATGGCGCTCGAAAGCTTCGACAAGTCGACGGCAAACGGCATCGCCCACGAGCAGCTAGTGAGCGAACTTCACGCGCACAGCTTCGATCGGAACGAGGGCATCGCCGCGTTCTCCGAAAAACGTAGGCCGGAATTCCAAGGCCGCTGAGAGACCCATACCAGCCCGTCGGAGGAACGTACAAATGGAAGAAATCTACATCGTCGGCGTCGGCATGACGCCCTTCGGAAAGCTCGTCGATCAGCCTATCAAAGCGATGGTCGCGACCGCTGTTGGACGAGCGCTGATGGATGCGGGAGCGCAGGTGCTCGATGTTGGTGCAGCGTTCTTCGCCAACAGCACGCAAGCGATCATGGACGGTCAGCATGCCGTGCGAGGCCAGATGGCGCTGCGCCCCCTCGGGTTCGCCGGCATTCCCATGGTGAATGTCGAAAACGCCTGCGCTGGCGGCTCAACAGCCCTCAACCAGGCGGCGGCCTACCTGAAGGCCGGCATTACCGACGTGGCGCTGGCGATCGGCGTCGAGAAGATGGTCGACTTGCAGGACAAGCGGAAATCGTCAGCCATCTTCGACGGTGCCTGGGATGTGCACAAGGTCGACGAGGTCATCGGATCTCTCGCGCAGATCGGGGACGGAATGCCCCCGCCGCCGGGCAAAGATACGAGCGTCAAGAGCCCGTTTATGGAACTCTATGCCTCGATGACGAGGGGGCATATGGCGCGCTTCGGCACGACTGAGCGTCAAATCGCGGCCGTCGCAGCGAAGAATCATCACCATTCCACGATGAATCCGCTATCGCAGTATCAGGCGGACATGACTATCGAGGAAGTGCTCGCCGGAACGTTGATCTCGTGGCCGCTAACGTTGCCAATGTGCTCACCCATCAGCGATGGTGCTGCGGCCGTGCTGATATGCACCAAGGATGCGCTCGACCGTTTTCCGAATTCGAGGCCAGTGAAAATGATGGCCTCGGTCCTCGTCAGCGGAAGCGACCGTGAATGGTCGAGATTTGACCAGCATCTCTGCCGTCGGGCTGCTGATCAAGCCTATGAACGTGCTGGCGTGGGCCCGGGGGACGTCTCCGTGGCCGAGGTTCACGATGCCTCGTCGTTCGCGGAAATCATACAAACGGAAAATTTGGGTTTCTGCGAACTTGGGCAGGGCGGGTGGCTCGCGGAGCGCGGAGAAACGTCGATTGGGGGACGTATCCCGATCAATCCCTCGGGTGGCCTGATATCGAAGGGACACCCGATCGCGGCGACGGGCTTGGGTCAAATCCACGAACTGACGCTGCAACTGCGGGGTGAAGCCGGTGCAAGGCAGGTAGAGGGTGCCCGCATAGCCGTCGCCGAAAACGGGGGCGGCTTCCATGGCGTGGAAGAGGCGGCGGCTGTCGTGACGGTGCTCGGCAGATGAACAAGAAGTTTGGAGATGCTTCGCTTGTCGGCGCGCTTGATCGTCGGATGTCGCTTCCCGTGATCGTCGCACCGATGTTTCTCGTTTCGTCCGTCGGTCTCGTGGTTGAGGCCTGTCGCGCGGGCGTTATTGGTTCGATGCCCACGCTTAACGCGCGTACTCCGGAGATTCTTGACGAATGGCTGCGCCAAATCGGCCAGAGCGAGGGCATTCGCGCACCTTTTGCGATGAACATCATAGCTCATAGCAGCAACGATCGGTTCGACGACGATCTCGATGTCGTTGCGAAGCACCGCGTTCCGCTGGTAATTTCGAGCGTCGGCAATCCGGCACGCGTCGTCGACAAGGTGAGGGGCTACGGCGGTCACGTATTCGCCGATGTCGCCAGCATAAAGCATGCGCTTCGGGCGGCGAAGGCTGGCGTGGACGGGCTTGTCCTGCTCTGCGCCGGCGCGGGAGGCCACACCGGCTGGCTAAATCCCTTTGCGTTTGTCGACGAGGTCCGATGCTTCTTCGACGGTCCGATCGCCCTGGCCGGTGGATTGTCCAACGGCCGTCAGGTTGGCGCGCTCAAAGCGCTTGGAGTCGACTACGCGTACATGGGAACTCGCTTTCTCGCGTCCGAAGAGAGCAACGCAAATCAAACGTACCGCCAGATGGTGGTCGACAGCGGAGCGGACGATATCGTGCTCACGAGCGAGGTCTCGGGTATGCCGGCGAACATGCTGCGCTTGAGCCTCGAACGCTCCGAATTGCATGGCAAGCAGCCGCCGTCCGGTAAGTTCGAAATGTCGTCGAACAATGACTCCCAGCGCGCCTGGCGCGACGTCTGGGGAGCCGGACACGGCGTGGGCGGCGTAAGGGAAGCGGAGCCGATTCGCGAAATTGTTTCCCGGCTGAGGACAGAGTTTGCGGATGGGCTAAGCGCCTCGCGAGGCCACTAGCGCAATTCGCGGCGCCGCTTCGCAAGGCGAATCCGAGCCTGTTTGTTCGGGGCGGCTCTATCGGTCCTTGCATGTTGCAGGGGCTGTGGGTCATTCTGCAAAGCCATTGAAAATGGTTGCATACCGAATATATCATAATGACTTCATTGTTGAAACCAGCATGCGGCCTTATCGGCCGTAAGCGAAGAGAACAGTTGATCTAGGGATATCAGTCTATGGCGCGCTGGAAAAACTCACTCCGCACCAGCGAGGAAATCAGCGGGCTCAAGCGCGAGGCTGTCGTGCGCGAGTCCGGACGCATCTTTAGCCGCCGAGGTTATCATAATGCGTCGTTAGACGACGTAGCCAAGGCGCTGAATGTTTCCAAGGGTACCTTATACAACTACACGAAGGACAAGGAAGAGATCCTGTTCCAGTGCTGCACGATGGCTCTCGACATCGGCGAAAAGGCGTTCGAAGCGGCGAAATCAGGCATGAACGGCGCCGAAAAGCTGCGGATTACGCTTCGCAACTATATTGCGATGCTCCACGACGAATTGGGAGCCTGTGGCGTCATTACCGAGATCGATGCAATGACGCCAGCGCATCGCAAGATAATTGTCGCTCGCCGTGATGACCATCAACAGCGCTTCATCGCGATGATGGAGGAGGGAGCCGCCGACGGCAGCCTGCGGGTTTTGGATGTCAAGCTGGCCGTCTACACCTTCATGGGCGCGATCAATGCAATTCCCCGCTGGTATTCGCCTCAGGGGCGCTTGACCAACCAGCAGATCGCCGATGGGATGGTCGATCTTCTCTTGAATGGATTGTATCCGCCGCCCAGTTCGTCAGGCGGGGCCTCCAGGCGGCCGCGCAAGGTGCGTTGATCGAGGAGTCGCCGCGGCCTGTCCAGAGGCTAAGCAAATCACCGCTAGACCGAAACGGAATAGCCTCCGTTGACCGGGTAGGTCTGGCCGGTGACCCAGCTCGCCGCGTCGGAAGCGAGGAATAGAATCATGTTCGCCGCGTCGTTTGGCTCGCCCAACCGGCGAATGAGATAGGAGCGCAGTATCTTCTTCATCGTGTCTTCATCCGGCACCAATCCCGCCACGCCGGGCGTATTGACGCCTGCGAGCGCGACGCAGTTGGCCGTGATATTGTTGCGTCCGACCGCTTTTGCCAATCCGCGCATGAAGCCCGCGGCACCTGCTTTAGCGCCCGAATAGACGGCCAGGTGCGGTTCGCCGACCCGGCCGGCATCGGAAATTACCGTGATGACCCGCCCCTCATTGCGGCTCAGCATGCCTGGGATCGCCGCTCGCGTGCAGTTGAGCACGCCGTACAGGTTCGTGCCCAGCCAGCTTGCCCAGTCGTCTGGACCGGTTTCCCAAAACGGCTTTATGTCCGCCAGCCCCTGCGTCGGACCCGCGTTCCCCGCATTATTGACGAGGATATCGATCCGGCCGAATTTGCTTTCGGCCTTTCGGAACATGGCGGTCACCGCACCAAAGTCGGTGACATCGCAGGCAACCGGCAGCGCGTTGCCGTGCAGGTGGGCTATTTCTTCCGCCACCGCCTTCGCTCGTTCCGCGTGGAAGTCGTTGACCACGATGCCACCGGCGTTGTGGGCCGCCATGTGGAGTGCAACCTGACGTCCCACACCTTGGCCTGCGCCCGTCACGAGCGCGACCCGTCCCTTTAAATCCAGAAGTGCATCCATGAACTTTCTCCGTTGAACCTGTCGCCACGGCGCGTATGAAGCACTTGTGTCCTCGCTGCTCGCGGTCGGCGGTGACGCCTCCCGATCCTGGCTGCCGAAGCACGCTCCACGCCGCTATGAACAAACAATCCGATAAATTGACTTCTAAGTCAATTCAACAAGCGCCTGACTGAGAGAGTTTCGCGGACGCTATATCTTGCGGCGTGGCATGGCGCCGGCGGTAATGCCCCCATCGAGTACCACCTCGGCCCCCGTCATGTAACTTGATGAGTCCGATGCCAGGAAAACGACGCATGACGCGACTTCGTCCGCCGTGCCTGCGCGCCCCATCGGAGCATCGTTATGTCCCATGCGGGCGGCGTCGATGTGGCGCCGCCCGAGGCCGTCCTTACCGAGCGGAATGGTGTCCCACAGCGGCGTGTCGATGACGCCGGGGTGGATCGAGTTGACTCGGATATTGTCGCCCAGGCCGGCGCATTCCAGCGCGAGCGCCTTAGCGAAGAGACGGGCGCCGCCCTTCGACGCGCAATAGCCGGAGAAGCCCGACGATCCGCGCAATCCGGCAACCGACGACATCACGATGATGCTGCCGCCTCCGGATCGTTTCATCGCCGGAATCGCATATTTCGCGCTCAGGAATACGCCGTCCAGGTTGATCGCGGTCTGCTGCCGCCAAGCCTTAAGCGACATTTCCGTGACCAAGCCCTTCACGGCCACGCCCGCATTGGCAATCATAACGTCGAGGCGGCCAAATCGACGCTCTACGGCCCGCACGGCTTCGGGCCAACCTGCCTCGTCGGTCACGTCCTGGGTGAGCGCCATGGCGCGGCTGCCGGACCCGGTCAATGTCTCTACCAGTGCTTCGGCGCGTACGCCGTCGACGTCGGACACGACCACGGCCGCGCCTTCGCGCGCCAGCGCGGCGGCGGATGCCGCGCCGATGCCCGAGGCGGCACCCGTCACGAACGCTACTTTCCCTTCCAACTGCCTCATGCGGAAATACTCCTTTCATCCCATGCACGAATTGACTTCAAAACTTATATACTTGACTTTGAAGTCATGCGATGCATTTATCTTCGTGTCGAAGAAGCCTCGCGTCGGCGCGGCGGCAAGGGAGTCAGCAATGAGCGCAACGAGTCAGGCGGCATCGGCAGGCGGTGTGATAATGCGCAGCCGCCCCGAGACGACGGGCCTTCCGGAAAAGGAATATGAGGAATTCAAGCGCGATATATTCGAAGCCATCTGGCGAGATCTCGACCCGTTGGAAGAGCAAATCGAGAACGAAGAGCACGTACCGCACGAAATCGTTGACCCGCTTCTGCTGAAGATGGGGGCGTTCGGCCTGATGATTCCGCGTCGATTCGGCGGTATCGGACTGTCGACGTCGCAGTACATGCCCATCTTGGCTGAATTCTCAAAAATCCAGGGCGGCATTCGCGTGCTCGTGCACGTCCACAACTCCGTAAGCCACGGCCTGCTCGAAATCGCTTCGGAAGAGCAACTTCAGGAAATCATGCCGGGAGTGGCGAAAGGCAAGAAGTCCGTGGCGTTCGGTCTTACCGAACCTGACTTTGGTTCGGGGGCGGATATTGGGACCCGGGCAGTGCGCGAGGGTAATGATTACGTCATCAACGGCCGCAAATGGCTGATTACCAATTCGGACTTCGCTACCCATTTCATGGTCATTGCGAAGACCGACGTCTCGAAAGGCGCGGAAGGGATCAGCAGCATCTTGGTCGAACGGAACACACCGGGGTTGACGATTACCCCGCTGCCCGAGACGATGGGTTGCAAGGGGGGCGAGCACGGCCAAATCGATCTGGTGAACGTCCGTGTGCCAGTAACCAACATCCTCGGCAGGGAAGGCGAGGGCCTGACCCAAATGGAGGAGGTGCTCGAAATCAGTCGGGTGTTTATCGCCGCCACTTCGCTTGGCACCGCCGAGCGCGCATTGGATCTATCGCTCGACTTCGCAAAAAAGCGGGTGACTTTCGGCAAACCCATCGCTTCGCGACAGGCGATCCATCGCTACATCGCGGAAATGGGCACGGATATCTACGCGCTACGCGGAATGATCGACGACGCTACCGCGAAGTGGGACGCAGGCCGGCGCATTCCGGCCGAGGCCTCGATGTGCAAACTTTTTGGACTTGAGGCCGTCGGGCGCGTTACAGACCGAGCTCTCCTTGTCCATGGCGGAATCGGCTATACTCGCAAGTATCCGGTCGAGCGGCTCTATCGAGATGCGCGTCTCAACTGGCTAGAGGAGGGGCCTCCGACTATTCAGATGGCGGTTGCTGCGCACGCGTTTCTCAACGGCTATGACTGGAATGCTTGATATGGCCGGTTGCGCGGGCAAAGTTGCACTGGTAGTCGGCGGTACGCGCGGCATCGGCAGGGCAAGTGCACTGGCCTTGGCGAGTGCGGGGGCAACGGTAATTGTCGCTGGCCGTTCGCTCGAAACGGCCAACGAAGTCGCAAACGCGGCGGTAGCCCTAGGCGCCAGGGCGGAGGCTATGGCGCTCGACATTGCCGATCCAGCCCAGTCAAAGGTTGCTATCGACGAGGTTGCCAACCGGCATGGCGCGCTCGACATCCTGATCGCCAACGCCGGAATCAGCCCATACTGGACACGTGCCGAAAACGTGACTCCGGAAATGTGGGACACGCTTATGAATGTTAATCTGCGCGGAGCCTTTTTTGCGGTGCAAGCCGGAAGCATGCATATGCTGAAGAATGGGGGCGGAAGCATTGTTTCAGTTTCATCCGTGACGGCTGTCGTCGGCGTAACGCGGGGTCTGCCGTATGTGGCGTCAAAGGGAGGCATGGATGCCATGACCCGATCGCTCGCTATCGAATGGGCCGACCGGCAGGTCCGTGTGAACGGTGTTGCGCCAGGATACATCGCCACAGACATGACCCATGGCATGCGAGGAAACGACACACTAAAACAGTCGCTTCTCGACACGGTCCCGATGGCTCGCTTTGCTGACCCGGAGGAAGTGGCATCCGTGATCGCCTTCCTGGCATCGGACGCTGCCTCCTATATCACCGGCCAGACGATAGTGGTCGATGGAGGATTTGCGGCGGGTCGGGATTCTTCACCTAAGTACCGTTCCAAAAACTAGCTAAACATCGCTGGAAGGTCATAGACGGAATATCAGCCCATTCTCATGACGCTTCTACCCTGGAGCCGAATAGCAATCTGTGCTCGTGCGAGGCGGTCTTCGGGAGGATATGGGTCAGAAATTGCAAGCCTTCGCCTCTCTCGCAACTCCCGCTATCGATTGCTCGTCGCACTACGTGCATTGACCTAGTGCCGGCACAAGTGCCCCCAGTCACCGACCGCCTCGTGCTTGTTCTGAAAGCGCCGAATAAACGCTTTTCGACGGTTTCGACGTCATCATCTTCCGGTTATCAACGTCACTAGGTGTTCAGTCCCGAGGTCAAGTGGATGGGATCGAGCCGGAAGCGGTCTGGCTCGTTTGCCCAAGCTGTACAGATGGCTTCGTAGGGTGTGAGGCCGCGTAGCGTCTTCAACCGCTTGGCGAAGTTGTAGCCGTCCAGGAAGGCGCCGAGGTGGTCTTCGAGTTGGCGCTTGGTCTCATAATGGTATCGCCGGACGGTTGCCTCCTTCAGTGTTCGGTTCATCCTCTCGACCTGACCGTTGGTCCAGGGATGGTTGGGCTTGGTGAGACGATGCTCGATGCCATGCCCCCTGCAGGTGCGGTCGAAAGGATGGCCGCGCCACATGGCAGTTGGGCCCGATCGGTTCTTGGGCAGGTCGGCGAATTGGATGCCGTTGTCCGTGAGCACGGTGTGGATTTTGTAGGGGACAGCCTTGACCAGGTCGTTGAGGAAAGCCCTGGCGGTGGCAACGGTCGCCTTCTGCATCAGCCGAGCGAAGGCGTACTTCGAGGTGCGGTCCACAGCCACGAAGAGGTAGAGCTTGCCCTCCTCGGTGCGGACCTCGGCGATGTCGATGTGGAAGTAGCCGATCGGATAGGCCTTGAAAGGCTGCTTGGCAGGCTTGTCACCGGCGACCTCGGGCAGGCGGCTGATCCCATGGCGTTGCAGGCAACGGTGCAAGGATGACCGCGTCAGATGGGGGACGGTCGCCTGCAGAGCGTAGAGGCAGTCATCGAGAGGCAGCAGCGTGTGCTTGCGGAACGCAACGACCATCGCCTCCTCCTCTGCCGTCAGAACTGTCGAACGCACAATCTTCGGACCCATCGGAGCATCGTGAACAAAGGTCCGTTTGCGCCACTTGGAGACCGTCTTCTGATTAAGGCCGTGCTGCACGGCTAGATCTTTGAGCGGAGCCTTCGATCGCTGTATCGCCGCTCGGATGGCGTGCGTGGTCGTGGCGCTGCCGTGAAGTATCTGTCCCATAACTCCTCCCGGAATGAGGGATCAGCTTGGCTGATTCCCCCACACTCCGGGACCAGACACCTAATCATAGAGGAGGACCGGTCGGGCAGTATCAAATCTGGCGCACTTTCTCAGCCCAGTACTTGCTACGTACTTCACGGCGCAAAATCTTTCCGACGGTGCTTCGAGGAAGTTTGTCCCAGATCTCGATCTGCTTCGGCGATTTTACGCTACCTATTCTTCCTTTGCAGAACGCGATGAGTTCCTCCACGTCTAGAATGCACCCGCGTCTGACCTCGATCGCGGCGACGATGCGCTCGCCCCATTTCTCATCAGGGGCACCGACCACCGCGCAATCTTGGACCATGTGATGACTCATCAAAGCCTGTTCGACTTCGGAGGGAAAAACATTGAAGCCGCCCGTGATAATCAATTCGCGTTTGCGATCCGTAAGATAAATGTAACCATCCGGGTCCTTGTAGCCCACGTCACCCGAGCGATGCCAACCATTTAGTTGTGAAGCCGCAGTCTCGTCCGGCTGCTTATAGTAACCGACCATGAGCAAACCGCTCCTGCAAACAATTTCACCGGGAGTGCCATCGGAAATGATTTTTCCGTCTTCACCCATGATTTCGACATGGCTGAATGGTCCAGCGCGACCTGCGGAGGCGATACGGTGATTGAGTGCCGGATCAGACAGGATTTCTACATGATCTTCACGGGTCAGCACCGTCATAGTCATCATGCATTCGGTCTGCCCGTAGAGTTGCATCATAACATCCCCGAAGGCGGCAGCCGCAAGCCGCAGCTTCTCTACCGACATCGGTGCGGCACCGTACATGAAATATCTCAAGGATGAATAATCGTACTTTTTCAAATCCGGTTCCGACAGGAGCATGTAGATGAGCGTCGGCGGTAGAAACAATACCGAGATCTTGTACTTTTCGATACTCGTGAGAATATCTTTGGCGGCGGTCGAGTTTTGAATAACAGTGGTCGTTCCCAGCGGCAGTAGCGCCCAGTGTAGGACGCCGGCAGCATGGGTCAGCGGCGCCACGACCAGATGTACCGGCGGTGCGTCTAAATGCATCGTTGCATAGAAACTCGCGGTCATGACGCCGAAGGAATGGCTGTTATGGACAACACCCTTGGACGCGCCCGTCGTGCCACCGGATGAGAGTATGCAGACAACATCGTCCATCCTCGTGTCGGGAAAGGCCACGGGCTCGCCGGGTTGCGAAAGCCAATCGAGGATATAGGGGCGGTCGCCGTCAGACTTGTCGAGGCAGACGGCACCCTTCATCGCCGGCGACTGCTCTAGTAGTGCGGTCGCCTGGTCCGAAAGGCTTGAATGATAGAATAGCCAAACGCAGTCGAGCTTCACGGCGTGACGGACGTTTTCCTCCGTGGGATTTCTGTAGTTCAGAGGTACCCAGACTGTTCCAGCACGTTGGATCAAATACTGACTTGAAAGAACGTGGGGGTGATTTGGTGACACGACGCCGATTGACTCGCCAGGAAGGACGCCGGCGCGCAGTAACGCTTGGGCGCCGGCTTCGCAGTGTGCGTCAATCTCCGCGAACGTATATGTAAGTTCGCCATCGGTCACGCATACGCGGCCCGGATACTTGACGACGCCTTGTTTGAAGAAATCGATGAGCAGCATTGCTCTTCCTCCCAATTGCTCTTTTATGTTTGCGTTACGTCAAGGTAGATCGGCCGGCATTGACGACCGAGTCGCGACTGCCGTAACCGGATTCTCGACGACACATCGAACCGTCCTTGCATCGAAAGTCCACAACAGACGGCTGTTTCAATTGACTATAGAGTCAATAAATAGTATTTCAAGATCAATTGTGGTCTGGATCGGACAAAATCACCTAGCCAACGATCCAATAGAAAAATGAGCGCGCTCAAAAGCCGCCGTACACAGCCTATCGACAACCGGAGGAGATGCTAAATGAAAGCCCGTATGAGCCTTGGAGTGTTTATCGCGCTCGCGATACTAGTAAGACCGGCGTGCGCCGGCCAAGACGGTGTAAAGATCGGAATTCTTAGCGACATGTCCGGCCCCTATGCTTCGATAACAGGCCCGGGCTCCGTGGTCGCAGCCCAAATGGCAATCGAGGACTTCGGGGGCAGTGTGCTGGGCAAGCCCATTTCGTTCGTGTCAGCCGATCATCAGAACAAGGCCGATCTCGGCTCTGGCATCGCCAAGCGTTGGTATGATGCCGAAGGGGTCGACGCGATATTCGACGTACCGAACTCAGCGGTCGCCTTAGCTGTTGCGGCAATCTCCGGCGAACGGAAAAAGATCGCCGGATTCTCGGGTGCCGCCACCTCGACCCTCACGGGCGCGGCATGCCAGGAGACCACATCCGCCTGGGCTTACGATACTTATTCCCTCGTCAACGGATCAATTAAATTCATCACTCGACAGGGAGCCGATACATGGTTCTTTGTCGCGCTCGATAGCGAATCCGGAAAGGCCTTTGAGACGCTCGGGACCCGCGCCATCGAAGGCCTCAACGGGAAGGTGGTGGGAGCCGTACGGCATCCTATCAACACGGCGGATTTCTCATCTTTTCTTTTGCAAGCCCAAGGCTCAAAGGCCAAAGCAGTGGCATTGGCGAACGCCGGAAACGACACGGTCGTGTCGCTTAGGCAGGCACACGAATTTCGGTTGCCCCAGAGCGGGCAAAAGGTCGTTGCCCTCATTTTGGTGCTAAATGACGTGAAAGCTCTCGGGCTGGAGACCGCGCAGGGCGCGATCCTCTCCGAAAGCTTCTATTGGGACAGCGATGACGACACACGTGCCTGGAACAAGAGGTTCACGGATCGGCATGGCGCACCCGCAAATATGATGCAAGCAGGGGTCTATAGCTCAGTCTTGCACTATCTGAAGAGCGTCGCCAAGACGGGAACGGTTGAGGGAGGAGCGGTCGCCGCCGCCATGAAGTCGATCCCGGTTGAGGACTTTTATACAAAGGGCGCGGTCGTGCGTGCGGATGGTCGGGTTATGCGCGATATGTATATCTTCCGAGTCAAATCACCCTCGGAATCCAAGGGCCCATGGGATCTTTATGAGAAGCTCGGGAAGGTCGATGCCGTAGAGGCTTACGTACCGATCGACCAGAGTTTGTGCCCGCTCGTTAAGCGTTAGTCTTGAAGACTGTATCGGAAGGGCTGAAGCCGGCGATGTTCTTGTCGGCTTCAGCGGATCCGATCACATAATATCCGCGAATACGCGAGTTGGGAAATTATCGTAGACTGCGTCGCAGTGCGACCTTGTCGATCTTGCCGAGCGCCGTCACGGGCAGCCTTTCAAGGATCGTGATGCGCTTTGGCGCAAGCACAGATCCTTTTCGCTGTTTGACGTAGTCGATCAATGACTGCGTGTCGACGGCGCTTCCGTCCCTTAGGACGACGGCAGCGACGACGGCCTCACCCCAACGATCGTCAGGAACTCCGACAACTGCGGCTACGGCGACAGAGGCATGTTCGCTGAGCGCATCCTCCACTTCCCGAGGATAGACGTTGAATCCGCCAGATATGATCAGGTCCTTCTTGCGATCGACGATATAGAGATATCCCCGCTCGTCCATTCGTGCGACGTCACCGGTGTGTACCCAGCCTCCGGCCAGCGTTTCCGCCGTTAAATCTGGCTGTTTCCAATAGCCATCCATCGCTGCAGGAGTCCGTGCGCAGATCTCGCCAGCGTCTCCGTGCGCGACCTCGTTACCGTCGCTGTCAAGAAGTCTGACCTCGCAGGTAGCAACTGGAACTCCGCAGGAAGAAAGCAGCTCTGGATTACGGGGATCGTGATCCTGTCGCCTGAGAACGGATATCGGAAAGCACTCTGTTTGCCCGTAGCCTTGCGCGAGCACGGGACCAATTCGCTCTATGGCCTCGATGAGGCGGGCGGGAGAGGCGGGGGCCGCCCCATAGAATAAGTATTCAAGGGACGAAAGGTTGGCTTGGTTCAGGTATGGCTCATCAAGAAGCGCATAAAGCATCGTCGGAACAATAAAAGTGAAGTTGATTCCCTCGCGCGCAATCCGTTTCATTATCTGCGGCGGATCAAAAGCGCCGGCAAGATGGACAGTGCCGCCACGGCGCCATGTCGGTAAAAGCATCGTTCCACCGGCGTGACTGTTGGGAGCGATGGCGAGGTAACGTGGTGTTGACGGAAGGTCAAGATCGGCCAGCATGCCGAACGATGCAAAAGCGACCGATGAAGGCCACGCCGATCGAAGACTTCTATTCGGACAAAGTGGTGCTCCGGGCAGATGGCCGCGTCGTTCGCGACTTCTACCTATTTCAGGTTAAGAGCCCGGCGCAATCAAAGCACCGCTGGGACAATTATCTCGTGCTCAACAGATTGCCTGGCGCACAAGCCTTCCCGGCCGCCCGCAGCGAGTGCCCTCTGATGAAATAGCCGAAGGTTCGGATGTACGCCGTCCCAAATCCCTCGTGCCAGATTAGTCGCTGGTTACCGCCGGCTGGCCGCAATCCGCAAACACGCGTGTAGACAACGTCTGCCGCCTCAATGGCTTCCGGCGCGCGTCAGCCGAGTTCGAGCGCAGTTAAGTGGTCAATGTCGCCCTCACAGGGATTGGCACGCGCGAGCGAGTTGCACTCATGCCCGCCCTTCACCGGGCCGCAACGAATCTCAGTGGGATCGACGAAAAGCACGTCGGCTGAAGAATTCGGCCGTGACGTCGATCTAGCGACTGCGTGGGTGTTTCAGAACGCCGCAACAGCCGTCAGAACTCACAACGCCAAGATATTCGGTGGCTGTTCGATCCGAAGCGGAGCTTGTTGAACTGCTAAGCGTGCTTCAATACCGCGCTGCCTACGGTAAGGGTCCGTTCAAGGAAAGCGGGAGACGGTTTAACGACTAGAGGAGCTACTCGCAGAACTTGATTTGACAGCATTGGAGATACCGAAAGTTCGTACCCATTTGTGCAAAGCACGACGGCAGCACAACTCTATGCCAGCCTTCCGAGTTCGCGGGCAAGTTCAAGCGGCAGGTCCACCATGATGTCATGGCCGCATGACATCTTGGTAACGCGCCAACCTAGCAGCCCGGTTACCTTTGCGGCGTAGTAACGGAACGGGCTTGGATCCCAGCCGTCGGCGAGGATAAACACGCGCTCCTTGATTGCCGAGCCGGCTCCGGTAAGTAGAACTGGCGTCTCGAATGTCGCAAGTGATTGCGGGCCGCACCGCCGATCAACCCACGCACGCTTGTCTTCGATGACCTTGAAAGCTTCGGCCGGCAGTGCAGCCATCAGGCCGCTATTGCCCTTCACGGCGCTTCCCCGAAACCCGTCGACTAACGCCTTGGCGTTTTCCGGTGACAAGGCGAGTTCAAGGCATTTGTTCAGGGATTGCCCGTGCTCCGGAACGAAGGCGTCGAGGTACACCAGCGTTCGAATCCGCGAGCTCATTCGATCGGCGACGCCGGTTATCACCATGCCCCCATAAGAGTGGCCGCAAAGGATCACATTGGAGAGTTCTTCCGCTTCGATGCAGCCGCACACGTCCCGGATATGTGTCTCGAGTGTGATGCTTTCGCTGCTCAGATGAGAACGTTCACCCAAGCCGGTATGAGTGGGAGTAAACACCGTGTGTCCGGCGGCCCGGAGTGCGTTGGCGACGTCGCGATAGCACCAACCTCCATGCCAGGCCCCATGCACAAGTACGAAGGTTAGTGGCGATTTGGTTTCGGCGCCTTGTGCAGCCTCCGTGCTCGCGAGCGCGGATCCAGCGGCCGCCGCTCCTGCGATCGCGCCGCCGATAAACTGTCTGCGATGCATGCGCATTCCTCCGTACTATTGATGCACTCGTCCGCGCGGCTTCGGCGGCAATGCTTGTCGGGTCACAAATATATATACATATAGACCAAACGATCTATAAATGCAACGTTTGGCCGGAAGGTAGAGGCTCACTCAGGAGGCCATTGACATCCTGCCGAGACCGTACATATAGAAGAACTAGTTCACAGGCAAGAACGTACTTTGTCGCCACTGAATTGGCGCCCGAAATTGAAGAGCTCTTGAGAGCCAGAAACCGAATGTCGAGGGAGGAAGCTATGTCGTCTAATTCATCGCGCCATGCGGGCAAGATAAGTCGCCGTGCATTGATCGGCGGCGCGAGTGGCCTTGTGGTGGCGCAGGCAGCCGGGTCGAAGCTCGGCATGCCCTATTTCGGGAATGCCGCCGCCTCCGAGCCGATCAAGATTGGCATGATCTACGCGAAGACAGGCGCGGTGGCCGATCAAGCGGAGTATATGGCGCAGGGCAGCCTGTTAGCGCTCGAGCTTCGTAACAACACGGTTCTGGGTCGGCAGGCGGAGGTCGTTTGGCTGGATGAGCCGACGTCGCAGGCCGCTCAGCAGAATGCGGAGCGCCTGATCGGTGAACACAAGGTCGTCGGCCTCGTTGGAGGCTCGCTGAGCTCGAGCGCGCTGGCAATCTCGGCAGTCGTGAAGAAGGCAAAACTCCCATTCGTCGCCCCCAATGCCGGGGCGATCGACCTCACAGGTCGGCTTTGCAACAAGTATACCTTCCGTCTTCAACCGCCGGCCGATGCCCATACGCGTGTTCTCGCGCCGTATTGTGCGGGTCTTGGCAAGAAATGGTATCTCATCACTGCGGCGTTCGCTTTCGGGCAGGATATCAAGCGCGAATTCACTCAATTCAGCGCGGCCAATGGAGGCACACTCGTCGGTGCCGATGAAGTGCCGCTCAATACTGCCGACTACAGTTCTTTCATTCTTAAGATCCGCGCCGCCAAGCCGGACGTCGTGGTGGGCGGGCTGGCGGGGAGCGATATTTCGACGTTTCTGAAGCAGTGGAACGAACTCGGCATGAAGGGCAAGATTCCGTTCGCGGAAATAGCCGTCGGCGCCACTGATCTCTGGGGCGTGGGTCCCGAAGCGGCCGACGGCCTGTTCACGCTCAATTGGTACTACAAGAACCCCAACAACACCCCGGAAGAGCAGGCGATGGCGTCGACCTACGAGCAGAAATACAAGCGCCCGGCGGCCGACAAGGCATGGATGGGCTGGATGGGGATGAAGGCGTTGCTCGACTCGATCGAGACTACGAAATCGACGGAGCCTGGCGCGATCGTCAATGCGCTCGAAAATTGGGGAGTTCAGCGCGGTGGCGTCAAGGCGGGTTATCGTGCCTTCGACCACCAGATGGTCAACCGCATGCTTGTCGTTGGTATCAAGCCAAAGATCTCCGACAAGTGGGACTATTTCGACATTCTCGCCGAAACACCTTCGACGCATGCTGAAATCGAAAAGGTCTTCGGCGCGGAAACCCAAAGCGCATGCAAGATGGACGCGCTCTGAAAATAATCACGGGTGACGCGGCCTCGCATTTCCCGGGAATGCGGCTCCGTTCGATCGGGAGTGCTTCATGCTCGACATGATCATATCCCAGGCCGTGAACGGCCTGGTGCTGGGTTTTCTCTACGTTCTGATCGCCGTGGGCTTGTCCGTCATTTTTGGAATGCTCGGCATCGTGAATTTCGCTCATGGCGCGTTTTTCGCCATCGGAGCGTACCTCGCGCTGATGTTGAACCGCGAGTTTGGCTGGGGCGCGGTGCTACTCGCGCCGATCATCACCGGCCTCATCGGCGTCATTGTCGAGATGGTACTCATACGCCGGCTCTACGGAAAGGAACCGCTGCTTGGCCTGATTCTCACCTTTGCGCTGGCGTTGTTCATCGAGGCGATGCTTCGCCTCGCGTTCGGTGCCGCACCGCTCCCTTTCAGTCCGCCCAAATTCCTATCGGGGTTCGTGGAATACGGACCGATCCTGATCACCAAGTACCGCATCACCGTTCTCGCCGTTACGGTCTTCGCGCTTTTCGTATTCTGGAGTTTTCTTGAATACACGCCGTTCGGGCGGATCATTCGCGCCGGCTCGCGCGACGCGGAGATGGTGGGTCTTCTCGGCATCAACCTCCCGATCGTGCTCAGCGGCGTTTTCGGCATCGGCTGCCTGCTCGCCGGCCTCGCCGGCCTGCTCGCGGGCCCGCTCTGGACGGTGAATCCGTCGATGGCGGCGGGTGCGATCATGCCAGCTTTCGTGATCGTCACTATCGGGGGTCTCGGGTCCTATGCCGGCGCGATCATTGCTGGCGTCCTGGTCGGCATCGTGACGTCGATGACGATCCAGTTTCATCCCGATTGGTCCAGCGCCGCCATGTACATCCTGATGGCGATCATCCTACTGGTGCGTCCGCGTGGCCTCTTCGGCGAGCGGTGGGAGAGGTTCGAATGAAAGTCCGGTCGCTGCTACGGCATCCCGTTCTCTGGGTTGCCGTCGTCCTCAACGTATTGAGCGCCCTCTGGTTCGCGCTCGGCGCGCCTGTTTCACTTGTCACGCAGATCGCGATTTATACGCTGTATGGCGCAGGGGTGAACCTGCTCGTCGGCTACACCGGCCTCGTGCCGTTCGGTGCATCCGTGTTCTTCGGCTGCGCGAGCTATGCGGCGGCGTTCTTCCTGCTCGGCGGGATCGGCAACGAGTTTGCCGCGCTGGCGCTGTCGATCGCTTTCTCGATCCTGCTGGGTCTGGCCATCGGGGCGATCATCCTGCGCCGCAAAGGTCTGTATTTCTCGTTGTTGACGCTCGCCTTCTCGCAAATTGCCTTCGAAGTTGCGTTCAAATGGACTTCGGTCACCGGCGGCGAGAACGGCATTCAGGGCGTTCCCCGTCCGAATTTCGCCAGCGACACCTCGTTCCATTTCTTCGTGGTCGTGACGGTGGTGCTTGCCATGTGGCTGATGTGGCGGCTGGCGCATGCGCCTTTCGGCCGCGTACTCCAGGCCGTACGGGACAACGAACAGCGCGCGAGCAGCCTCGGCTACAATGTCTACCTCGTCCGTCTCGGCTCGTTCACGCTGATGGCTGCAGTCGTCGGCTACGCCGGCGCTCTCCTGACCCTGATGCTGCAAGGCGTCTATGCCGATAATCTGAGCTGGCAGCACGCAGGCGACAGCCTGTTGATGACCGTCCTCGGCGGCGTCCACCATTTTCTTGGCCCGCTCTGGGGCGCTATCGCTTTCATTATTCTGGAAAACCGCCTGTCCGCATTCACCGAGAACTGGTGGCTGATCTTCGCGCCGATACTGATTTTCTTCGCGTTGCTGTCGCCCGAAGGAATCCAGGGTTTGGCGCAGCGAATGGTACGGCGCGAGCGTTGGACATTGACCAACAACACCATTCCTCCCCGTCCTCACGCCATCAAGCCCTATGAAAGCGCGGCCCTTGCGATCGACCCGGCCAAGCCGATCCTCGAAACCCGCAAGCTCTCCAAGAGTTTCGGCAGCCTAGTCACGGCGAAGGAAATCGATCTTGAGGTTCGCCCCTTCGTGCTCCACAGCATCATCGGTCCGAACGGGGCCGGCAAGACGACCTTCTATAACATGCTGACCGGCGTTCTGCCGGTGAGTGGCGGCCAGATTTTATTCGAAGGCAAGGACATCACGAAGCTGCCGATCCACGCGCGGGCGCGTCTCGGCATCTGCCGTTCGTTCCAGATCCTCTCGATCTTCCCCAACCTGACTGTATTTGAAAACGTGCGGGTGGCCGTGCAGGCGCAGCGTCACGGCGCGAACGGATTGTTTTTCGACGCCCATGGCCTGACAGCGATAAACGACAGAGCCTGGTCTATCCTCGATGCGGTCGGCCTCGCCGACCGGGCAGCGGACCCCTGCGTCAATCTCCCCCATGGCGCCAAGCGCCTGCTGGAGATCGCAGTCACGCTTGCGATCGACTCCAAGCTGCTGCTGCTTGACGAACCTCTCGCCGGTCTTGCGGAGGCGGATCGGGTCGTGGTCGCCGATTTGATCAGGCGGCTTGCCGAGAAACACGCCGTGCTGCTCATCGAACACGACATCGACCGCGTCCTGGCCATCTCCGACCGTATCTCCGTTTTGCATCAGGGGCGCATCATCGCCGATGGGAAGCCGGCCGAGGTCGCCTCAAATCCGCAAGTGATCGCGGCCTATCTGGGCGCCAGCAAGACAAGCGGGCGGCATATGCCGCCGGCGGTTGAGCGGTTGGCCCATGCCTCACGGCGTCCGCTGCTCGACGCACGGGCCATGGCGGTCGGCTATTCCGGCAGTACGGTGCTCGCGGGAGTGAACCTCACCGTGCATGAAGGTGAGGCGGTCGCGCTGCTCGGCCGCAACGGCGTCGGCAAAACCACGATGCTCAAGGCGCTTACCGGCAGCCTGCCCTTGAGCGCGGGTGCCATCACGTTCAACGGCGTCTCGCTGAACGGACTCAAGCCGTATCAAATAAACAGGCTGGGCATCTCGTTGGTGCCGGAAGGCCGCCGCCTGTTTCCAAATCTCACGGTCATGGAAAACCTTCAACTCGCGGCGCGTTCGGGCGGCATCAGCATTGCGGAAGTGTTCGAGCTTTTCCCCCGTCTCCAGACGCGCCAGAAGGCGAGGGCGGAGAACCTGTCCGGCGGCGAACGACAGATGGTGGCCATTGCCCGCGCGCTCGTCGTGCCCAGCAAGCTGATCCTGCTCGACGAACCGTTCGAAGGCCTCGCGCCGGCAGTGGTCAACGAGGTGATGGAGGCGCTCGTCAAGCTGCGCGGCAAGGTCGCGATGATCGTCGTGGAACACCACGCCGAGACCGTCCTGACCATCGCGGACCGGGCCTGCGTGCTCGTCAATGGGGCGGTCGCATTCGAAGGCGAGGCACGCACGCTCGGAGAAGACCACGCACTCCAGGCCCGGCTGCTCGGTGTGGTTCAAGACGAGGCGTCGGCCTCCTTCGCCGAACAGGCAATCGCGTAATCAGACAAAGGGAAATTCGGGTGGCTTCAGCACGTATCGGTATCATCGGCCTCGGCACGATCGGCAAGGCGCATTGGAAGGTCATCCGCGAGTCGTCGCAGACGACGTTGATCGCGGTCGCCGATCCCACGCCTTCGGCGCTGGATTTTGCGCGCTCCGAGGACATCCCGGCCTACGCCGACTACTGCGAAATGCTGGAAAATGAGACGCTCGACGGGGTCATCGTCGCCGTGCCGAACGCACAGCATGTACCGGTGGCGCTCGCCTGTATCGAGCGAAATATCGCGGTGTTGGTCGAAAAGCCGGTGGCCGATTCAGTCGAGGACGCGCGCGTGATGTGCAAGGCAGCCGAGGCACGTGATGTGCCCCTGTTGGTCGGTCACCATCGTCGCCACAATGCTGCCATCCAGCGTGTGCGCCGGGGTATTCATGACGGGCTCATCGGGCGGCCAGTGACGGCTACGGTCATGTACAACCAGCTCAAGACGGCGAGCTATTTTGACCTCGATTGGCGACGGCAGGTCGGCGGCGGACCCATCCTGATCAATCTGATTCACGAGATTGACCTGATCCGCTTCATGTTCGGCGAGATCCACTCGCTCCAGGCGGTCAGCTCCAACGCCGTGCGTGGATTTGCGGTCGAGGACACTGCCGCGGTGCTGTTGCGCTTCCACAGCGGCGCCATCGGCACGATCAGCGTTTCGGACACTGCGGTCTCGCCGTTCTCTTGGGACCTGACTTCCGGCGAATTCGACCTGATGCTGGAAACGTCCGATCGAATGAAGCGGCAGAAGGTCAGCACACATGTTTTCTCGGGAACGGAGGGTTCCCTGACGCTGCCGACATTGCAACACTATCATTATCGCGGGGTCGCCGAGCCGGGGTGGCGCAGCGATCTCAACGCCGAAGTGCTGGCCGCCGAAAGCGCCGACACCTATCTGCGCCAGGTCGAGCATTTCGCCCGCGTCATCCGTCGCGAAGAGGCACCGCTGGTGTCAGGCAAGGATGGAGTGCGTACGCTGCAGGCGACCCTTGCGGTCAAGGAAGCGGCAGCCACCGGTCAAACGATCATGCTGAGCGAATAGACGCGCGCCGGCTATCTCTCCGACGAGGACAAGGAATGCCACTTCTTTCGTTAGCCCACTTCACGGTCGTTGAAGCAGATCCGATCACGCTGATCGAGTCCGCGCAGGCCGGAGGATATGATGCAATCGGACTGCGCATCGTACCGCCTTTTCCAACCGACCATGTATTCCCGGTGATCGGCAATCCGAACTTGATCCGCAGCATCAAGCGGCGGCTCGTGGAGACAGGCATTAGGGTGCTCGACGTCGAAGCGATCTGGCTGACGGCCGAAAGCGACGTCGCGTCATTGGAGCCTGCTCTCGACGTCGCCGTCGAGTTAGGCGCTGGATATGTGATCGTAGTGGGCAATGACCCCGATCGCGGGCGGCTCGCGCGAAACTTTTCCCGCCTCTGTGCGGCGGCCAACCTCAGGGGGGTGCGGGTGATGCTGGAATTCATTCCGTATTCCCAGATCCGCTCGCTGGCGCAGGCCGTCGCACTGCTAACGGAGGCCGCGCCCACGAATGCGGGCGTGCTGGTAGATGCGCTGCATCTCAGCCGCTCGGGCGGCAGCCCGGCAGATCTCGCGCAATACGATCCGGCGCTGTTTTCCTACATGCACTTGTGCGATGCGCCGGCTATCCTCCCGGCACCGGAAGGGGTGCGGCCCGAGGCGCGAGAAGGGCGGCTCTATCCGGGAGAAGGTGGGCTTTGGCTCGCTGATTTCATCAGAGCATTTCCCCGGGACACGCCGATCGCCATCGAGGCCCCGAGCGCCCGCCGGGCCGGCTTGCCGCCGGCGGAACGCGCGGGCTTGGCTGCGTCCGGGACGAGGCAGTTGCTCCGGGAGCTAATCGCAAGATGACCACTCCATTCACGCTTCCGGTCCCCGACGAGCAGGTTGGCGCGCTGCGGGCTCGACTTCTTGCAACGCGCTGGCCGTCCTACGATTCGCGTGACGATCGGTCGCTTGGTACGAGCTCCGATGATGCCAGGCGTTTGGCGCAGTATTGGGCCAATCAGTTTGACTTCGACTCTCTGCGACAGCGCCTTGCTGCGTTACCACATGAGAACGTTACCATTGACGGTGCGGCGGTTCATCTCGTGCATGCCCGAAGCCCGCATCAACAGGCGGTGCCCGTGATCATGACGCACGGCTGGCCCAGCAGCTTCCTGGAGATCGTCCCGCTAATCGAGCGGATGACCGAGCCGGAACGGTTTGGTGGTCGTGCCGAAGATGCCTGCCATCTCGTCATCCCGTCGCTGCCGGGATTCGGCTTTTCTTCTCCTGCGCGAAGCCTCGAAGGATATACCGGCGCTGCCATCGCCGACCTGTGGGCGCGCGTGATGACGTCGCTGGGATACGAACGATTCTTTGCCAGCGGCGGCGATATCGGCGCGCGGGTGACGTCGTGGCTCGGTGTGCGACATCCGCAGCGGGTGAGGGGCATTCATGTCAGCTCGAATGCGCTCCGGGTGGCGTTGCCGGGCGAGGCGGTACCCACAGTGGACGAGCGGGCCTATCTTGTCCGGCGCGAGCAATGGGCTACTGCGGAGGGCGGCTACATGCATGTTCAGCAGACCAAACCGCTCAGTCTCGCCTACGGACTGAGCGACTCTCCCGCGGGGCTCGCTGCCTGGCTGGCGGAGAAGTGGGGTTCCTGGAGTGACGGGCTGGATTGCGCGAGCACCGAGGTCATGGACATCATCCTCAGCCACGCCTCGCTCTATTGGATATCGAATACGATCGCCACATCGTTCCTGCCCTATTTTGTCTACGATTGGCCGCCCGGCGCACGGTTGGATGGCGCGCAAGTCAAGGTACCCGTCGGCTTCTACCTGTCGGCTGCTGAGATTGGCGGCATACCGCCGGAATCCTTTGCCCGCCGGCAGTTCGAGATCGCGCGCTGGAGTGTCTTGCCGCGCGGAGGTCACTTCATGGCTACCGAGGAGCCCGGTTTACTGGCGGATGATTTGCTGGCGTTTATCCGCGCCTTCCGATGAGCTGCTCGCCGCGAAAGAAGTCGAATCAATTTGTCATTGAAAGATCGTCCACATGAGCCAGGCTTCGCGCCTCTTTGAAGGGTTTTCAGCGCTCGATCGCCAGACCTCACGTGTGCGCTTCGCGGGCGTGATCGGCGGAGAGGGGCCACCGGTCCTCCTGTTGCATGGCTATCCGCAATGTCATGCCACCTGGCACGATGTCGCGCCGGCCCTGGCGGAGAGCTACACCGTCATTGCACCCGACCTGCCGGGCTACGGGAAGAGCCGCGTGCTCGATGACGGGCCCTGGCACAAGCGGGCGGTCGGTGCGGAACTCGTCGCGCTGATGCGCGCGCTCGGGCACGATCGCTTTGCCGTCGTCGGACATGACCGGGGAGCGCGCGTCGGTTATCGGCTCGCGCTCGATCATCCGGATCGTGTGAGCGCGTATTGTTCGCTCGCCGTCGTGCCGACACTCGATGTTTGGCCCGCCGTCGACCGGCAATTTGCCAAGGGAGCCTTTCACTGGTTTCTTTTCGCCCAGCCAGGCGATTTGCCGGAGCGCATGCTGGCGGCCGATCCGGATGCCTTTCTTGATGCCACGCTGAACCAGATGGCCGGCGGAATCGAGAAACTCCATCCCGCCGCCGTGGACGCTTACCGCGAGGCGTTTCGACGGACTTCGGTGCGCCAAGCGATGATAGAGGACTATCGGTCCGCCTATGACGTCGATGTTGAACATGATGCGGCTGACCGTGCATCGGGACGCAAGATTGTTTGCCCCGTGATGGTGCTCTGGGCCGCCGAGCGGCTTGTCGCCAGTGGAATGGAAAGCGGCAAGCTGACGGCGCCCGATGTTTGGCGCCGTTGGGCGGACGACGTCCAGGGATTCGACATAGCCTGCGGCCATCTTTTGCCGGAACAGGCTGCCGAAGCGGTAATCGAAAAGGTCGTCCCGTTCCTCGAGGCTTCGTTGCGGAGCGATGCAAATGATTGAATCGCGCACGGACCAGGAGATGGAAGCCGTTGCTCCGTGGCCACCGTGCGTCTCGTCAAATTGAAGGAAACCACGTGAAAACTCTCTCCCTTGGCGCAAGCACATGGACCTATCTCCAGACATGCGGCTTGGAAGCGGCCCTTCGGCGCTTGCAGAGCGTGGGATATAGTCGATTCGACGTTCTTACGATTCCACCGCACTTGTGGCCCTACGACATCGATATAACCCAACGTCGCGCGCTTCGCGATCTGCTCGCCAGCGAAGGCTTGAACTTCGATTCGTTGAATTTACCGAGTACCGATCAAAATCTGTGCAGCGTTACGCCGCAGATGCGCGAATACTCGGTCCAACAATTTCTCGACATGATCGACCTCTGTGAAGAGGTCTGCGTGCCGATGATCGTTGTTGTTCCGGGAAGACGGGCCAACTTCGTACCGCCGCCGCCGGAAGCGTCGTACGGTTGGTTAAAGGCCGGACTCGATACGCTTATTCCCCACGCGGAGCGGGCGGGAGTGCGTTTGATCTTGGAAAATCACCATATGAGTCCGATGCCGACGGTGCAGCAAATGGTGACGTTTCTGGAATCGGTTGGCAGCGATCAGCTCGGAATTGCGTACGACGTAGCGAATGGTGAATTCGTTGGCGAAGACCAGACTCAAGCGATCCGTACTGCCGGACGCTGGTTACGCCAGGTCCATCTTTCCGATGCAAGCCGCAGCAAATGGGATCACGCTCCAATTGGTCAGTCCGCCGTCGACTTCGCCGCGGTTGTGCAGGCGTTGCGTGAGATCGATTTTTCCGGGACGAGCATCGTGGAAGTGATATCTCAAACACCGGATGCCGATATGGCCGCAGCCCGGCAAGCGCTGCACCTCCATGGCTGGAATTGAGTCATGGCCAACGCCCCGGCATCTGAAGCGATTGGCTTGGATAACGACTTTCCCAACGGACAGCTGCGCATTTACGGGCTCATCGGTGATCCGGTGTCGCAGGTGCGCGCACCATCTCCGATGACTCAACGTCTGCGTCAGGCCGGCCTCAACGCGGCCCTTCTGCCGCTGCACGTGCCGGCCGTCGTCTTGCCGATAGCATTTGGCGGCCTGAAGCTAATCAGAAATCTCGATGGTTTGGTGATCACCGTGCCGCATAAGATACCCATGGCCGAATTGGTCGATCGCTGCTCCGAGCGCGCGCGCCTGGTCGGCGCGATTAATGTCGCGCGTCGCGAAGCGGATAGCTCTTGGAGCGGTGACATTCTCGATGGTGTCGGCTTTGTGCGCGGCCTAATAGATCGCGGTTTCGACCCAAATGGTCAGAGCGCCTTCGTGATCGGTGCGGGTGGTGCCGGGTGTGCTGTTGCCATGGAACTTGTCCTGGCCGGAGCATCGGTGCGCGTCTTCGATGTCTCCGCCGCCCGCGCCAACGCGCTCGCAGCGCGCATGCAACAGGCCAACTATTCGGTCGCATCGGTTGAAACGGCCGATCCGCGCGGAGCAGCCTTGGTAGTGAACGCGACTCCCCTCGGCATGCGCGAGGATGATCCTCTCCCGCTAGACCCGGCGCTGTTGTCGCCGGAGATGCTGGTAGCCGAAGTGGTCATGAAGCCGCCAGTGACGGCATTCTTGAAGCACGCGATGGCGCGTGGCTGCCAGACGCAGCTCGGCGAAGCCGTGATGCTTTATCAACTCGATGCTCAAGTTGAATTCTTTCGGAAAGGACTCGCTTAGTTCCGGGCAAGAACGGCGTTGAAAGAGCTCACCAGGCGCCTCGCCGTTGGGCTCCTGATAGCGCGCAGTGCTCGCGACCCGCGAGACGATTCGTGCCGCGTTGACAGGCCCCTCAAATTGGCAGAAGAGTTCGTATATGTGAACTGAGAGGGTTGCTCATGTCAGATTCTGTTCTGGCGGCCGTCAAATCTGCCGATCGCGTGCTCGATTTGCTCGAGTTGCTCGCGCACGCGGGGCGCGAGATGTCGCATAGCGAGATCGCCGAGATATTGCAGATTCCCAAGAGCAGCCTTTCGCAGTTGCTGAAGAATTTGATCGCCCGTGGTTATGTCGAGGGCACGGTTAACGGCCGCGGATACCGTGTCGGCGAGGCGCTGCTCAGCCTGTCGCAGAGCGCAGGGCGAATGCGCGATCTGGCGACGCAGTCGGAAACATTCCTGGCGGACCTGACGCAGAAGACCGGAGAGAGCAGCGCGTTGAATCTTCTCAGGGGCGACGATGCCGAGGTCGCGGCAACCATTCTCGGACCGCATCGACTTGTCACCCATATGCGGTTGGGCGATCTGGCCCCGCTCTACGCCACTTCCGGCGGTAAGGCGATTTTGGCATACATGCCGGGCGATTTTCAGAAGGAATATTTTGCCCGTGTCCAGTTCGAGCGAGCGACGCCGAAGACCATCCATTCGGTCAAGGTATTGCGGCAGGAGATCGAGAAAATCCGTACCAAAGGCTTTGCGTACTCCCACGAGGAGTGGACCCCCGGGATCATCGGCATCGGAGTTCCGGTGCTTGACCCCGCCGGAGAACCGCTGGGAGCAATTAACGTCGCAATTCCGGCATCGCGCTTCAATCCGGAGATGCAACGCAAGGCCGAGCATGCCTTGATTCAAACCCGCGATGACTTGCTGCGGCATCTGCTCCTGCGTCCGCGCCTGAAGCGAGGAGACATCGAATCCCGCCGCGATTGACATTCACCAAGAATGTACATATATGAGAACTTGTTCGTAAATAAGAACAAGTTGGAAATGGATATGGCGGCGAAGTCAGAGCAAGAGGTGACGGATCACCGACAGATTCGGGACTTGCTCGAAAATTGGGTGGTCTGGCGCGACTCCGGCGATTGGGAGCGATTTCGGCAGGTATGGCACGCCGATGGGCGCATGATGGCAACCTGGTTCCAGGGGAGTGCCGACGAGTTCATTCGCGTCAGCCAAGACGGCTGGGCGCGCGGCGTGAGTATCCTGCATTTCCTCGGAGGAATTTCGATCGAGGTGGCTGGCGACCGCGCAATCTCGCAGACCAAAATGACAATCTCCCAGCGCGGCGATGTCGAGGGCGTAACCTGTGACGTCGTTTGCACCGGGCGCTTCTATGATTTCTTGGAAAGGCGAAACGGGCGCTGGGGCATCGTTCTACGGCAGCCGATTTATGAGAAGGATCGAATCGACCCGGTCTCGCCCTCAGCCAAGCTGGAGCTCGACCCTGCCTTGTTGGCTCGTTTTCCCGAAGGCTACCGCCACCTCGCGTATATGCAGACGCGGATCGGCTACACAGTCAAGCCGGACATGCCGGGCCTCAAGGGACCGAAGGTAGATCAACTTTATTCGCAAGGCGCCGCGTGGCTTGGCGGGGCGACACCCTAGTGCAACCGGCCACAGCTTCCTTTACTTACGTTCCTAACCCCGGCCGAGTGTTGTTCGGGTCCGGTAGAATGCGAGAGATCGCGGCGGAGTTGGAGCGATTGGGCTGCCGACGAGCCTTCGTGGTCTGCACGACGGACCAACGCGAACTGGCGCTGCGTGCGGCTACGGAATTCGGAGCTCGCTCGGTGTTCGCGGAAGCGACGATGCACACGCCGATGACCGTCACCCAGGCGGCGCTTTCCCAGTTGCAGGCTGCGGATTGCGACAGTCTTGTCGCGATCGGCGGCGGTTCAACGATTGGCCTGAGCAAAGCCTTGGCGCTGCGGACCGATCTACCGCAGATCGCGGTCCCCACCACCTATGCGGGCTCCGAAATGACACCGATCCTGGGGGAGACCAGCGAAGGCCAAAAGACCACTCTGCGTTCGCCAAAGGTGCTGCCGGAAGTCGTTATCTACGACGTTGACCTGACACTCTCGCTGCCACCTGGGCTCTCGGCCGTCAGTGGCGTCAACGCCATCGCGCATGCGGTGGAGGCGTTATATGCCCACGACACCAATCCTGTCATTTCGCTGATGGCGGAAGAAGGCATCGCGGCACTCGGGCGCGCTTTGCCATGTATTCTCACTGTACCGAACGAAATTGCCGCGCGCGAAGCTGCCCAATACGGCGCCTGGCTGTCCGGCATTTGTCTCGGCTCTGTTGCGATGGGGCTTCATCACAAGATCTGTCACGTGCTGGGCGGAAAATTCGATCTACGCCATGCCGAGACGCACGCTGTCATGCTGCCCCATGTTGTCGCGTATAACAGCGCTGCCGCGCCGGCAGCGATGGTCCGCGTCGCGAAAGCTCTGAAGAGAGCAGGCGCTGCATCCGGTCTGTTCGCGCTCAATCGGACGCTCGCCAATCCGCTTTCCCTGGCCGAACTTGGCATGCCCCGGGAGGGTATTGCGCAAGCGGTGGATCAGGTCATGCAGGATCAATACTCGAACCCTCGGCCGCTCGATGCGGCTGCATTGCAATCGATGCTTGCGAGGGCATGGTCA
Source organism: Bradyrhizobium prioriisuperbiae (assembly GCF_032397745.1). NCBI lineage: Bacteria > Pseudomonadati > Pseudomonadota > Alphaproteobacteria > Hyphomicrobiales > Nitrobacteraceae > Bradyrhizobium > Bradyrhizobium prioriisuperbiae. The sequence goes on from NZ_CP135921.1 coordinate 3,394,979, forward strand.
GGTGAAGCCCCACGTGGCGGATAAGCCACCAGCGCTTCGTCTCGAGCGACAAGGACAAGAGGCAGCGATGCGAAATTTCGACGAGACGACCATAACTGAAGCGGTGCTGGAACGGGTGCGCAATGCGCCCAATCTCCGGCAGCGTATCATCAGCGAGGCAATAGTCCGTCACCTGCACGATTTCGTGCGCGAGGTAGAGCCGAGCCAAAAGGAATGGGCCGAGGCTATCGCGTTCCTGACCCGCGTCGGCCAAAAATGCACAGACACAAGACAGGAATTCATTCTGCTTTCCGACACCCTAGGTGTTTCGATGCTGGTGGATGCGATCAACCACCGCCTTCCCGGCAATGCTACCCAAACCACGGTGCTGGGCCCCTTCCACGTTGCCGACGCGCCCGAGTTCGCACTCGGGGAAGATATCTCCGGCGGAATGGCCAGTGAGCCGCTTCTGGTCGAGGGCAGGGTCAGCGGCATCGACGCAAAGCCGATCATCGGTGCGGTCGTCGAGTTTTGGCACGCCGACGCAGAGGGTTTCTATGACGTTCAAAGCGAGACGGGGTTGGCCAGCCTTGCCGGACGCGGCATCGTGCGCACCGATGCCAAGGGAGAGTTCTGGTTCCGAACCGTCGTCCCTGCCGCGTATCCTATTCCCGATGATGGACCGGTAGGGGACATGCTCAAGGCGCAAGCCCGTCATCCATACCGTCCAGCGCACGTCCACTTCATGATCTCCGCGCCGAACTGCGAAACCCTCGTAACACATTTGTTTCTGGCAGACAGCGAGTACCTCGATTCCGATGTTGTGTTTGGCGTCAAAGATGCCCTGATTTGCGAACTCGAGACGCAATCCGTTGGACCGACCGCGCGAGGCAACAGGGTTGCGAAGGACATGGCGGCACTGCGCTACGATTTTGTACTCGCCGATGCCGGCAGGTGACTAAGGTTTCGACGGTCCTGCTCTCTGACGGACAAATCAGAACCGCTAGAACTGACATAGCCGGTAAAGACGCGTCGCACTTCCGCCGATAGCGGCGACGATGATGCGGGAGTGCTGGTCCTAACGCTTCATTGAGCGAAAAATTTGAGAAGTGCTTCGGCCGACTCCGCCGGCCGTTCCTCTACTAACCAATGACCACATTCCGGGATGCTGCCACCTGACACGTTGGTAGCAAATTCCTCCAGCATGGGGACGATCTTCGGTCCCCACCGATGCTCGCCTCCCAATGCGAGGACAGGTATCGTCAAGGGATTTTGCTTCCAGTTTAAAGCGTTTGCGTGGTCCTCCGGGAAAGCGCGGTACCACTCGAGGCCACCCCGGGTATTCCCGGGCTTAGCCATAGCGCGCGCATAAACTTCCACTTCCTCGACCGGTAGCGCACCATGGTTAAACGTCCGATCGGCGAAGAACACCGAGACGTAGTCGAACTCGCGACCGTAAATGAGGCGCTCCGGCAGATCACGCTTCATATGGAACGCGAAATGCCAAACCATCGGGTCAGCGAAATTCGCCTCCCACTGGCTCCATCCCGGCATCGGCGCATCCAGGATTGCAAGGCGCGTCACAGCCTCGCGGTGCGTGAAGGCCAGGGCCAAGGCGACCATCGCTCCGATGTCATGCCCGCAGACAGCATAGTGCTTGAAACCTAATGCTCCCATTGCGCCGTGCACGTCTTCGGCCAGGCTTGCCTTGTCATAGCCGCCCTGAGGGCAGTCGGAATGACCTGCTCCGCGCAGATCGAGGGCAACCACGGTATGTCGCTCGGCAAGCACTGGCATAATCTTGCGCCATTCCCACCAGGTCTGTGGCCAGCCATGGAGGAGAACGAGCGGCGGCCCCTCGCCACCTACGACAGCATGGATCTTTACATCACCTGCGCGCAGCACTTGATGACGGAAGTCGTCCAACTTGGAATTCATTGCGGGTCCTTTCGTTGAATTTGGCGTCGAGAAGCTCAACGTGCGATCGATGGTGCCGTCACCAAGAAATCAGTGATCACGCGAGCTAACTCGCTCGGAGTTTCCTCTGCAGGGTAATGTCCGCAGCGTTCGATGATCGTGGCCCGAACATCTTTCGCGACCCGACGAATGGTGTGTTCGGAAGCGGGGCCGTAGCCCCACTCAGTTCCGATCGCCAGGACGGGCATTGGCAGGGGCGTCCGTCCCCAGACGGAATTATCGCTCCGGTCGATTGGTAACGTGCGGTAGTAGCTAAAGGAGGACCTCAACGCGCCTGGTCGCTGAAGCGCGCGTGCGTAATGTTCGATGTCGGCGTCGCTCACTGAATTTGAATCGAAGAGTCCAACTTTCTCGCGCCGCATGAAATGATCCACGAAAAGCTTCTCCCGTCCGCGAACCAACTCCTCGGAGATGTCGCCAGCCATATTGAAGCCGAAGTGCCAGCTTCCACCTTTCGACACGTCCATCGCTTCTTCCTGGCCGAAACTCGGAAGGCTGCTCTCGATGAAGATCAGGTGGCTAACCTCTTCCGGCCATTGTGCGGAGTAGGCATAGGCGACGTGCCCACCGAGATCGTGACCGGCCAACGCGATGCGCGACAAACCAAGCGCCCGCACAAAATCCCTGAGGCGACAGGCAATTGTCTTTTTATCGAAGCCGCCATCGGGTTTCGACGTGTAGCCAAAGCCCGGCAAATCAGGAATCACGACATCGCATTCTGAAACCAGGAGCGGTGCCACCCGGCGCCAAGCATGCGATGTTTGTGGCCAGCCATGAAGCAAAACGATCGGAAGTCCGCCATGGCCTGACCGGTGATAGGCGAAGCGGATGTCACCGGCTCGCAGGGATTCGTAACGTCTCACTTCAGTGTCCACGGCAATATCCCTTGGAGATTCGATAAGGACTACCGGCAAACCAGCGCACACCGGCAAATTCGCCCAGATCGCGTGAGGTTATTTGTAGACCTTTTGGTTTAAAAATGCTCGCACGAACCGACTTGCTTGGCATGGGATGAACTACTTTGCGAAGCGATCGATAAGGGTCTGGACCACGGCTTGGGATGCACTCCGGTCCGAACTCGTCTTGCTAACGACACGCATGCCTTCGAGCAGACACAGAATCAAGCGGGCGGCCGTTGCGGGCTCGACACCATCCGCTAGTCGACCTCCCGACTTTGCGCGCACCAATGCCGCCGTCAGCCGCGTCTCCATTGCCTTAAAAAACCGCCGAATTCGCTGCTCTACCTCGGTGTCATGGCCAGCCAATTCCATGGCGGTCGCCACGACTAGGCACCCCCGCTTTCCGGCAGCCCCACTGGTCCGCTCGACGTATCTCGCAAGACACGCTCGGACGCCAGCCAAAGCATCTTTTTGCGGGTCCAACTCGACATCGAGGCGCGTCAAGGACTCGGCGATGTATCGGTCGAGAGCATGCAAGAAAAGCCCGTGCTTGTCGCCAAAGGCTGCATAGAGGCTTCCGCGTGAAAGATTTGTTGCCTCAAGGAGGTCAGGCAACGATGTCGCGTAATAACCAGACGACCAGAAAACGCCCATGGCGCTTTCAATAGCCTCATCCGTATCGAACTCTCTCGGGCGGCCACGCGCCCGTTGCGAAGTCTGTCGTATCATGCCCCATAAATAGACCAATCGGTCGCGAACAGCAAGCGTGTTCTCACAGTGGCGCGCCGGCGTGAGACTGCCTCAACATGGAACGACAGGGTTAAACGCTCACCCTCCTGCGCTGAACGACAGGGACCGTGAGGCGACGCCCGGAGTCCAGGGCGAGGGGGTTGCATTTAAGGACCGAATGGTCCATAAATTATTGAGCCGTATAATCGGAGGATGCGGATGGGGTCGGTTACAAACAAGCCCGTAAATGTGGCCGTCGTGACCTATCTCTCGGGGCGCGCAGCTGCGCCTTTCGGCTTTCCCGCCCGGAATGCCGCAGAACTCATGGTGGAAGCCATCAACGCCGGAGACGAACTACCCGAGCCATACTCGTCTCGGGGCTTCGCCGGTCGCAAGTTGTCCTTGAGAGTTTACGACGAGGGCGGCTCAGAGAGCGACCAGGTCGAACAGTTGCAGCGCATACGCGCCGACGGTGCAGACATTGTCGTTGGCTACGCGGGCAGCGCAATTGCGATGGCCATTGCTCCTATCGCCGAAGAGCTACGCCTGCTGACCGTCATCGCCGGCGGCGGCGCGAGTCAGTTATTCGCTCGGCAATGGGACTGGGTGTTTCGTACCCAAACGACAACAACAACGGACGCTGTCGGAGCTGCTCGCTATGTGGCAGCCCAACTCGGTTTCTGTGGCTTGGGTTTTGGCGGCATCAACCAACAATACGTTTGGGGAACGGATAGTTGGAGAGAATTTCGCGCGGCATTGCAGGTTCTTCAGCCGGATGCCCAAGAGGTGGGGGGGCATTTCGCCCCGCTATATTCAGGTGCAGTTGATACCCCGATCAAAATTCTGAAAGAGCAAGGTGTCCAACTCGTACATTCCGGTAATTGGGGTCTTGATCTGTTTCGGTTGGTAGAAGTCGCACGGAAAGCAATACCGGACGCGCGCTTGCTTTTGGTTTCCGGAGAAAGCGGACTTCACCGTCTGGCTAAGACAATTCCTGAGGGGACAATCATCGGTGGCCGCGGTTCGCACGGGCTGTTGGCACACGACACAGAGTTGAATCGCTGGTTCAATGCCTGCTACCGCGACCGATACGAAGTAGCGCCGATTTATCCCTCGTATGGAGTTGCCAACGCGCTACTCGGTCTGAAGGCTGCGTGGGACAAGGCCGGCGCAACTTCAGCGACGATTGATATCGCGTCATTGCTGGCCGGTTCAACTTTCGAAGGTGTGGGATCCACTATCTCTATGGCTCGTGCGAACGGTCGTCAGGCCGTCGCGGAGGCTGTCTACGGGACGGTAAAGCGGAGCCCGGGCGGGGAAATAGAGCTGACCGAAATAATGCGCTTTCGGCCGAGCGAGGTAAACCCGCCGGACGGAATGGCCGGACTGGAGTGGATTGAGAGTCGTTTCGGCAACCGGTAACTCAAGTACGTATTTGCTCCGACAGGATCCTTTCCTCAAGTGAAGCCCGGGTCGTTCAAATCACTGGGAAGAAATGGCTCTTATTATCGAGCTTGCCGTAGAATGGCCCCTTGATATTGGATGGCCTCTCCCTTGACCAACTCAGGACCTTCATCGTTTCTGCCGATGAAGGTAGCTTTTCGGCCGCTGCCCGTAAATTGCGTCGGGCACAGTCCGTGATCAGCGATTTGGTCGGCGGCGCCCGGCTGTTCGATCGCTCGGCGCGCTATCCGACGCTGACGCCAGCCGGCGCCGCTTTGCTCGCCGACGCTCGGGGCATCGTCGCGGGCGTCGACTTCATGAAGGCGCGGTAGCTCCTGCGACGCGTGGCCTGCGCAAAATGGTGCATAAACGCACAACCGATGTTGAAGATTCGGGAATCCCGTTCGCTTGCGCACCTCCTACTTAGCTTCGTGAAGAGGAGCCGGCCCGCGCCATGCCTTGCGCGCGGGGCGCGCGCGGAGACCTGATCGCGCGGTCGGCGTCTGCTCGCGGCAACGCGAGGTGGCGTTCTACGTGCCGAGGTTATCGTTGGACGCAATCGTTGGAGATCGACGGCATGAAGATCGAACTGAAGGGCCGCAAGGCGATCGTAACGGGATCTACCGCCGGCATCGGCCGCGCGACCGCGGAAGGACTGGTACGTGCCGGCGCTTCGGTCGTCGTCAACGGCCGAAAGCAAGAGCGAGTCGACGAAGCTGTGCGGCAGATGCGCAAGTCGTTCCCGGGGAATGAGATCTCGGGCGTCGTCGCCGATCTCTCGACCGCCGAGGGCGCCAAAGCCTTTTGCGCGCAGGTGCCGGACGCCGACATCCTCGTGAACAACGTCGGTACGGCTTTCATCCGGGAATACAAAGGCGTCGAGGACATTGCGAAAATCCCCGACGAGGACTGGCTTGGCCTGTTCCAGTTGAATGTGATGAGCGGCGTGCGCCTGACGCGCCACTACGTGCCGCGCATGGTGGCGAAAGGCTGGGGCCGCGTCGTGTTCGTGAGCAGCGAATCCGCGGTCAACATCCCCAAGGAAATGCTTGACTACGGCATGACCAAGACCGCGCAACTCGCGGTCTCGCGCGGGCTTGCCGAGGCGGTCGCGGCCACGGGCGTAACCGTCAACGCCGTCCTGCCGGGACCGACCCGTTCCGAGATCCTGGGTGACTTCATGGCGAAGCAGGCCGAGGCAAACGGAATCACACAAGAGCAAGCCGAGCAAGGCTTCCTGAAGGCGATGCGTCCGACCACGCTCATCCAACGCTTTGCGACCACCGACGAGGTCGCCAACATGATCGTCTACGTGTGCTCGGAGCAAGCTTCCGCGACCAGTGGGGCGGCGCTGCGCGTAGACGGCGGCGTCGTCCGCTTCGTCGCTTAGCACCCGGCTTGAACGAAACTCGAAGAGAAAAGTTACCAGGCTGAAGAATGCCGTATCTGCCGACGCGCTCGATCAAATCTTTCGGTCCGCCTGGACCCATCAGGGTTGGACGGAGAGCCCTGTCGAGGAACGCGTGATCCGCGCGCGCCACGAAATCATGAAATGGGGGCCGACTTCAGGCACCTCCAGCCCGGCACGGTTCGTCTGGGTTCGCAGTCCGGAAGGCAAGGCAAAGCTCGCAGAACGCGCTTTCGAACGGAATCGACCCAAGATATTGCTGGCGCCCGTCACGGTGGTTATCCGCAACGAAGGAAGTCAGCGGCCGTTCAGTGGTCCAGAATTTCTTCCGCACGATTTCGGCGCGAAATCTTCTTCGTTCGTCCCGCTCTGGATTTCGACTGGCGTCAGACCAGGTCGACCCCGGCTTGGAACGCCGCGCAAAGCGTACGCACGACGTTGCGGGCCATCCGCTCGCTGGGCAAGCCGGCCGCAACGGCGGTGGCAACATGTGCAGGATGAACAAAGACGGTGACGGCGTCTCGCACGACGACCGCCGCGGCCTCGACGTTGTCGATCCGGATCTGCTTGCGCCGGACGCCATCGGCGAGGATGCGGGCGATCAAGGCCGTCATCGCGACCGAGTAGGCCGTGATGATCTCCGGCCGCTCTTCAACGATGCGGCGATAGAGCCCGTAAACCTCAGGATCGGTCGCAAAACGTTCGCGCTTACGGGCATGCAGTGCCAGCACCATTCCTTCCAGACGCTCGACGATGGGTCCATCCGTCTCGACGAAACGGTTTGCCATCTCCTCCTCGTCACGCATCGCTTCGATCACCAAGGCGTCGAATATATCCGCCTTGCTGCGGAAGTGCCGGTAGATCGTCGTGTGTGAGGTGCCGAGGGCGCGGGCAATGTCCACCACGTTCGTCTTGGCCTCGCCGTGGCGTCGTACCTGGATGCGCGCCGCGTCGAGGATCTGCGTACGAAAGGACTGTTCGTCGATTTGTGAGGCGGGTTCGGACATGTCGGCCTTCATGTTGGCAACATAAAGTAGCTTTCTGGAACAAACAATGCAGAACATATTATGAAATATGTTCGTTGAATTATGTTTGGACGAGTGCTACGTTGGGGTCTCACCTCACGAAGGGAACTCCGATGGCGAACTTGAACATCCCCCCCGAACCATCCCGCACCGCGCTCGTGACCGGCGGTTCGGGCTTCGTCGGCGGACGGCTGATTCCACATCTGCTGGAACGCGGCTGGAAGGTTCGGGCGCTCGCGCGAAGTCCTCAAAGCGAGGCCGAAGTGCGAGCGCTGGGTGCCACGCCGGTAAAAGGCAGCCTCGCTGAAAAGTCAGCGTTGCGAGACGCCATGGCGGGTTGCGAGGTAGTGTTCCACGTGGCCGCGCACTTCAAGCTCTGGGGCAAGCAGTCGCTTTTCGATCAGGCGAACGTCGAAGGAACGCGCAATGTCGTGGACGCGGCCGCGGCCACCGCAAGTGTGCGCAGGGTGATCGCTGTCAGCGCGGCCGCTGTGGTGATGGGTGACCCCGAGCCTATGATAGATATAGACGAGACCCTTCCCCTGCAGTTCCGCGCCTTCTCCCCTTACAGCTCCTCGAAGGCTAAAGGCGAGCGCCTCGTATTGGGCGCTAACCGCGTGCGACCTGACTTCGAAACGATCGCGCTGCGCCCACCATTCGTCTGGGGTGCCGGGATGCCGACCCTCGAAGAAATGGTCGAGACCGTACATGCCGGCCGCTGGCAATGGGTCGACGGCGGTCGGCAGGCGATGTCGAGCTGTCACGTCGACAACCTTTGCGATGCACTTGTTCTCGCCGCGGACCGAGGCCGTGGCGGCGAGGCCTATTTCGTTGCCGACGGTGAGAAAAGCACACTCAAGGGCTTCATCTCGGCTTTGCTCGCCACTCGCGGCGTAAGCGTGTCCGACAAGGCTGTCCCGTTCCGGGTGGCTTGGACGATGGCAGGTCTGATGGGAGCTGTCTGGCGCCTGCTGCGCCTCAAGGGGCAGCCTCCCATCACTCGCCAGATGCTCCGATTGATCGGAAAGCCTTTCACGGTCCGCACCGACAAGGCGCAGGCCGATCTGGGGTACACGCCGCGAACCACGATGAGCAACGGACTAGCCGCCATGGGAGGCGCCAAGTCCGGCCCTGCCGGTTTGACTTCTCATCGGGGCGACCGCCACGCTGTCGCTGCGTCCTGATGGTGAGCAACAGGCCCTCGCGACGCTCGGCAATTGCGGGCTTCACCGCTCTCATTGCGAGCGTTCTGCCGAACCGCGCGTTCGCACGAACCAACACCTATTATCAAGGACCGGCCAGCGACCACTTCGACGGCACACGCTTCTTCAATCCGGGCACCAGGGACGAGGACCGTGGCCTGGTCGACGTTCTGCGTTGGCAGCTTGGCTCCCGCGCGACGCCTTGGCCGGCCACCCTGCCTGCTATCGTCCCCGACCGGCCGCCGGCGCGGTTGGAAACAGCTCGTTGTCGCGTCTCGTTCGTTGGTCACGCGAGTTTCCTCGTTCAAGTCGATGGCCTTAATATCCTCCTCGATCCGGTCTGGTCGGAACGCGCCAGCCCGCTGGCGTTTGCCGGGCCGGCGCGACACAGTCCGCCCGGCATCGCCTTCGACGACTTGCCACCCATCGACACGGTCCTCGTCAGCCACAGTCACTACGATCACATGGATCTCGGCACGCTCGCCCGCCTCTGGCGGCGCGACCGGCCTCGAATCATCGTGCCGCTCGGCAACGATGCCATCATTCGGGGTGCGGACCACACCATTGCTGTTGAGAGCGGCGACTGGGGTGACAGTATTCGTTTGAACCCGCAGGTCGTCGTTCATCTTCGCCGGACGCACCACTGGTCGGCACGCGGACTCAACGACAGGCGGCACGCTTTGTGGGCGTCGTTTGTAATCGAGGCGCCGGGTGGCGGCATCTACTTCGTGGGCGACACGGCCTTCGGCGATGGCGGCACGTTTCGTGACGTGGCCCGCGCGCATCCACGGCTGCGGTTGGCGCTGCTGCCCGTCGGGGGTTACGCGCCTCGCTGGTTCATGAAGGATCAACATATGAATCCGGCCGAGGCCGTGGAAGCCTTGCGCCTCTGCGGTGCGCGGCAAGCGATCGGTCATCACTGGGGTACGTTCCGCCTCACGGACGAAGGTTACGATGAACCGTTCCGAGACCTAGCCACGGCGCTCGCGGAAGCAGGGATGCCTCCCCAATCGTTTGCAACGCTACTGCCGGGCTCCGTTGTGAATCTTTCCTAATACTGACATTCGACGCCGCTCCAACTCAACGTCAAAAAAATGTCGGCGCAGAAGATCCTCTCGTTGCCGAAGTAATTGAACGCGTCAGTCGGAGCCTCCAGCGCCTTCGTTCCGATCCATTGGATCACTTCGCTACCCAAGCCTAAATGCGTTGCCGTTTGCACGAGCGCCTCGTCCCATCGCGACAATAAGGATCCCGCTGATTCTCGGAAGCGCGCTCTTCGGAAATGTTGCCGCTGTGGAACGTATTCGCTAATTTTTCGCGTGGAATCGGTCTCTCGACAGGCTACGGCCTGGGGCTCGCGTCCATCTTAGATGCGCGCGCCAGTGCTTGCGTATCGATATACTCCCGGATGTTCGTAAGTTTGCCATTTCGGACGGTTATGGCGAAGATCCAATGATCCTCGAACGCTCTATTCGTCGCTTTGATTTTTCCCTTTGCGAAGCCGACGACCAGAACCCGGTCTCCTCGTGCTACGAATTCGGGAGGCGCTGGGTAAGAAGTCTCCACCGTCTCGGAAGCCTGCTGAAGCAAATCCGCCAATCCCGCATGCCCACGATGCGTACCGGCCAGCGGCCAGTCCTCGCCCGGAATGATCCACTCGATGTTCTCGGCGGACAACGCGAGCAGACCTTGCCTGTCGCTTCGGCCCATTGCCGCAAAGAAGTCCCTAACGATCTGGGTATTCTGTTCGATGCTCATCACACCTCTCCATTTCTCTCACATCGGATAGCCCAGCGCCGGCGATTCAGCCGGGACCGACGCCTAGTTGCTGCTGCATCGCGGATGCCTCGTTGTAGCAATGAAAGGATACTATCTTCCCGTTCTCGAGGTGAAAGACATCGCAGGACGGGACGTCGATCACCTTGCCCGTCGGAGCTAGTGTTCCGGAAGCAAGGGCAAGTTCACCTCTGTGCGTCCCCTGAATTGCGGTCTCTACGACGACGACATTCCCCGCGACGTAGACGTTCAACATTTCACGGTGGACGTCGGGAAAGGCGTTTGCGAGTCGCGCAATGGAATCGCCGATGGCCTGCCCGCGGAACTTCACGCCGGTAGCCATATCCCACATGTAACCTTCGGCAGAGAACATGGAGACGAACTTTTCGGTATCAGTTCCTCGCCCTTCTCCCGCTGCATAGAGCTCTCTGATGATTGCTTCATTGCCGGGCATTTCAAATCCTTTCTGCAGTTCGTTGTGGGCCCGATGGTGCGTCGGAGCTGTCGTCAAGCCACGCGTTGTCGGTTCGTGGTGTCGGTGATTCAGCCGATCTCGACTTTCAACGCGACGTCCCAGGTGCCTGCGCCGCTTTTGGCCAGGCCGATCATCATCAGGCCGAGTGCCTCGAGCGTCTGGGCCATGTTGAGGCCGCCGACGTCGAGCGGACGCAACCCGAGACTCTCGAGGAAGGTCGAGACGCGCATCTTCGCCTTCGCATCGTCGCCTGCGATGAACGCGTCGAGCCGTCCACCCTTGGCAAGGACGTGGCCAAACATGGTGTTGAACGCCTTCACGACATGCGCGCCGGCGGGGAGGCTCTTGGCGATCTCCTGTGCGCCAGAACTGCCGTGGGGCGTGACGAGGCCCGAGAGGTCGGGGGCAACCGGGTTGGTGATGTCGATGATCACCTTGCCGTCGAGCGCTTTCCCAAAGTCGGCCACCGCCGCCGCCGCACCTGTGTACGGCACGGCGAGGATGACAATGTCGCCCGCTGGCGCCGCGCCGTAAGCCCCTGTGGTTGTTCCGGCTGCGAGCCGGTCGGCCAACGCCCGCGCCCTGGCGGGGTCGCGGTTGACGACCTCGACGTTATGCCCGGCGTTGGCAATACGGCCGGCGATCGCCGTGGCCATCTTTCCTGCGCCTACGATGCTGATGGTTCTCATGCTCAGTCTCCTAGGAGTTACGGTGCTAGGCGGGCTCGACCGACGGGAAGTAGTGGCCGTTGTCGAGGTCCTCGAGCAGGCCGGGCTGAGCGGGTCTCCAGCCGAGGGCCTGACGCGTGATGGCATTGGACGCCGGGAGGTCCAGCGTGACCAAATTCGTGAGAAACCCGAAATATCCCGGCAGCATCAGTACGTCGGCGGGAATGCTCACGGCCGGCAGGCCGAGACGGCTGCCGATGGCCTCGGCGATCTCGCGAAACCGGATGCTCTCGCCCTCGATCCCGTGCCAATATTTGCCGGCCGGGCCCTTCTCCAGCGCCAAGCGGAACAAGGAGGCGAGATCGCGGACGTGCACGGCCGGCCAAACGTTCGTGCCGTCTCCGGGATACCCGATGACGCCCTTCTCCTTCGCGAGCCCGATCAGCAGCGGCAGGAACCCGGCATGATCGGTCGTGCTGTGCATGACGGGAGGAATCCGCACGATCGAAGACCGCACTTCTCGCTCCGCGAGGTCGATTACGGTCGTCTCCACGATGTTGCGAACCCGCAGAGTACCCCTGTACGCCTCGCCGCCGGGAAGGGCCGGGTCCTCCTCTGTGGCTGGCCGGCCTAGGTTTTCCCATCCTGGCGAGCCGATGCTGCCCGACACGACCAGCGCTTTTCCGGAGCCTGCCAGTGCCTCGCCGTATGCGAGCATGATCTGGCGCTCCGCGGCGGCCACGGCGTCGAGTCCGCCGAAGGTAAGCAGGTCTTGCCTGTGCGCGACGTGAATGACGCCGTCGAAGTCCGCGGCCGCCGCCTTGAGCCCGTCGAGATCCTCGAGGCTGCCGCGACGCGCCTTCGCGCCGAGCGCAGACACCGCCGCAACAGCCGCGTCCGACCGGGCCAGGGCGGTGACTTCGTGGCCGGCGGCGACGAGCTCGGAAATGATGTAAGGACCGGAATGGCCGGTCCCGCCGATGACGAAGACGTGCATGTTGCTCTTCCTTTGCAAGGGCGCTCCGAATGATCGAACGGAGCGCCGCTTGGCGTCGCCCGTCAGAGTTGGGCGAGGCCGCCGTCGACGGCGAGTTCGCTCGCGGTCATGAAGCTGCTGTCCGGAGATGCTAGAAACGCAGCCGCTGCCCCGAGCTCCGCCGGATCGGCCATGCGTTGGAGCGGGTTCATCGCGGCGAAGGCTCTCTGGCCCTCTTCGCCCAACGCCGCCTTCGCGAGCTCGGTCGCTGTCGGCCCCGGCGACAGCACGTTTACCCGTATGCCGGTGCCCTTCAGGTCCTCCGCCCATGTCCTTGCGAGGTTACGCACTGCCGCCTTGCTCGCGCTGTAAGCGGTGAACGCCGGGGCGCCCGTGGTGCCGGCGCTCGATCCGGTCAGGATGATCGAACCGCCCTTGCCCATCAGCGGCAGCGCCTTCTGGACCGTGAAGATCGTACCCTTCACATTGGTGTCGAAGGTTTCGTCAATGTGCTCGGCGGTGATCTTGCCGAGCGGAAGCTGGCTTCCCGCCCCGGCATTGGCGAAGACAATGTCGAGGGTTCCGCGCTCGGCCTTCACTGCCGCGTAGAGTCGGTCGAGGTCGGCCTCATTGGATACCGAGCCCTTCACCGCGCGGGCATTGGGCCCGAGGTCGGCCACAGCGGCGTCGAGCGCTTCCTGCCGGCGGCCGTAGATGAAGACGAATGCACCCTCCTCGACGAAGCGCTTCGCGGCAGCGTGGCCGATGCCGGTGGCGCCACCGGTGATCACGGCGGTTTTTCCATTCAGTCTGTTCATGTCATTCATCCTTCGTTGGAGATTTGATGTTCGGGCGTATCCGTGCTGCGTGCACACTCGGCCGAGAAGGCCAACTCCGGGTGAGGAGTTGGCGCGATCGATGGAGTGGGCAACGAGCCCCATCGGATGGGTCGAAGACTGGCCGCTTACGCCCAGCGACCGGCTTCCTCAAAACTTAGGCGAGGATTGCGCGGGAACACGGAAGCTGGATCGCCGTGCCCGATGCAGCAGATGAAGTTCGACCGGACCCGCGTGCCCGAGAAGAACGCCTTGTCCACGCCGGCATTGTCGAAGCCGGACATGGGGCCGCAGTCCAGCCCCAACGCCCGCGCAGCGACGATGAGATAGGCGCCCTGCAACGTCCCGTTACGCATTGCCGTCACCTCAGCCACGCCCGGTGCCGCAAAGGCCTTCTGCATGGCCTCGGCGTTGTGAGGCATGAGCTTCGGAAGCTCGCCGGCGAAATCCAGATCGTGACCGATGATGACCGTGACAGGAGCCTTCAGAATTTTCGGCTTGTTCGGTTCCATGGCAAGCCCCGCGAGCGTTGCCTTGCCGTCCGCGCTACGGACCCAAACGAAACGCGCGGGACTGCTGTTCGCAGATGTCGGCCCCCATTTCATGAGGTCGTAGACCTCGCGCACCGTAGCGTCCTCAACGGGACGATCTGCCCAACCGTTGGGGGTGCGGGCGGAACGGAATATCTGATCGAGTGAGTGGTCGGACAATGCGGCTGTCATGGATAGATCCCTTTCGGATTGATTCAGATTTGTTTGCTGCGACATCTGTGATCGCGAGCCGTCAGTCGAACTTGACCAGGTCCTGGAAGATCAGATGAGCCCAACTATTCCCGCGCGCCTGGACAAGCCGTCCGCCTTCCGAAAGCCCGCCGAGTTTGATCGGCGAGAAACCGAGTTTTTGAGCGAGCGCCGCAATCTCCGTCTCGGCGGCGTTATCGTCGCTCGCCAGAAACATGACTCTCCTGCCGCCGTGCACGGCCGGATCCTGGCCGAGGATGGCGGCGGCCAAATGGTTGAAGCCCTTCACCAGTCTCCCATCAGTAAAGGCCTGCGCGACGGCTTTGGAAGAAGGTTGCCCCCCCAGTTCCTCAGGGGACACGCCGTAGGCATTGGTCACGTCGACGATGGTTTTTCCCTGCCAGGAGGGCAGCGCCTTCGCGACAACCCGGTGCGACTCGAAACGGACAGCCAAAAAGACTATGTCCGCCTTGACCGCCTCCGCCAGTTTCTTCGGGATGATGGTGGGTCCGATCGCGGTCGCAACGGATGCGAAGCTTTCCGGGTCGCGAGTGGTCGCAACGGATACTTCGATGCCGTTGCGGGCGAACGCTTTGGCGAGCGCCTGGCCGATGTTGCCGAAGCCGATGATTGCGTAGCTCATGTACTTCTCCTGCGGCTTGGCGGTGGGACCCGGCAAGCCCCCGAGTGTTGCGGATGCGGCGCAGTGGAATCCGCCAGCGGGTCATTGACGGGCGCGTCGCCGCTTACGCTTTGGAGTTAGCGCGCCGAATTCAGCGCTATCAGTACGGAAAGTCGCACAATGGTGGTGCATAATCTCACCACCCGCATTACATGATCGGTGCTAACCGCACCGCACTACGGCAATGCATCGGGGTGTGTGGACAGGGACACGATGGCGATCGATTGGGACGATGTTCGGTATTTTCTAGCGGTGGCGCGGCACGGGTCTGTCCGCGCGGCCGCCGACCGCCTCGAGGTGAACCACGCCACGGTGCTGAGGCGCATCGCGCAGCTGGAGGAGCGCCTCGGGGTGCGCATGTTCGAAAAGCTGCCTTCGGGCTACCGCTTGACGGCTGCGGGCGAGGAGGTCCTTGAGTTCGCGGACCAGATGGAGGCGTCATCGCACCTGCTGGAGACGCGCGTCTTCGGGCGCGACCAGAGCGTGCGCGGGCTTCTGCGGGTGACGCTGGCACCGCCCCTTGCGACACATCTACTGATGCCGGACTTCGCCAATTTCGCGCGTCTGCATCCGGACATCGAGATGGACATCATGTCGTCCGGCGAGCTGGCAAATTTGACCAACCGACAGGCCGACGTCGCGATCCGCGTCGTCTACGACCGCAAGACCCTGCCGCTCAATCTTCATGGCCTGAAGGGACCGGAGCTGTTCGGAGGCGTCTACATATCTCGCGATCGACTAGCCGCGTGGCGTGCGGGCACGCCGGATCCCATCCGGTGGATCGTCATAAGCGTTCATGGAATTCCGGATTGGGCCAGCGAGGGTGAGGTTCGCACCATCGGGGTTCCATTCAGGACTTCGGACGCTGAGACGCAGCTCGTTGCGGTACGGCAAGGCCTCGGGATTACGACGATGCCGTGCTTCGTCGGAGATGCCGACCCTCAACTGGTAAGGGTGCCGGGCACCGACCTGCACATGTACGGAACCGTCTGGCTTCTCACAAAGGGGGAGTCTCGCAAGACGAAGCGCGTGCGGCTCTTCACGGAGTTCGTGTCCCGCAGGCTCGCCGCCTATGCTCCGCTTCTCGCTGGGCTGTCCATATCGCGCGACTGATGCGCAGCAGGTCGTCGGCGACGCTTGCAGTGGACAAGTGCCTGCAAGCGGCCATCCCCAGCGTACGACTTGGGGCGGTCCTCGGCATCAGGTCTGAAACCCGACTTCGTCAGGTCTGACCGCTGGCGTGGTGCTCGCGGCAGAGAACGACCCCTGGCAGACGTCATAGGAGCCCGCTCATTACCGGTGGGCGTGGAGGTCGGGTTTCGGCGGCGACGTGCGCGGCTCAAGGCGACCCCGCGTGGACATTGCCAGCGTCCGCATTTCGCGTGGCTTCGCCAAGGTCAGCTTTCCGCACCGTGTCGTAGACCCTCGGCGTAGAGCATCAGGGCTGCGTGCCGCGCTTTATCGGCATCACCTTCTTGGGATCGAGCCAGCCATCGATCCGGTCAGCCCAATGCTGCATCAGCTTCGTGCGCGAGCCGATCAGCGCGAGCGGTCCGTGCTTCTTGTAGAGCCCTTCCACAGTGGAGTTATCGAGATGCGCGAGCTGCAGCTCGACGACATCGCCATCCCACGCCTTGGTTTCCTTGATCTCTTCGTGGTGAGACAGGGTCGAGAAGGTGGTCCGGAATCCGTGGGCGCAATGATCGGTCTTGGTGTCAATGCCAAGCAAACGCAAGCGCTTGTTGAGCGTATTGTTTGATAGCGGCGCGTCCTTCGAGCAAGAAAACGCGTACCGGCGATGGCCGGTCAGCGCCTGAACGCTGCGCAAGATTGCAAGTGCCTGCCGCGACAAAGGCACGACATGGTCCCAACCAGTCTTCATTTTTGTTGCTGGGATGGTCCAGCGTTCGGCATCCCAATCGACCTCGCTCCACTCCATTTCATTAACCATGCCGGGGCGGGGAATTGTCAGCGCATCGAAGCGCAAGGCAAGACCAACGACGTCACTAAACCTCGCTCTAGCCCACGGTACGCTGATGAGCTTGAAGACGCGTGTCACGTCGCGAAGTTCGGTGACGCCAGGACGCGGCGTTGAAATGTTGGCAATCATCTGACCATTCAGGTTGCGGAACGGATTATAACCGTCGCCTTCGACATCGGCATAGTCGCAGATTTGCTCACCGATGCTGCGCACGCGGTCGCGCGTTTCCAGCTTTCCTTCGGCTTCATATGAACGCATGAAAGCAAGCACGTCCGGACGCTTGATGTCTTGCCTGCACAGCTTGCCGAAGCGATCCTTGACGTAGCCGACCCGCAGCTCGAGCACCTCGATGGTCTTGGGGTCGCGCACCGCGACGATCCTGCCGCGTTTGACTTTCTCGACCTTCTTCTTCGCGAGCCACTCGTCGGCCCATTGCCCGAAAGGTCGGGCAGCCGACTGCCTGTGCTTGTCGAGTTGCTTTTCGGTGCTCGGGTCTTTGCCTTCCTTGAGGAGGTCTTTGGCCTTGTCGCGCTCGCGCCGCGCGTCGGCGAGCGAGAACGTGCCATCCTTGCCGTTGCCGTAAGGACCGATGGAGTAGGTTTTCTGACGGCTGTGAAAGCGATAGGCCATCCGCCAGAGCTTGGAGGCAGCGTTGCCGGGCCGGCTCGCGTCCGCCGTGACGAAGAGATACAGACCGCCGCCTGTCACGTCGGAAATCTTGGCGGGGCTCCACGCGCCCTTGTCGAATTTCGGTCGGGCGGCGCGGCAGTCGACGTCGGTCCTGATCTGCTTGGGCTTGGCGCACGCGCCGTCGTTCTTGCGGGTCATCTGCTCATTCCCTCGTTCGGAATAGCGAAAGTCACCATGAACGTTTGTTCTCCCGATACCAACACGATACCAACAAAAATACCAACAAATCGGCCGGATGGGATCGGATGAGAACAAACGGTGACGAACACCGATGTACGCCGAAAGGCCTATTTTTCAAGGGTTTCCGAGTAGTGAGCGGACGGTTGCGGACGCTTCAGAACGAGCCCGAACAGCCTAGTTGGTGCCCCTGGCCGGAATCGAACCAGCACTCCTTGCGGAACTCGATTTTGAGTCGAGCGCGTCTACCAGTTCCGCCACAGGGGCCCACGGGGCCTTGCCGTGAGACGGCGGGACCGCGAAGCGGGCGGACTATATCCGGCAATCCCCGTGGGTCAACCGGCCTTTCGCCGTGATTTGGCAGTTTTTTGGCCTGAGGCCCCGCCCACGGATTTCGCCGCGGGGCGCGGGGATTTGCGAGCAGGGCGGGGCTTGGCAGCGGGCTTAATGGTGGACTTGGTCGCTGGCTTGGCATTCCCGGTCCATGTCATCCGCATGTAGACCCCGCCCCGGCGCAATTCGTCGAGCATCTGGTCGAGCCGTTTCAGGCGGGTGTCCTCGCGTTTGGCCTTGTTGATCCACATCAGATAGTCGTTGCGCTGGTAGGCCGGCCTCGCCTTGTAAAGGTTGGCCAGGCCCTGCTGCGTGAGTGCGGTGCGGACGAAGGCCGGCATCGGCTGCCGCGGGCGGATCAGGCGATCGGCGGAGGGGGGCGCGGAGGGCATCGAGAGGATCCTTGTCGGTGCTGCGGTGCTGGGGACAGTATCCGGCCCGCATGCCCGATCAACTGGCCATCCGGCGGGGGCTGCGGCCGGAATTGTTGCGCCGGTGGGGATTCTCTCTTGCTGAAACTGTTGGAAAGCGTTTTCGAGCGAAGTGGAGACCGGTTCGCGCTGAGAAAACGCGTCAAAACAAAAAGTCTGACCACCCATTCGTGAATGAAGGTGTCTCGACACCCGGCCGCCCTCGCGATACGACGCGGGAGCAATCGGGAGCCCAGTGTGAGTATGGACGCGAGTGTGAAGCCTGCCGTCTCGGGCCTTGAATCAAGGTCCGCCGTTTTGGCCGCGACAGCCATCGCCGTCATTGGCCTCGCGACCATTGCCGGCGCCTGGTTCTTCCAGCTGGTGCTCGATATCCGTCCCTGTCCGCTCTGCCTCGAGCAGCGCTACGCCTATTATCTGGCGATCCCGCTGGCGGTGCTGGTGGCGTTTGTGGCGAAGCAGGGGGCGGCACGACCGTTATTGATCGGTGGCTTTGTGATCCTGGCGCTGGCGCTGCTCGCCAATGCGGGTCTCGGCGGTTATCACGCCGGTGTCGAGTGGGGCTTCTGGCCTGGCCCGACCGAATGCACGGGGTCCGCGGTCGATCTCGGCAGCGCCGGCAGCCTGCTCGAACAGCTGGACAAGGTGAAGGTGATCCGCTGCGACGAGGTGCAGTGGCGTTTTCTCGGCATCTCGCTGGCCGGATACAATGTGCTGATCTCGCTGCTGATGGCCGCCTTTGCGCTGTGGGGCCTGCGCGCATCGCTGCGGCGCGCTTAGTCTGTCGTCACCAGGGTATCGGTCCCCGTCAGCAGCGCGGCGCAGGCGTCCAGCAGCCGGGCGCGCCGGCGCGGGCTGTCCGCCTCGAACTGGATCAGGCTTTGCCCGAACACGAACGAATAGAACAGGAAGGCGCGGGCCCGCGCATCGTCAGCCGATAAGCCGGCTGCCCCATAAAGCTTTGCCACGTTCTTCAGCCGCGCGGTGTCCACCTCGGCCACCGCCGTTGCCGCCGGTGCGTCGCTGCGGGCCCATTGCCGGATTGCCAGCTCCACCGCCATCGCCTCGGTGTTGATGCGCTCGGCATAGAGCCGGATCAGCGCGGTGAGACGATCGCGCGCGCTGTCGCCGTCACGCCGGGTCTGCTGTTCGATCGCGGCGATCCGCCCCGCCGACCAGGTCGCGAGCATGTCGTCGAGCAGGTGCCGGCGGTCGCGGAAGCGCCGGTAGAAGCCGCCCTTGGTGACACCCATGCCCTCGGCCAGCACCTCGACCCGCACCGCCTCGATGCCGCCGGCGGCCAGCGCCGCGAGGCCCGCCTTGATCCAGACGTCGCGCCCGTTCTCGTTCATCCGCCGTCCTCTGATACGCCGCCGTATTGCTAGCCTGGATCGGTCGTGATACGTTACCGTATCAGAAGCAGGCAGGCAGCGTAGGCGCGCGATGCTGCCGGGCAGGCGAGGGACGGAGAGGCAGCCATGAGCAGCGGCGGATTCCTGACCCACAAGGGCACGGTCTATCCCTGGCAGTGCGATCATGTCGGGCACATGAACATCATGTGGTATGTCGGCAAGTTCGATGAGGCGAACTGGAACGTATTCGCCCGGATCGGGCTGACGCCGAGCTACCTGCGCGACAGCCATCGCGGCATGGCCGGGGTGCAGCAGAACATCAGCTACAAACGCGAACTGCTGGCGGGCGACATCATCGATGTGGAAAGCCGTTTGCTGGAGATCCGCGACAAGGTGGTGCGTTTCAGTCACGAGATGCGCAATGCCGAGACCGGCGAGATCGCCGCAAGCTGCGAAATCACCGCGGTGCACATGGATCGCCGCATCAGAAAGTCCTGCGCTTTCGAGGATCGCATTCGCGCGAGAGCCGCCGATCTCGTGGCGACGCAGCCGGTCTAAAACTCAGTCGTCCAGATCGTCGTCATCCCTGCCGAACAGATGGACAATGCCGGGGGTTGCGATCGAGACGAAGACGAAACGTGCCAGGTGATGCGCGCCGACGAACACCGGATCGATATGCAGGGTCAGCGCCAGCGCCAGCATGGCGTCCATCGCGCCCGGCGCGAACGCCACGATCAGGTCGCTGAGCCGCGCATTGGTCGCGAGCACCAGCACGGCAACGAAAGCGGCTGAAATCACGATCGCCACCGCGAACGATCCCAGCGCGGCGGCGACATGGCGCAGCAAGGTGCGGCCGGAGATGCGGGCGAAGCGGGTGCCAATGAGCGTGCCGATGCCGGTCAGCGCCACCATGTAGGCCCACAGCGGCAGGCCGCCCTCGACCCAGCCGCTGCCGTGCAGCACGCTGGAGGCCAGCATCGCGCCGAACATCCAGCTTGCGGGAAATTTCAGCCAGCGCAGCACCAGCGCCACACCAAGCGATGCCGCGGCCAGGATCGCCAGCGACAGCGGCGTTGCCGGCGCGCCGCGGAGCGCGAGGCCGGTGTGCGGCATCATGCCGATCAGGCTCAGCACCAGCGGCAGCGCGGCAGTCAAAATGATGACGCGCAGGGTCTGCACCACGGCAATGCCGGGCACGTCGGCCTTTTTCTCGGTCGCCAGCATGATGATCTGTGACAGCGCGCCGGGACTGCCGGCGAGAAACGCCGAGGCGCGGTCCCAGCCATGGACGCGCTGCAGATAGAAGCTGCTGCCGAAGGTGGCGCCGAAGGTCGCCAGCGCCAGCACCGCGATGGTGAGGGGATACTCGCTGACGTTCTTGAGCATCTGCGGCGACACCATCGATCCCAGCGAGACGCCGAGTGTCATCAGGATGATGTGGGAGAAGATCGGCGGCAGTGCCAGCGGCCGGCCCGCGATCGCGGCCGACGCCACCGCGATCATTGCGCCCGAGATCAGCCCGCCGGGCAGCTGCGCCCACCAGAACAGCACCCCGCCGACCGCTCCGAACGCGATGGTCTCGAGCAGCTGCAGCGCGGCGGATCGCGTGAGCAAGGACTTGGTCGACAAAGACTGATCGGGCAATGCGTGCGACATAACAAGCTTATGTGTGCGTTGCACACTTATCGCAATCCCGGCACCGGGCCGCAATCACCAGTCTGCGCATGGGCGATGGCGCAGGTATCATGGCTACAGATGTCCGGCTGCAGATGCCCCGGCTGACGTCAGCCAGGACATGTCGACAAAACGTGCAGAAGGGACGGAGGTCCGTCCCTTCTGCTTCAATTTATGTGGCGGCCTGGTTTATTTCGCAGCCTTGCCGGCGTCGCGCTTGCACTGGGAGCGGAATTTCTTGCGCTCCTTGCCCTTAAGCCCCTTGGCGTCGGCCTCCTTCGAACATTCCAGCGAGGCGGCGGTTCGCTCGGGCTTGGCTTTCGCCTCGGTGGCTTTCGCAGCCGGGGCGGCGGGGGTCGCGGCCGGTGCGGCTTTGGCGGCGGGCGCCGCCGGGGCGGCGGCAGGGGCCTGGGCGAAGGCCGTGCCCATCAGGAAGAGGGACGCGAACGCGACGGCAGCGGCACGGGACGCAAGTGTCATGGTGGACCTCGTGTTGAACAGTCGACGGGGGCAGTCGACGAGGGACGCACGTTCGCGGCGCGCTCCTGAACCGCAGGTGAATGGCCGATTGTTTCTGATCACGTTTTTTTGGCGGCGCAAACACGTCGGCGTTTGTAACGCCGGTGCGGTGGGCTAGGATGATCACTGGATCCATTGGCTCTGTTTCTGGATCTGGTTTTGCAAGGGAGGTTGCGATGAACATTCAACAGAAGATAGTCGGTGCTGCGCTGCTGTCCGGATTGCTGTGCGGCGCAGCCCTGCCTGCTCAGGCTCTGACCATGCAGGAATGCAGTGCGAAGTATAAAGCCGCGAAGGATGGCGGTTCGCTCGGCAATCAAAAATGGAACGATTTCCGCAAGACGCAATGCGGCACCGACGCAGCGCCGGCGACCACCGCCGCAGCGCCTGCGGCTCCTGCTGCCCCCGCGCCCGCAGCGCCCAAGGAGGCTGCGAAGCCGGCGGCGAAGACCGCTGCAGCGCCCGCGGCTGCACCGGCGGCCCCTGCCGCTCCGGTCGGCAATGCCGTTTTCCCGGCGGCGGTGGCGCCGAAATATTCCAGCGAAACGCCCGGCAAGGCGCGCATGCACACCTGCGTGGATCAGTATAATGCCAACAAGGCCAGCAATGAGAATGGCGGCCTGAAATGGATCCAGAAGGGCGGCGGCTATTACAGCGAATGCACCAAGAAGCTGAAGGGCTGACGGCACGACCTTCCCTGACGCGATCAGACGGCTTCGGCCGTCTGATCTGCTTTCCCTCTTGTCGCGCCACCGATGCCGGATTGTGCCGGCATCCCGCTGAACTGCTCCGTGTCTCAATCTCATAAGCCTGCGCGATCCCGCATCCGGCACACCACGTCGCTGGTGGCCCTGGTCATCCTGTTCTACGTGTTCGTGGCCTATGTCGCGTTGCCGGCGGTGTGGCGGCATTTCGAGCACGAGAAAAAACTCGCCGGCCTGCCGATGGTCACCGCCACGGCCCAGGGCATTCCCGGCGACCCGATCAATCTCGCACTGGTGGGATCGTCCCGCGATATTCTCTGCGCCATGCACGACGCCGGCTGGCATCCCGCCGATCCGGTCACGCTGCGTTCGAGTATCGACATCTTCGGCAGCGTGCTGCTGCATCGTCCCTATCCCACCGCGCCGGTCAGTCCGCTGTTTTATGCGGGGCGGCACGAGGATCTGGCGTTCGAGAAGCCGGAGGGCGGCAGCGCCGACCGGCGCCATCATGTGCGGATGTGGCGGGTGCTGAGTGAGGGCGATCAGCAGCGCCCGGTCTGGCTCGCCGCCGCCACCTTCGATCGCAGCGTCGGCTTCAGCCGTTACACCGGTGCCATCACCCACCACATCTCACCGGACATCGACTTCGAACGCCAGTTCGTCGCGACTGGCCTGCAGCAAGCCGGCCTGCTGCAGGCGCGCTATCAGGTCTCCGGCATCGGCCCGACTTTGCTGGCGCGCAATGGCGGCGGCGATCTGTATTTCACCGACGGCGAGGTCTGGGTGTTGCAACTGGTGGAAGACTGCCGCAAGCGTTCCGAGCCGCCGGACCTGCCGGCGAGCCCGGCGATCACACAGTTCAAGGACGCGCTCTGGAAAGGCATTGCGGATGCGGTGCGCAAGGAAGCAAACTAAGATGGCCTGCAGGATGCTCCCGTGATCGCAAGTCTCAGTCTGATCCTGATCTGCCAGCTCGTGGGTGAAATCTGCGTGCGCGCGGCCGGCGTGCCGGTGCCCGGCCCGGTGCTCGGCTTTGTGTTGCTGCTGCTCCTGCTGCTGGCGCGCGATCGCCTTCCCGTGCTGGCCCGCGGTCCGCTCACCGGCGGCGCAGTGGAAGGCACCTCAAAAGGCCTGCTGGCGCATCTGTCGTTGCTGTTCGTGCCGGCCGGTGTCGGCGTGGTGCAGAAACTCGATCTGATCACAACCCACGGCATCGCCATCATTACGGTGCTCGCGATCTCAGTCGTGCTCACCATGCTGGTGACGGTCGGCACCTTTCTGGTCGTCGGGCGCTGGCTGGCGTCGCTGCGGGAAGAACCATGAGCACGAATCCATTTTCGCTCTGGGTGTACCTGTCGCAGACGCCGCTGCTATGGCTGACGGTGGCGCTGGCGGTGCCGCTCTATGAGAACCGCCGGATCGTGTTTCGCGCGCTGGTGCCGATGCTGGTTGCGCTGGTGGCCGGCAGCATCACCGCCATCGCCTCCGTCGTGCTGCTGGCACACGCCTTCGGGTTGCCGCGCGAGATCGTGCTGGCCTTGGCGCCGAAGTCCGTCACCGCCGGCGTCGCCATGGGTATCAGCGAAACCCTCGGCGCCGATCCGGCGCTCACCGCGGTCGCCGTGATTCTCACCGGCATCATGGGCGCCATCGTGGTGACGCCGATGATGAACCGGATGGGCATCACGGATTTCCGCGCCCGCGGTTTTGCCGCCGGCCTCGCGTCCCACGGCATCGGCACCGCGCGGGCCTTCCAGGTGAATGAAGTCGCCGGCGTGTTCGCCGGCATCGCCATGAGCCTCAACGCATTGGTGACGTCGCTCCTGGTCCCGCTTGCGGTGACATTGCTGGTGCGCTGAGTTGCCGGCTTGAGGTCGCGGCTCGTTCTCCTCTATCGTTGCGATAGCAAAACAAAGAGAAACGGGAGGCGACATGACGGACGGCCGCATCGGGACTGTGCAATGGAGGGCGGTTGCCGACCTGCATCACGCCTACTTCACCGGGCTGATCATCAGCGTTGTCACCCGCCGCAGTGCGGCGGATGCCGCCGAGTTCGTGTTTCGGGTGTTCCGGCGCCAGCATCATGAACGCTTCCTGCCGGGCCTCGCCAAGCTCGGCCTCACTGGATTGCCGCCGGCGGTCGCTGCCGCGCAGTATCACTACCTTTCGAACTGGATCGGCGGCGTCAATGTCGAGTACATGCGCGAGACCGATCGCAAGGCCTGGATCCGTTATCCGCCGCCGCGCTGGATCTGGAGCGGCACCGCGATCTGCGCGATTCCCTCCGAGGTCTCCAGCGCCATGCTGCGCGGCTGGCATGCGCACAATGGCGTCTCGCTCGGCAATCCACGGATGGGTTTTGTCTGCACCAAGCAGACGGTGGACGGTCAGGACGGCCTCGAGGGGTATTACTGCGAGTACGACCACGACATCGCGCTGGACCAACGGCTGGTGTTCGCGCGCCATCTGGAGGCGCCGGATTTCGACCCGGCGCAGGCGCCGGCGCTTCCCGCCGACACCTGGCCCGCGGAGCGGTTGGCGCGCGCCTATCGCGACTACGCCATGGAATATGTCCGCACATCACTGCCGATCATGGTCAATCTGTTCGGCCCCGACGAAGGCGGCCATCTGCTCGAGCTCACGGGACGGCTGATCGGCATGCAATATGGCCCCCAGATCACGGCGGCGATGGGCGTCGAGCCCGGCCGCGGCGCCGCGGGTTTTACCGACATGATGCGGGCCTTCTTTCTTGCCGCGGGTGACGAGGTGGCTGATATCTCCGATCGTGCGCTCGACCAGGTGCAATGGAAGCTGGTGCGCGACCTCAACGATTTCCATCCCGCCGGCCGCCGCGCGCTTTCCGGCCTGATGCAGGGCATGCTGGCCGCCTACGGGCGGCACATGACGGTGACGGCAACGCCGGACGACACGCAGGCCCGCGTCCGCTGGGAGGTGCGCGCTGGCCGTCCGTAATCCGTAGGGTGCGCGCACCGCACAATCTGACAACGCATCACCCCCTTGCCATCCATGCCGGGGGGCCGATAGCTTCGCTCGAACAATCAAGGACCAAAATGGTCTTGCCAAAGGGAAGAAGGAAACGCCGATGACCGCGCATCCGTGGATCAAATCCTATCCGCCGGGCGTCCGCTGGGATGCCGAGATCCCGGTAATGCCGGTGCAGCAGATCCTGGAAGACGCAGCCGCACAATGGCCGGGCGGAGCCGCCGTCGATTTCATGGGCCGGCGGATGTCCTTCCGCGAACTCGATGATCTCGCCAGCCGCGCGGCCAAAGGGTTTCAGGCGCTGGGCGTCGGTCCCGGCGTTCATGTCGGGCTCTATCTTCCCAACACGCCGCATTATC
Organism: Bradyrhizobium prioriisuperbiae; assembly: GCF_032397745.1. Taxonomy (NCBI): domain Bacteria; kingdom Pseudomonadati; phylum Pseudomonadota; class Alphaproteobacteria; order Hyphomicrobiales; family Nitrobacteraceae; genus Bradyrhizobium; species Bradyrhizobium prioriisuperbiae. Next base: position 3,421,017 of record NZ_CP135921.1, read on the forward strand.
TGATCAGCTTTTTCGGTGTGCTGAAGGCTGGCGGCACCCTGGTCAACTATTCGCCGCTCGATGCGGAGAAAGTGCTGGAGCACAAGGTCGAGGACAGCCAGACCGACATCATGATCACCCTCGATCTGGCGCTGCTGTACCCGCAGATGGCGCGGCTGCTGGACACCACGCGGCTGAAGACCCTGGTGGTCGGCGATCTCAGCGAGATGTCGGCGAAGCCGGACGCGGTGCGGGCGCAACTTGCCGCCGGCAAGCAACTGGCCGAAGTTGCTGTCAACGCCCGCCATCGCAGCTTCCAGAGCCTGCTCGACAATGACGGAGCGTACCAGCGTCATCCGATCGCGGATGTGACCGAGGCCATCGCCGTGCTGCAATACACCGGCGGCACCACCGGCCTGCCCAAGGGCGCGATGCTGACCCACGGCAATCTCACCGCCGCCACCAGCCAGTGCGCCGAGACCACGCGGACCGATCCGCCGGTGCTGCAGCAGGGGCAGGAGCGCGTGCTTGCGGTGCTGCCGCCGTTCCACATCTATGCGCTGACCGTGAACATGCTGCTCGGCGTGCGCCTGGGTGCCGAGCTCGTGTTGCACACCCGCTTCGACGCGGCCGCCGCCATCAAGGACATCTCCGAGAAGAAGATCACGTCGTTTCCCGGCGTGCCCACCATGTTCGTCGCCATCCTGAATCATCCCGACGCGAAGACGGCGGATCTCAGCTCGCTGCGCTGGTGCAATTCCGGCGGCGCGCCGCTGCCGCTGGAGGTGCAGCAGGCGTTCCAGACCCTGACCGGCTGCCGGCTGGCCGAAGGCTGGGGCATGACCGAGACGTCGCCCACCGGCACCTTCACACCGGTGCCGGGCGCGCAGAAGGCCGGCTCCTGCGGCGTGCCGAGCCCCGGCATCACCTTCAAGTTTCTCAGTGTCGAGGACGGCAAGACTTACGTCGCCCAAGGCGAGCGCGGCGAACTCTGTGTCAGCGGCCCCAACATCATGAAGGGCTACTGGAAGAAGCCGGATGCAACCGCTGCGATCATGACCGAAGACGGCTTCATGCGCACCGGCGACGTCGGTTACATGGACACGGACGGCTACATCTATATCGTCGACCGCACCAAGGACATGATCCTGTGCGCCGGCTTCAACGTCTATCCGCGCAACATCGAAGAGGCGATCTACACCCATCCCTCCGTCGAGGAAGTCAGCGTGATCGGCATCCACGACGCCTATCGCGGACAATCGCCGAAGGCTTTCGTCAAGCTCAAGCAGGGCGCGGCGGCTTTCAGCCTCGATGAGCTGAAGGCCTTTCTCGCGGACAAGCTCGGCAAGCACGAGATGGTGTCAGCGCTGGACATCCGCGCTGAACTGCCGAAGACCCCGGTGGGCAAGCTGTCGAAAAAAGAGCTCTACGAGGAAGAGGACCGCAAGCGCGCGGGGGCGACCGCGGCGTGAGGGTCTCGACTTAGGAGTGTCGCGAGGCCTATCAACTCATGAGGCGTCATTGCCGGACTTGATCCGGCAATCCAGCTTTCTTCGCGGCGTTGGAGAAAGCTGGATACGCGGGTCAAGCCCGCGTATGACGGAGGTGGGGATGAGAAGCATCGGCTCACACGAAGTGACGTGCTTGACGGCTACGTTTACCCCTCAAAATCCTCCGGCCGCAGCACGATCGGTGCTCCATGCGGCGTGCGATCCGCCGCGTGGTCCCAGGCGTCGCGGGTGCGGTGCAGGGTGTCCGTCGTGGTCACCTGTTTCTCCACCACCAGCTTTTCCAGCGTCGCCAGCCAGTGGCGGTAATAAGTGTCGCCGAGATCCGGATCGCCATCGGCTTGCGCCGTTTTGATTTCGTCCGCCAGCGCCGCCGCCCACTCATTCCAGCTGAACACGCCGCGCTCATGCAGGGTCACCGCCATGGCGAAGGCCTGGGCTTCCCATGGCTCGCGGAACACCGGGCCTTCGGCATCCCGGGGAATGCCGGGCACGGCTGCCGTCGCCCGCGCCGCCGCCTGGCTGTCGATCGCCATCACGCGTGATCCGGGATCGGGTCCAGATAGGATTCCCAGGCATCGACCGAGACCGAGGAGGTCGGATCGGCCTTGTCGCCCCACAGCTCACGGCCGTCGAAACGCACCGTGTAGAGCCATTGCGGCTGCTCGCCCGCCCCCATCGCATGGGTGTCGGGAAAGATGTGGCTGCCGTGCACCAGATCGATCACGCCGACGTGGCCGCGAACATAGTGCGGCAGGCGCGTATGTGTCGGTGGGTTCATCTGCTTCGCCCGGACCCGGTCGCCCACCTTGAACAGCGCCGGCGTCGCTGCAACGCGCAGGGTTGGGCTGCCGCGGCGAAGCGTCGGCAGCACCGTCTCGCGCGTCAGGGCGGCGGCTCCAGGTTTCGGCGGCTGCAATGCGTGTCCGGCCTCGATCTCGTCTGTCGTAACGAGATCGCGCTCCAGCATCAGGCGCTCCAGGCCCGCGAGCCAGATCTGGTAATAACTCTTGCTGAGATAGTCCGCGTGCGGGCGATCTTCACGCGCGAAACGCGACATGTCGATGTTCCAGCCGCCGGGCTTGGCCATCGCCACGGTCAGCGCGAAGGCACGGCGTTCCCACTCTGCATGGAACACCGGCTCGTTCGGCTCGGGTTCGACCGCACCGTAGTTCAGGCCACCCATGTCCTGCGCGCCGTCCATCAGGCAACCTCGCCCGGTTGTTTCGGCAATCCGGTGCCGATCATGCTGTCGCGGGTGACGAGTTCGGCGAGTTGCTCTTCGCTCCAGCCGTCGGTGCCGGCGGGCCGCTGCGGCAACACCAGGTAACGGATCTCGGAGGTGGAATCCCAGACCCGGATGTTGATGTTGTCGGCGAGTGTCACGCCGAATTCGCCGAGCACGCCGCGCGGGTCGATCACGGCGCGCGAGCGATAGGGCGCCGACTTGTACCAGACCGGCGGCAGTCCCAGCACCGCCCATGGATAACAGGAGCACAGCGTGCACACGACCATGTTGTGAACGCCCGGCGTGTTCTCGACCACCACCAGATGTTCGCTCTGGCGGCCGCTGAAGCCGAACTCGGTGATCGCCGTGGTGCCGTCGGCCAGCAGCCGGGCCCGATAATCCGGATCGGTCCAGGCCCGCGCCACCACTTGCGCGCCGTTGCGCGGGCCGACCTTGGTCTCGTAGGTCTCGATCAAGAGATCGAGCGCGGCCGGATCGACATAGCCTTTTTCGGTGAGCACGGTTTCCAGCGCATGCACCCGCAGCTCAGTCTCCGACAAGTCCGAATGGTCGTGATGATGATCGTGATCGCTCATGATACAGAGACTATCCGCACCGCCGGCATGGTGTCGAGGCGGACAGAATGCATTGCAGCATCCCCGACATCACACGGCAGGTCACTTGACCCTCAATCGGACGATTTGACCCCGCTCTTGGCGCGCAGGCGGAATTCCTGTCCCGCCTTCAGCCAGGCCAGCCGTTCGTCGCGCAACAGGGTGCGGCGAGTCTTGCCGGAATCGTCGCGCAAGGTGACCGTCGAGACCTCGTAGCTTTCCGGGTGCTTGTTGCGGCTGAGCAGGTCCGCGAGCAGCGCCGGCATGCTGTCGACCACGGCCTGCGCATCGACGCCCGGATTGATCTCGATGATGGCGTGGATGCGGTTGCCGAGTTCGGGATCGGGCAATCCCACCACAATGCTCGAATGCACATCCGGGTGCGCCACCACCGCGGCTTCCACTTCCGCGGGGTAAATGTTGGCGCCGCCGCGCAGGATCATGTCGGTCAACCGATCGCCGAGATAAAGATAGCCGTCCGCGTCCAGCTGCCCGACGTCGCCGATCGATTCCCAACCGTCAGTGCGGCGCTTTGGCGCGGCACCGAGATAGTGATAGCTGGTGCCGACGCCGTCGGCCGGCATGAAATACACCTCGCCGGTCTCGCCCTGCGGCACGTCGTTGCCGTCCTCGCCGATGATGCGCAATCCGCAAGCTGTGGGGTCGGCTTTGCCGACCGAACCCTTGTGGGCGAGCCATTCCGTGCCGGAGATCACCGTGCGGCCCTGGCGCTCGGTGCCGCCATAGAGCTCGAAGATTTTTTCCGGGCCCAGCCACTCGATCCATTTTTCCTTCAGCCATGCCGGCATCGGTGCGGCCATGTGGAACACGGTCTTCAGGCTGGAGACGTCATAACGATTTCGCACGTCCTCCGGCAGCGACCAGATCCGGTGCATCATGGTCGGCACGAAGTTGATCCATTCGAGCCTGTGGCGATCGATCAGGCGCAGCGCCTCCTCGGCGTCGAATTTGGTCATGCCGGTAACGCTGCCCCCCGCGAACAGGGCGAAGTGCGACACGATGAACGGCGCGTTGTGATACAGCGGCCCCGGATTGAGCAGCGCGGCGCCGATCTGCATCTGCAGCGGCGGCGCCACCGCGGTGTCGGTCACCGCCGGCTGGTGATCGAGGATCACCTTGGGGCGGCCGGTCGAGCCGCCGCTGGTCATCGCCTTCCAGTAGCGCGCCACCGGACGATCCAGCGGCTCGTCCGAGGCGCCTTCGGGGACAAAATCCTGCGGGACGGAATTTGGCGCGTTCCAGTCCGGCTCGCCGCCGACCACCAGCGCGGGTTTGAGGATGTCCAGAATGGCCGCGGCCTCGCCGCGCGGCAGCCGGTGCGACAGCGACGTCGGCGTCGCGCCCAGTTTCCAGATCGCAAAACTCGTCTCATAGAACGCATTGCTGTTGGGCAGGCCGATGGCAACGAAATCCCCGGCCTTGACACCGCGGGCGGCGAAGGCATGCGCCCGCCGGTTGGCGCCGCGTTCAAGCTGCTCCCATGTCAGGCCCTGTGCGCCATGGCGGACCGCGATGGTGTCGCCGGGCTTGCGTTCGGCATACCAGCGCGGCACGTCGGCGAGGGGAATCAGCATGCGTTTCTCCGAAACTCTTCAAAATTTTATCGACCCGATTGTGGTCACCGGGTTTGGTGGCTTCGAATTGACTTTCTGAACCAACGCGGGCGGGGCGTCTACACCCGTCACTGGCTCAGTGACCCGGACGTTGCGTGCATGGGGCCCTGAGCAGATCGCAGGGTGGCCTTGCACAATCCCGCGGCATCGCACAGGCGGCGCTCTGTCACACCGCGCGGGCCGATTGTGACAGCAACAACGTGATGCGGCCGACACGATCGCAACATAACATCGCCTGCCCGCCGTCCCGGTCCGAGGCCAATGCCTAAAGTTCACAAGGGAGGAAGATGCGATGTTCAGGACATTCGTCGTCAGTCTGTCTGCCGCTGTGCTCGTCACCGTTGCGCCTGCCGGTGCGCAGGACTGGACCAAATCGAAATGGGGTCCGAACGATGAGATCGGAGCTGCCAACTATCTCTCGCCAGAGATCGTGGTGAAAGCGGCCGGCCTGATCAAGACCGGCAAGGTGTATGGTCTCGGCATCGAGACCAATTCCAAGACCCCGGCGTTTCCGCCCCGCAGCTTCAAGGTGTTGGTACTGCAGCCGGGGCAGTCCGGTGGCTCTGGCCTCGGGCCGAGCAAGACCACTTACAATGACGATATCATCGAAGGTTGGGTCGGCGTCGGCAGCCAGATCGACGGGCTCGGCCATATCGGTGTCGACTGGACCTACTACAACGGCAACAAGTCGACTGACTTCGCCGCCGCCGACGGCTTGAAAAAGCTCGGCATCGAGAAGGTCCCGCCGATCGTCACCCGCGGCGTGCTGCTGGACATGGCGGGATATCTCAATACGGACATCGTCAAGGAAGGCACCGCGTTCAATGTCGCGGAAATCGAAGGTGCGGCGAAGAAGCAGGGCATCGAGATCCGCCAGGGCGACGTGGTGTTGTTTCACACCGGCTGGATCAGCCTGATCGGCAAGGATGACAAGCGCTACAACACCGGCGAGCCGGGTCTCGGGGTCGAGGGCGCGAAGTATCTGGTCGGCAAGGGTGTGGTAGCGGTCGGCGCCGACACCTGGGGGCTCGAGGTGGTTCCGTTCGAATCCCAGAACGTGTTCGAGGTGCACCAGATCCTGCTGCCGAGGTCGGGCACCTATATCCTTGAAAACATGAACACCGGTCCGCTGGCGGCGGACAAGGCCTATGAATTCCTGTTTGCGCTGGGCACGCCAAAGGTCACCGGCGCCGTGCAGGGCATCATCAATCCGGTGGCGATCCGCTGACGGCACCAGAAGCAAATAGCGGCCGGTATGCCACCCATGCCGGCCGCTTTGCTTGACGCAGTCCCGTATCTCGCGAAAGGATGTTCATCGGGACGGACTGCTTAACGCGCAACGCATCGAGGCCAGACATGTCGACGCCGATCACGGGCCTCGATCACATCACGCTGCTGACATCGGACATCGCCCGCGCCATCAGCGACTATGAAACGCTGCTCGGCCATGGCGTGGCCTGGCGTGCGCGCAGCGACGGTGCGGAGACGGCGATCTTCACGCTGGCCAACACCTCGCTCGAACTGATGGCGCCCGCGGGCGACGGCCCGGTCGGCGATCGCGTGCGCGCATCGCTTGACCAGCAGGGCGAAGGGCTCGCCAGCAGCTGCTTTCGCGTGTCCGACGCGGATCGCATGTTCCGCCGCCTGACCCAGTTGCAGCTGCAGCCCGAGCCGGTGGCCGAGGCCCACAGCGATAACTTGATCGACGGCGCATCGCTGCACTGGCGGCGCACCCGCGCGGCCCAGGCGGTTACGCACGGCGTCAAACTGTTCTTCCTGCAGCGTGCCGACGAGCGGCCGCTGTCGCAGCCGTCACATCCGGCGCCGGTGACCGGCCTCGATCATCTGGTGATCTCGACCGCGGATGCCGAGCGCGCGGCGGCGCTCTATGGCGCGCGCCTCGGTCTCGACATGCGGCTGGATCTGATCCGGCCCGATTGGGGCGTCCACCTGATGTTCTTCCGCTGCGGCGACCTGATTGTCGAGATCGCGCAGCGGCTCAGTGATCAGGCGGCTTTGCCCGCCGACCGGTTCATGGGCTTGAGCTGGCGTGTGGCGGACGCGCAGGCGACGCGAGCCCGTCTGGCCGACGCCGGCTTCGACGTCTCGGACGTGCGCCCCGGACGCAAGCCGAAGACCCAGATCTTCACCGTGCGCAATCGCACGGCGGGTGTGGCCACACTGGTGATCCAGCCGCCGCCAGCGGCTGCTGGTGCGCGCGGTGGCGAGGCCGTGGTCGAGGGTTGAATTCGCGATCGGCCGACCCGCTCAATTCACCAACAGGCTTTCCGCGCAAGCCACGATCGTTGCCTGGGCGGAACGCGGCGCGAAGCCGAGCAGCTGGCGTGCCTTGGCGGTGGAGAGGTTCAGCTTGCGGCCGAGCTCGGGCGTGAACATCCGCAACTGCGGGATCACCAGGGCCATCATCTTGAAGACGACATCCGGCATGCGCCGGGTCGGCACTTGCGCGGCCTTGGCGCCGAGTTTGCTGCGCAGGGTCTGCGCGACATCCTGCATCCACATGAAGTCGCCGGCGGCGAGGAAACGCTGACCGGCGGCCGGCGGCGCGGTCATGGCGCGGATGTGCAGGTCGGCCAGGTCGCGGACGTCGACGATCCAGAACCCCAGCCGCGGCAGGCCGGGCGGGCGGCCCTGCAGCAAACGGTCGATGATCTGTACCGAGCCCAGATTGTCCTTGCTCAGCACCGGGCCGAACACCGCACCGGGAAGGATGGTGGTGAATTCGGTCGTGCCGCCGTGGCTGGCCATGAAATCCCAGGCGGCCCGTTCGGCGAGAATCTTCGACAGCCGGTAGGCATCGAAGGTCCGATCGGCGGGATCGGTCCATACGGCTTCATCGCTGACATCATCAGTGCGATGCGGGGGCCGCGCGGCCGCCGCGGCCGATGTCATCACCACGCGTTTGACGCCGGCCCTGGTGGCGGCACGCAGCACGCGCAGTGTGCCTTCGCGCGCCGGCGCGATCAGCGTCTCGGCCTGCCGTGGCGTATTGTTGCCGAGCGGGGAGGCGACATGCAGCACGTAGTCTATGCCAACCATGGCGGCATCCCATCCCTCGTCCCGGGTCAGGTCCGCAATCGCGAAGCTCAGTTTGTCGTCGAACTCATGAGCCTGTGCGACGGCAAGGCGCACGGCGGTCTGCTTGGCCGAACTGCGCACGGTGGTGCGGACGCGATAACCGCGCTGCAGCAGTTCGACGATGCACCAGCCGGCAACGAAGCCTGTTCCACCGGTCACCAGCACTGTCTCTGGCATGGTCAGTCTCCTTGAATGTTCAGCGCGCGCGCACCGCCAGCGCCGCGCCGTTTATGATCCCGGCCGACCCGCCGCCCGGAAAAACGGAATGACGGCGGCGAGCACGGCATCGGTTTCGCCATAGGTGATGGCGTGCCCCTTGCCCTCGAGGGGGACGATTTTCATCTGCGGCACATGGCGCGCCAGCACGCGCGATTGGTCGAACGGGTTGACGGTGTCGGCGGTGCCCCACACGGCGAGCACGGGCAGACCCGATCGGCCGAGCGCCGCATAGTCCTCAGGCTGCCAGGCGGCATCATAATTGCGCAGGTTGTTGAGAAGCCCCTCGGCGTAGCCGCGATAACGGGTCTGCGCGGCCATCCACGCCATCATGGGCTCGCGTGCGGGCGAGTTGGCATAGGCTTTCGCGATCACGTCGCGTGAATAGGAGCTGCCGAACATCCGAAAGGCGACATCGCCGATCACGGGCCAGAGCAGCGCGCCGTTCACCACCGCTACGCGGCCGCCGCCCGCCGGTGCCATCAGCGCCACTGATCGAACGCGCGCCGGAAAGGACGCCGTGAAGGCGGTCGCGATCGCACCGCCCATCGACGCGCCGACCACATGGACCGGTGTCCTGGTCCCGAGCGTGTCAAGCAGCTGGGCCAGCTGGTCGACATAGAACTGACGTGTGTACGGTGTGTCCGGCCGATCGGAGAAGCCGTAACCGAAGAGGTCGGGCACGATGATGCGGAAACCGGCGTCCGCCAGCGGCTTCTGCCAATTCTGGAAACCGTAGCCGCCGACCATGCCGCCGTGAATGAGCAGAACCGGCGGGCCGTTGACGGGTCCCGAGATCCGCACGTGCATGGTCCCCATCGGCAGTGTCACGAACTGCCGCGCCTGTCCGCTGCTCAGCAGGTTCGCACGCGCCGCGTCGTCGAGCTGTTCGCTCGACCAGCCGGCGAGCGGATAACCGATGGCGACGGCGGCCACGAGCGCGACCAGCGCTCTCTTTATCCATCTGATCATGGTGTCCGTGTACCCGTTTCCGCAATAAGTCTTCATGTGTATACTTATCGCGGAGTGTCAAGTCTACATGTGTTTAATTAAAAAGGGTGCGGCTGTTTGTCAGCCGCGGGCGAGTGCCACCTTTGTGGGCAGAAATATTTTGTTTTGTTGCGACCGCATTGTTGCCGGACATGTCCGCCCACATTGGCGCTTTGGGGATGCAGCAGGGGGCCCATTGATGCCGGCTTTTGAAGATTTTCGGCGTGGCAGGTGGTCGCGCGCGATCCAGTTTGGGGCAGTCCAGATCGGGTTGGTTCTGGTCTGGCTGGTCTTGCCGGCGGGAATCGGAGAAGCCCGCGCCCAAGGGCGGCTCGAGGCCCGCTACCAGGCGTGGCTGGCCGGGATTCCGGTGGCCAGAGGCGCCTGGGTCGTCGAGATCGCCGAGGATCGGTTCACGGCGTCCGCCGATGGCGGCTCGAGCGGATTGCGTTTTCCGGCGGCAAGGGCACCGGCGTTGCCCAGGGACGCGTCGTCAACGGTCAGCTCGTCCCCGTCAGCTTCGTGTCGACATACGCATCCGATAAAAAATCGAGCACGCGCATTCAGTTCGCCGGCGGCAACGTGATGGAAGCGTCGATCGAACCGGAGCCCGAGCCTGTGCCCGATCGCATCGCGTTGACCGATGCGCATCGCCGCGGTGTCGTCGATCCCATGACGGCGCTGTTGCTGCAGGTGCCGGGCACCGCCGATCTGGTGAGCCGGGAGGCCTGCACATCCGGCAGCGCGATCTTCAACGGGCAGATGCGGTTTGATCTGCGCTTCGAATTCAAGCGGTTAGAGACCGCCAAGACCAAGGGTTATCAGGGACCTGCGGTGGTCTGCGCCGTCTATTTCACGCCGATCGCGGGACACGTGCCCGATCGTCCCGGCATCAAATACGCCGCGACCCAGCGCGATATGGAGGTCTGGCTGGCGCCGATCGCCGGCACGCGTGTACTCGTGCCCTGCAGGGTTCGGGCGCCGACCCCGCTGGGGTTGGCCGTGCTCGAAGCCACGCAGTTCGTGTCGACGGCGACGGTGCGCACGGCGGCCAAGGTTCAGTAAACCACTCAGGCCGGCGGCTTGAAGTCATAGGAAATGCGGCCCGCCGGCAAATAGAACAGCGCGATCACCGCGCCGCCGCGCACTTCGGGAAAATGGCGGCTGCCCGGATCGGGCGCCGTCCATCCGGCGCCCTGCCAGCCCTGCAGGCCCTTGAGTTCGGCGCCCTCAGTGAGCGGAACCACCAGGTTCAGTTCGCCGTAGGGATGGCCGTGATAGTCCCCGCGCAGCACATCGTCATCGTGGTCGTCCCTGAACGCCTGCGGATCCTTGCTGTCCATGTAGACAGCGGTGATGCTGAAGTGGAATGTCTCGGCGGACGGCTCCTGGATGCGGCTGCGCCGGTAGTTCGGCCCGCCCACCTCGACATTGGCCGCCCATCCCTCCTGCACACCCTGTTTGATCAAGCGCGCCAGGTCCTGGTAGAGCGCGCTGTCCACGCCGTATGTGGTGTTAAGCCATTTCTCCATCGCGGCGCTCGGCGTCATGTCCTTGACCTCGGCGAGAAACGGAACGCTGCGCTGGATCAGGTCTTCGCGGTGTCCCATGATGGGTCTCCTTCAGTCGCGTCGGCGAAGCCGACAAATGTTGTGAACTCGCCGACCGCCACTTTCGGCATCAGGCCGCGGGTATCGGCCTCTTCGGCAAACCCCATCGAGATGCCGCAGACCACCATTTCCTCGGCGGAGATCGGCAGCAATTCCCGCAGTGGTCGGTGATACTTCGCGAACGTCTCCTGTGGGCAGGTCTGCAATCCGCGCGCGCCCGCGGCTATCATCACGGTCTGGATGAACATGCCGAGATCGAGCCAGCTTCCGGTTGCGAGCCTTCGGTCGATGGTCAGGAGCAGCCCGACCGGGGCGCCGAAGAAGCCGTAATTCTTCGCGGTCTGTCCGGCACGTGCCGCGAGATCGGACTGCGCGATACCGAGTGAGCCATAGAAGATACGGCCGAATTCGTTGCGCCGGCTCAAATAAGGCTCCGGCAGCTCGGGCGAATAATACGCATACTCCGATGCGTGCTGGTCGCGTTCGTCGGTATGCGCCCGCAGCAGCGCCTGCGAGACTTTGTCCTTTTCGGGACCGGCGAGAACATAGACGCGCCATGGCTGGATGTTCGCGCCGCTGGGGGTGAATCGAGCGACCTCGAGAATGTCCGTGATCATCTGCTGCGACACCGGACGGCGCGCGTACCGGCGGTTGGCGAAGCGACGCCTGATCACGCTGTCGACGGCGTGCGAATCGGGGCCGTGCGTCACCACAGGCGCGTCGGCGCGCGTCATTTCTTGCTGACCAGCGGGCATTCACCGTTCTCCATCGCTCTGAAGGCATCATCGCCGGGGATCGTGGCGAGAGTGCTGTAATAGTCGAAGCGGTATCTGGACTGCTCCGGCGATTTGACCTTGAACAGATACATGTCGCGGACCAGCCGGCCGTCCTCGCGTATCCTGCCGTTGCGGGTCATGAAATCGTTGACGGGCGTGTCCTTCATCCTGCGCGCCACTGCCGGTCCGTCGATCGTGCCGGCGCTTGCGATCGCCTTGAGGTAGTGCATCACGGCGCCGTAGGTGCCGGCATGGATCATGGTGGGCACCTTCTGGGTGCGGTCGATGAAGCGCTTCGACCACGCCCGCGTCTCGTCGTTCAGGTCCCAGTAGAACGCCGAGCTGAGGATCAGGCCCTGTGCGCTCTTCAGGCCGAGACTGTGAATGTCGGCAATGAACACCAGCAGCCCCACCAGCTTCTGGCGGCCACCGGACAAACCGAACTCGCCGGCCTGCTTGACCGAATTGATGAAGTCGCCGCCGGCATTGGCGAACGAGATCACGTCCGCCCCCGAGGCCTGGGCCTGCAGCAGGAAAGAGGAAAAGTCCGCGGTGTTGATCGGCGCCCGCACCGCGCCGACAACCTTGCCGCCCTCGGCCGCGATCACGCTGCGACTGTCGGCCTCCAGCTGGGTGCCGAGCGAATAGTCCGCTGACAGGAAAAACCAGCTTTTCACGCCAAGCTTCGACACCGCGCGCGTCGTGCCCTGGGCCAGCGCATAAGTGTCGTAGGTCCAGTGGATGCCGGTGGGCGAGCAGGCATCGCCGGTCAGCCGCGAGGTGGCGGCGCCTGTGGCCAGGAACAGCTTCTGCTTCTCCCGCGTGATGCCCTGCACCGCTAGCGCCACCGCCGAATTGGGCACGTCCAGGATCGCTTCCACCTGATCGTTGTCGATCCAGCGGCGGGTGATCGCGCTGCCCACATCGGCCTTGTTCTGGTGGTCGCCGGCCACGACCTCGATCCGGCGCCCCAGCACCGTGCCGCCGAAATCATCGACAGCCATTTGCGCCGCCACCACCGAGCCCTGGCCGCCGTTGTCTGCGTAGAGCGACGACATGTCGGTCAGCACGCCGATCTTCAGCGCCGGCGGAGCCGGTTGCGCGGCAAGATCGCCGGCGGATATCCACGGCAGAAGGGCGAAACCGATCGCCGCGCCAATCATCCGATGCCCTGCCATTATGCTGATCCTCCCACCCGTGCCGGCCATCGGGATATTCGGAGGATCGGAGGGGCGGCGGAAGTGAAAGTCTGGCAGGGTCAAAATGAGCGGTGTTCAGGTTGCCCGGTTGGTTATCCACCGCATGCATAATCCAGCGTGTTCGCGTAATCTCTGTGCATGCCCGTGTCGTTTTCCAGCCTTGACCTGAACCTGCTCCGCGTCTTCGATGCGGTGATGGAGGAGCGCAGCGTGCTGCGCGCAAGCCAGAAGGTGTTCCTGAGCCAGTCGGCCGTCAGCCACTCGCTCGCCCGTCTGCGCGAGCTGCTGGAGGATGAGCTGTTCGTGCGCACGGCCTCGGGCATGCAGCCGACGGCCCGGGCGCTGGCGATGGCGCCGCTGGTTCGCAGCGCGCTCAAGTCGCTGGAGAGCGCGATCGAGTCGCCGACCTTCGTGCCGGCAACGTCAACCCGGACGTTCACCATCGCGGCCAACGATTTCACCACCATGATCGTGGCGCCCCGCCTGCTGCAGATCCTGAAGGCGGAAGCGCCGCTGGTCGATATCGTGATCCGGCCGGTCACGCGCATTGACCTCGCCGAACAGATCGACCTCGGCCGCATCGATGCGGCGCTCGGGACGTTCTCGGCCTTACCGCAGCGGTTCGCGTCCGACCTGCTGTTTGCCTATGACGATGTCCTGATCACGTCGCAAAGCCACGACCGGATCACGACCGACATCCTGTCGCAGATGTCGATCGTGGTGGTGTCGTTCGGTGGCGAGCAGGAAGGCGCCGTCGACGGCTTCATCTCGGAGCGCGGCCTGGCGCGTCGCTCGGAAATGTACGATCGCGCCGCGTTCGAGCGGGCATTCGCGACGGCGGAGCGCGTTCCCCGCATCGCGGTCTCGCTGCCGCATTTTCTGGTGCTGCCGGCGCTGCTCGAGGACTCCTCACTCGCAGCCATCGCGCCGCGGCCGCTTGCCGCGGCGTTCGCCCGCATCCACCCGGTTTCGATCTGCGAGCTGCCCTATGCGACGGCGCGTCTCGAGGTTCGCGCGTTGTGGCACGAACGCCACCGCGGCGACGCCTCGCAGGACTGGCTGCACGGCCTCCTGCGCCGTGCGACCGAGCATCTGCGCGAGACGACGGCGGGATAGGGCTGTGAGAAGCCGCAGCCGTCCGGATCCGCACTACCATTCCCTGCGCCGTCTGTTACTATTTTAACATCGTATTGCGCTCTCCATTCCCATTGGCGCAAAGCCGTTATTGACCGTGCAGTGGACCTCCGCAGAGACATGACCGACATCCAGGGGACCAACCCGAGCGACATGCGCGCGCTGCGCCTGCAGAAGCTGCAACGCGCCGTTGAAAAGGGCGGCGCGCTGCATCTCAAGGAGGCCGCCGAACTGCTCAACGTTTCGGAAATGACGGTGCGCCGCGATCTGGCGGCATCGAATGGCGTGTTGTCCTGCCTGGGCGGCTATGTCGCGCCGCAGCCGACCGGCAAGCGATACACCCTGGAACGGGAAATGGATCAGCACGCGCGGGACAAGCGGCTGGCGTCGCGATCGGCCATCGCCTCCGTCAAAGCAGGGGATACTATTTTTATCGATTGCGGGACGACCATGCAGTCGCTGGCGGACTGTCTGCCCGAAGACCTGCCGCTGTCCGTGATCTGCTATTCGATGAATATCGCGACCATTGTCGCGCGGCGCCCGGCGACGCAGCTGATGCTGATCGGCGGGCTTTATCATCCGTCGTCGCAGTCGTTTTCGTCCGAAGAAGGCATCGCGTACTTGCGCAAACTCGGGATCAACAAGGCTTTCATCTCCGCCGGCGGCGTCCATCCGGTCCGCGGCGCCAGTTGTTCGAATTTTCATGAGGTCGCGATCAAGACCGCCGTCATCGCCACCGCGATGGAGAACATCCTGGTGGTCGATTCCAGCAAGCTCGGCAGCCTCAAGCCGGCGTTCTTCGCCGGTCTCGACGGTTTCGCGCGCGTCGTTGTCGGCGGTTCTGCTTCTCCCGAGCAGCGCAAGCCGTTCAAGCATCTGTCGTTCGACTACGTGACGAAGGCTACGTAGCGGATGGCGGCACGCCGGATCGGCGATGCGCACATGAAACGCACGCATCGCCGGCCAGGTATTAGCGTATGATAAGTTGAAGCTGAATTATGTTCCGTCATCCTGAGGTGCGCGCTCTTGCGCGCCTCGAAGGATGAACGGCCCCGGAATCACCGTTCGGGCCGTCGCCCTTCGAGGGCCATCCCGCGGATGACCGCCTCAGGGTGACGGGTCACGTTGATCGAACTTGAATTCGTCATGACTTTCGTTGCGCGGCGAGCTTCAGTTGCAGGCGGGTTTGGCCTTGTTGCAGGCGTCGAGCAGCTCGGCCGGCGGGTCCTTCTTGAACACCGTCTTGTAGGATTCCAGCACGTTCGACTGCACCACCGGCAACGACTGCACGCCGATCCAGGCCGGCGTGGGCTTGCCGAGCAGGGCGTTCATCATCACCATGGCTTCCGCAACGCCCTGGTCGTAGGGGCGCTGCGATCCGGTCGCCTTCAGCGGGCCGCCCTTGGCGATCTCGATCGCCGACTGCAGGCCGAGGTCGACGGTGGTCATCGGGATGTTGATCCCCTGCGCCCGCATCGAGCTCAGCGTGTCCAGCGCCGGCTGATCCCAGACCGCGTACAGGCCCTTGATATCCGGATTGCCGGTCAGGAAGTCGCCTGCGATCTGCGAGACCTTGGGCGGATCGGTGAAGTCCACCTGCTTGAGCTTGATGTCCGGCCGGTTCTTTCCCATCCAGGCCCTGACGCCCTTGGTGCGTTCATTGGTGCTGAAATAGTCGACCCCGAAATTGACCAGGCCGATGGTGGCGCCCTGGGGGACGCAGGAGGCCAGCACCTGCGCGGCAATCTGGCCGTTGCCCAGGTTATCGGCGGAGACCATGGCGGCATATTCCTCCGGGTGCTTCAGGCCGGTCGGGATGCTGTCCATCAGCACCAGCTTGATGCCCGCCTTCGAGACCTTCTTGTAGGTTGGCGCCGTCGCGGTGAAGTCGACCGGAATCGAAATGATGCCGTGGGGACGCTGCTGGATGGTGTTCTCGATGTCGGCGATCTGCTTGTCCACCTGGTATTCGGCGGAGGCGACGCCCGTGACGGTGACGCCGTATTTCTTCAGGGTGTCGGTGATGCCCTGGATCTGCAGTTGCGCCCAGTCGAGATTGACAGTCTGCATCGAAATGCCGACCTTGAAATTCCCCGCCTTGATCTTCGCGGCCTCGGCCTCCGACAGCGCCAGAACGTCCGGCGATGCCGCCTTTTCGCCATTCGGGCCCTGGCCGATGATTGACGCGGGACCAAGCGTCGAAAGATCGACGCCCTTGACGCAGGACGCAGGAACTTGAGCCGTCGCGGGGGCCGCGATGAGGACGGCGGACGCGGCCGTGACGATGGCCGAGAGCAGAAGCCGGTGTCGCGAATTAAGGGTCATGTGTTTCCTCCAAATCTTTGTAGTTAAAGTTGTTGTCGTTATGTCGTTGTGGTCGCCGGATTGTCGGAGGGCCCGCGACCTCGCCCTTGGAAATTCAAATCGGAGCTCTAGCGTTTGGTGAATGCGACGGCGGCCACGATGATCGCCCCCTTGATGACCAGCTGCATGGGAGAGCTGACCCCGAGCAGCACGAGGCCGTTGTTCAGCGTGCCGATGATCAGGCTGCCGAGCAGTGTGCCCAGGATGAAGCCGCGCCCGCCGAACAGGCTGCAGCCGCCCAGGATCACCGAGGCGATGACGTCGAGCTCCATGCCCTGGACCACGTCCGGCCGCGCCGCATGCGATCGCGCCGACAGCACCAGCGCGGCGAGGCCCGCCAAGAGTCCCGTGAGCACGAAGGCGAGCGTGGTGACGCGCCTGACGCGGATGCCGGAGTACAGCGCCGCGGTCGGATTGCCGCCGACCGCATAGATGCGCCGGCCGAACACGTTGTAATGCAGCAGCAGGATGCCGACGATGACGGCGGCCAGGGTCCAGGCGATCGGCGCCGGCACGCCGAACAGCGAGCCCTCGCCGAAAACAGCGAAATAGGTCTCGTTGGTGATGATCACCGGCTTGGTGTTGGTGATCATCATCGCCAGGCCCCGCGCGACACTCAGCGTGCCCAGCGTCACCAGGAATGACGGGATCGCCAGCTGCGTGGTCAGGATGCCGTTGAGCAGTCCGACGAGCGCACCGGTGCCGAGTCCGGCGATCGCTCCCACCACCCAGTTGTTGTCGATATGCGCCATGGCGAGCGCCGCGGCCATGCCGGAGAGCGCGAGGGTGGAGGCCACCGAGAGATCGATCTGACGCGCGATGATGACGAATGTCATGCCGATCGCGATGATCGACACGAGAGTGGTCTGCCGGCCGATATTGAGGAAATTGTCGACCGACAGAAACCACGGCGAGGCCAGGCTGAAGACGACAAGCAGGATCGCGAACGCAACATAAAGCATGTAGGGCCGCTCGCCGCGCAGCAGTGTGCGCGCCAGCTTGCGCCAGCGGCCCGCGGGGGCGGGCGCAGGCGGCCTGGCAACTTGGGATGCGGCAACTTGGGTGGCGCTCAGGTCGATCATGCGGACAGCTCAAGAGATGTGGGTGGCTCTGCGGCCTGCGACAGCTGCAGCAGATGGTGGAGCTCCTCGGCGTTGCCGAGTTCGCCGCGTTGAAAGGTTTTCGTGACGCGGCCTTGGACCACCAGGGAGATCCGGTCGCAGAGCTGCAGCAGCTCCACAAGGTCGGATGAGACGACGAGAACGCCGGTGCCGCTGGTCGCGGCGTCGCGGATCACGCCATAGATTTCCTCGCGCGCGCCGACATCGACACCGACGGTCGGCTCGTCGAGCAGCAGCACCCGCGGCTGCGGATGACTCCATTTCGCGAACACCACTTTCTGCTGGTTGCCGCCGGAGAGCGTCCTGACCAGGCTGGAGGCGCCCGGCGCCTTGATGGCGAGCCGCCCGATTGCAACCTTCGCCCTGCGCGCGGCGGCGCGCTGCTGCATCCATCCCCACCACGAGAAATGGGGGAGGCGCGCCAGCGTTACGTTGCGCTCGATCGAATGCTCCAGGACCAGGCCCTCCGCATGACGATCCTCGGGCACCAGCGCGATGCCGCGCTCGATCGCGTCAGTTGGTCCCTGCGGTTGTCGCGCCTCACCGCCGATCGCGACTGTGCCGCTGTCGGCGCGGCGCAGACCGAAGATCGTCTCCAGGATTTCCGTGCGTCCGCTGCCGATCAGGCCCGCAAGGCCGTGAATTTCACCACTGCAAACCGTCAGGTCGACTCCGCGCAGCCGATCGTTGCTGACCCTCGCGAGCGTGAGCACCGGCGCGTCGGCCGCGCGGACGGGCGGCGTGGTTTCCACGGGCTGGGACAGTGCAGTCTGTGCCGCGTGGTTCGGGCCGACGATGGCGGTCACCAGGCGCTTCATGTCGGTCTCGGCGGTGGCGAATGTGCCCGCATTGGTGCCGTCGCGCAGCACCGTGACCCGTTGCGAGATGCGAAACACCTCATCCAGGCGATGGGTCACGTAGATCACGCCGACCCCGCGGCGGGTCACCGCGCCGATGGCGTCGAACAGGATCTGGACCTCGTCGCCGGTCAGCGAGGACGTCGGCTCGTCGAGAATGAGCAGGCGGACATCGCCGAGCAGCGCCTTGGCGATTTCCGTCATCTGGCGATAGGCGAAGGGCAGCGAACCGACCGTGGCCCTCGGATCGAGCGGAATGTGGTGCTGCTTCAGGAAGCTCTCGGCTTCCGCCATCAGTTTCTGCTTCCTGAGAAACCCCAGGCGCGTCAGCGGCTCGCGACCGAGCATCAGGTTCGCCGCGACACTGAGGGATTCGACCAGGCTCAGGTCCTGATAGACCACGGCGATGCCTGCCGCGCGCGAGTCCACAGGACTGGTAAAGGCCGCGGGCCGGCCGGCGATCTCGATGGTGCCGCCGTCGTGGGCGTGGACCCCGCTCAGGATCTTGATGAGGGTGGATTTGCCGGCGCCGTTTTCGCCCAGCAGCGCATGGACTTCGCCGGGCCGGACGTCCAGGCCGACACCGCGAAGCGCGAGCACGCCGCCAAAGCTCTTGGTGATGCCTTCAACCTTGACGAGCGGCGCCTGTGGGCAGCCTTCGACCGCGACCGCACAGGGCTGGTCCATCTGTCTCCTCCCGCTCCAGTCGATGTAAGCATCGCAACATCGAATGATATTTTTATAACTTTTTGTGACTATTCTATCATGGGCGGGGGCTGTCAATAGATTAAGCGGGGCCAGGGACGGTTCGGCGGTTTGCATCCCGGAGTTCGGGCTGGCGCGGCGATCGGAAATGTATGATCTCGCCGCGTTCGAGCGCGCGTTCGCGGCGGCGGAGCGCGTTCCCCGCCGTCTCGCTGCCGCATTTTTTGGTGCCGCTTGCCGACTCGGCGCTGGCGGCCATCGCGCCGCGGTCGCTGGCTGAGGCGTTTGCCTGCATCCACCCGGTCTGTGAGCCACCCTATGCGACGGTGCGTCTCGAGGTTCGTGCCTTGTGGCACGAGCGCCGACGCGGTGATGCTTCACAAGACTGGCTGCGTGGTATCCTGCAGCGCGCGACCGACCATCTGCGTGAGACGGCGACGGGATGAGTCAATCCTGGCACTACGCACCGCACGATCTAGATAACATTATGCAAGATTATCTGATTTCACATTTCGTCCAAGCGTTCGGCAGCGTAATCAAAATCAGATAATTGATATTATGCTGCGTAGAAAACGAATTTTGCGGTTAGCGTTTTCACCGAGTGCACCAACACGAATACTTGGTGGCCCTGGGTGAACGATTCTGCGATGCATTCGTGCCTGGTGCCGTTCCGGTCGACGAGAGCGATATTGCGCTTCCCCGAGGACTTTCGTTTTCCTTGGGGGATCAATCGTCCGATGGCGTCGGCCGGCGTGTAGTACGGTGCGGTCCAGAAATTCTCGCCGAAGAGCTGGGTGAAAGACGGAGACTGTACGACCCGGCGGAGATTAGCGCGGAAGCCATCTCCCTCAATCAGTCCCGGCATGTCGAGCACCACGACGGCACAAGCTCGATAGTTTTTTGAGACGTATTGCCGGATAGAGGCATAGATGGACGCCTTGAATTGCTTCGCCAGGCGTACCGGCGTCCACACCTCGAAGGTGCGGCTCTCGGCCATGTCCCGGAACGCGTCTAACTGAAATAACACTTCGGAAGCGAAGACGTTCGCCTCGCGGTCGAACAGGTCTGCCGCGTCGGGATCGAGTGATTTGTCGCAATCCTCCACGACCGCGTACAGCGGTCGTTGCCAGGGTAGAAATCCATGGGCCGATTCATGGAGGCGAACGAACCGTTTTTTCACCTCGATCAAACTCTGGTCGAGATAGACCAATCCGGCGCTTGCGTGAAACAGCCCCATCACTTTCGAGATGGCGCGCTTCAGGATGCCGCCGGCCTTCTCTGCCCCGGCGCGAATCTTGGCCAGAAGTCCCGGCGTTAGAAGATCTTCCTCAACCTCCTCCACGTTGGCCACCGACATGATCCTTTCGACCGGTGTCGGAAATACACCGAGCGCGCCTGCTTCCCGCAGTGCGCGCTCGGCTTCTCTTCTGATGATTGCCAGTTGGCCGGGCGTTAGGGAGCAATCGTCCGGCCGTCTCATTGGTTACTTCCGCTTCGAACGAATGAAATTAAGATAGTCCATCAGTTCCTTTTCTTCGTCGGATGACAGGTTATCGATCGAGTAGGTAGCGGCCTTCCCATGTTTTTGTCCTTCCGCTCGCTGGCCAGAAGGAACGATGTACCCCGCGCGCTCCATTAGCGTCTCGTACGGGACGCCGAGCGAGGTGGAGAGGGCATACAGCACATGGACGGACGGCTTAGAAATTTTTCCGGATTCAAGCTGCGAGAGGTAGGCGTTCGACACCTCTTTTCCGGTTGCTTCCTCAACATCTCGCAGTGTCATTTTGCTCCCTAACCGCGCGCTCTTCAGATAGCGCCCAAGACTCTCGGCCGTGTTGGTTTCATCGGGTTTCTCATCTGACATTCGTCCTCCGTTCCCAGAGGCCGGGACCATCCCAGCCT
The DNA here is from genome assembly GCF_032397745.1 of Bradyrhizobium prioriisuperbiae. Lineage (NCBI taxonomy): Bacteria > Pseudomonadati > Pseudomonadota > Alphaproteobacteria > Hyphomicrobiales > Nitrobacteraceae > Bradyrhizobium > Bradyrhizobium prioriisuperbiae. Next base: position 3,441,953 of record NZ_CP135921.1, read on the forward strand.
AGCCGAATTATAGAGGATATGCTAAATATTTCAAGCATGCTAGGTGATTGCTTGACATATTTAGCAAATTCGATAATCTTAGCGAGCCATGAAACACCGGCTCGTCCGGAGATAGGAGACGCTATGACCATCCAGGAAAATGCACCGGAACACCGCGCTGCGGGGCAGGCCATCGAAGTCGCGGACGAAAATCTGAATTTTCGGCAGGTGCTTATCAACGATGCTACCCCGAGTGGAACGCAGATCAGCCGCGGGGCGGGCTTCAGCCCAGCCCAGCAGACCGCGGTGTTGCAGTTCCACCCCGACGGCGATCTTGAAGAGATCCGTCCGAACGAAAGTGCCGATCTCAGCATCGGCCGGCAGTTCATTGTGGTAGAGACGGACCGGCTGTTTTTTCTGACGATCAATGGAGTCCGGTTCGATTGGCCTGCCCGAACGATCTCGAGCGAGGTCGTCCGGAAGCTTGGCAAGATCGCGCCCGACGACGAACTTCTGCTGACGCGCATTGACCAGCCGGACCGAGCTATCGAGCCGCATGAAGTCGTGGACCTCGGTCATCGCGGCACTGAAACGTTCGTCAGCCGACAGCGAGTCTGGAAGTTGAATGTTCAGGGCGTTGTTCTCGAACTGAACGAGCCCACTATCGTTGTCCGGAAGGCGGTCGAACTGGCCGGCTTCGATATCACCAAGCGATGGCAGATTTTCCTTATCGTGAAGGGCGAACCAAAGCGGGCCGTGGGCCTCGACTATACCGTCGACCTGCGGACCCCCGGCATCGAGAAGCTTCGGCTGACCCCGGACGGTGTCCACAACGGAGAAGCTGTCGCCAAGCCGCGGCGGCAGTTCGATCTGCTGGAGGTTGACGAGAAGCACCTGGATGCCCTCGGTTGCTTCTGGGAGACGGTCTTGGACGCCGACCGCCGCTGGCTCCTGATCCACCACTATCAGGTGCCTGCCGGCTACGCGTCTCAGATCGTTCTGCTCGGGCTTGAGATCCCGCCCACCTATCCGGGTGCACAGATCGATATGTTCTACACCAGCCCTCCTTTGCGGCTGACGTCGGGAAGGGCAATCGATAGGACACAGGTCTCTGCGGTGATCTGCGGTACCTCCTTCAACGGCTGGTCGCGCCATCGCGGCCCGGAGGCTCCCTGGAATCCGCGCACCGATAACGTGATCACGCATCTGGCCTTGGTTGAATCTGCGATCGCCAAGGAAGTCGGGCAATGAGTTCGCCCGTGCTGGCCCTGACAGGTGTTTTGTACAAGCGTCTCCAGGCACACCTCTATCCAGGCGACGGCAAGGAGGCCGCGGCGATCCTGATCTGCTCGCGCGCACCCGGACCGCGGTTGCGTCTTCTGGCTAAGGACTTGATTGTTGTCCCGTACGCGGAGTGTGACGTTCGCGAACGGGACGAAATCTATTGGCCCGGCGAATACCTGGAGAAGGCTATCGACCAAGCAGAACAGTTGGGTTGTGCGATCATCCTGGTGCACTCCCATCCCGGCGGCCTGTTGGTGTTCTCGGTGGCCGACGATGCGAGCGACCACATCGTGATGCCGTGCCTGTTCGAAGCTGGGGGAGACCTGCACGGCAGCGCCATCATGACGCCCGACGGAGCCATCCGCACCCGCCTGTACGACCGGCACTTGAAGGAAACGGCCGTGGAGTTAGTCAGTGTGGTCGGCCACAATCTCCTGTTCTTCTGGGAACGGGACGCTCACAAACCGCAACGTGCGCAGCGCCCGATGGCTTTCGCGTCCGGTATGACGGCCGAGCTCAATCGGCTCTCAGCGACCATAATCGGCGTTTCGGGGACCGGATCGATCACGGCCGAGCAGGCGGCGCGTATAGGCTTTGGACACAACCAGTACATCGAATTCGATAAGGTCGAGCGAAAGAACTTGAACAGGATCCTGAACTCCACCCTGGCTGACGCGGCAAAGGGTACGCCGAAAGCCGAGATGTTCGCGAACGCGGTTGCTACCTATCGCGGTCCCGGAGTGGCATTCTCCGTACCGCTTTCGATCACAACTCGGGAGGCCGTCCTCGCGGCGAGCCAATCGGACGTGTTGTTCTGCTGCGTCGATACGTTGGAAGCACGGCAACTCGCCGATCTCATATCCAGCGCATTCCTTATCCCGATGTTTGATGTCGGCGTGGCCATACCGACGAGGAAAAAGCCCGATGGCAGCGCGGCCATCGCGGAAGTTTGCGGCCGCATCGATTACGTCCAGCCTGGACGATCAACTCTGCAGGACCGTGGCGTGTACTCGCCCGAGACGCTTAGAGCGGAGTATCTTGCGAAGTCGTCTCCGGATGCGCATCGCGCGGAAGTGGAGGAAGGATACATCAAGGGCGTGATCGAGGAGGCACCTTCCGTCATCACACTAAACATGCGTGCTGCGTCGGCCCTAATGAATGAGTTTATCGCGCGCGCATACCCGTTCCGGCTAGACTCAAACCAGAAGTACGCCCGTACCGAATTCCGCCTCGCTTCTTGCGAAGAGGAATTCACCGCCGAAGAGGAATTCTCCGTTGCACCAAACCCTGTCCTAGCTCGTGGAGCTCAGGAACCATTGCTTGGTTTGCCGATGTTGGGCAATCGCCGGAAGGAGAGTTCCTGATGTTGCCGAAGTGGCTAAGACGCGCCTGGGACAAGTTCGGACCAAGGCGCGGTCTGAAGGTCGTAGAAGGCGATAGCCTGCCCCAAGTGCTGCCCTGGCGAAACCTAGTCCTTGCTCGCGAAGGCAACGAGGATTGGTGTGTCGGGATGAGATGTCCTTGCGGTTGCGGTGAAACAATCGAACTTTTGGTGATTCAAGAGGCAGAGCCTCGATGGGATCTGCTGGTCGACGGCTCGGGAAGGCCGACCTTGAAGCCCTCTGTATGGATTCAACACGGTTGCCGCTCGCATTTTTGGCTGCGCTGTGGCCGCGTAGAGTGGTGCGACTAGCCCCTACGGGGTCTCTGGCTCGATCGAGAGCAGAGTGTAGCTCTCTCGCACGATCGTATCGTTTCGCAAGACGCGCTTAATCTGCAGGTGAGCGCGAGCGTTAACGTTGACGTAGTCCTTGTTGAAGAGACCAAGTTGATGAGCGGAGAGATCGCGGTGCACCTTACCACGGATTGTTCCGCGCTCATCGACTACTCGAAACTCGAACTGATGGAACTCGGGGAGAACACCGGCAAGCTGTCCAGCCACCGCCTCGTCGAGATCTTCCACCGTCGTTGTCTTTGCGCGCTCTGCCGCGCGGGCGACCGCATCGGCGCTGAAACTGTGATCCGCGTCTCCTGCCACAAGACGCATTGTCGCCCCACTTCTTCGCATGAGGTCAAAGAAGTCGCGCGTTGTACCCAGCACTCGTTGGTCTATGTTCTCAACGGCCGTTCGAAATTTCTCCTCATCGTCTTCCCCGAACGCATCTAGCAGCCGCGTTGCCTCATCGACAGCCACTTTGAGTGACGAATCTACGATTTGCAATTGCGGCTGGATTTCTTCCAACAGAAAGCCGAAAGAGCCCCGCACGATATTCGTGATATGCAATGTCGACGCAGCTTTCCGTGGCACAGTGCCGCGCTCAGCCAACCTTCCAGTGTCGTTGGCCACGATCTTTGCAACGAGATCCTGAAACTGCCCGACTGCCACACCGGCAAATTCGCTCTCAATTCCGTGCGACCCAATGACCGGCTTACCGCCGAAAAAAAGTGCGGCAGATGCCGCCATTTCTGGAGGCACCTCTTCGAGTTGCGCCAGCGAGCTTTGCAACTCCACAAGCTTCTCCTCGAGACCGAAACGGGACATGACATCCTCTTCACCCAGCCGTGCCATCAAGCTGCCGACGGCCTTGATGTCCGCCTTAAGGAAGTCTCGTTCCAGCTTTCGCACGGTGCTCATGGCGGAGATCCCGCTGCTGTCGTTGGTTCAAGGCCTAGAAAATCCAAAGCATCTTGATCCTCTGCGCCATCCATCGACACCTGAAGCATGCCTTTCCAGAGGAAGTCATCCCTGCGGTGGGAGAAAAGGCTGGTGTAATATCGTGTCATGCCGACCAGACCTTCGGGCGTTCCCTGGAGATCGATCGGCATAAAGTCGACGTGAAAGGCAGCCTTTACCTGGGCTCTGCTGAATATTGCGCGATTAGCCTGGCGATGCAGGGCCAACGCCGTCGCGGTCGTTGCGTTCGATGGTCGGCGGAAGAACGTCACGACGTCGATATCCTTTGGTTCCTTACCCTTCTCGACAAAGCTTCCATCGATCCATTGAAACCCGTCATTGAAGCCGATCGCCCGTAGCGCCTTTCGGTGGAGCAACCATCCCCGCAGTATCGTTTTTCTTCCTTCGCTGAAGGCGAGGCCATGAACGATCTCCAGGACTGACACCTGGAAGGGTGAAAGGTCCTCCGGCGAGCCACCTGGGCCATCAGGCCCCACAAACGGAGGCAATACACCGTCGATGTTGAAGTCGGGTAAAGGCATGAACGTCCCGGTCGGCTGGCAGGGCTAGGGCAGCGGGCCGCTTCGGCGTTGGCAGGATTGAGCCTGATGAAATGAAGAATTGAGGCTAAGGGAAACGGGTTAGTTAATAACTAATTGACGCCAAAAGCACCCCGAGAAGTGAATACATCCTATTGGGGTTACGGCACTTTTCAAGGCCGGTGTGTGCTCAGATCTGTGTTTTTTGAGGAAACCGTCGATCTGATCTCGGAAAATCCCTGACACTCTTATGTGTCTTTTGGCACTCTTATGAGTCCCACGACAGGCAGCCGCGCGCGCCTACGGATCCAGCTCCGTATCCCAGTAGAGATAATCCAGCCAGCTGTCGTGCAGGTAGTTCGGCGGGAATAATCTGCCGTTGCGATGCAGCTGGTGCACTGTGGGTGCGTAGGGCGTCTGGCGCGGAAACATGTGGGCCTGCTGCGGCGTCAAATTGCCCTTGCGCAGGTTGCAGGGCGAGCAGGCCGCGACGACGTTTTCCCAGGTGGTCTGGCCGCCCTTGGAGCGCGGGATGATGTGGTCGAACGTCAGGTCGTCGCTGGCGTGACAGTACTGGCAGGAGAACCTGTCGCGCAGGAAGACATTGAACCGCGTGAAGGCCGGATGGGTCGAGGGTTTGACGAACGACTTGAGCGACACCACGCTCGGCAGCTGCATTTCGAAGGAAGGGCTGTGCACCGCGTGGTCGTAATTGGCGACAATATTGACGCGGTCGAGGAACACCGCCTTGATCGCGTCTTGCCACGACCAAAGCGAGAGCGGGTAATAACTGAGCGGCCGGAAGTCCGCATTCAACACCAGTGCCGGCCACCCGCCTTGTGGAACGTGCGCGTTCAACTAACGCTCCTCGTATCCCTTCAACGGCTGCGAAGCAGCTTAGTCCTCACATACTACATGCAGCGTGACGGCATTGTGAAGAGCCGTTTCGGGCATCCCCGCCTCGCGTGCCGCTCAGTCCCAAACCGACAGGATATGCCCTTGATCCGGGCTTGCGCGGCCTTTGAGCGTGTCGAGATAGACCTGCTCGACTGCGGCTTTTCCGCGGCTTTCCACAATGGTCAGGGAGCGTTCCAGCAGGGCCGTGACGCCCGGCCAGACGGCACTGATTCGCTGTTCCAGCCCGCCGGACCCCCATTCCTTGACCCGCTTGCGGATCTGGTCGGGCGCGAAAAACCACACCGGCTTGGCGCCGGGCAGGCCGTCCGGCTCGGGGGCGGCATCCTGATGGGTCAGTCCGATGCGGCCGCTGTAGACCAGCCTGTCGCCAAAGCGGCGATGCAGGTCGGCACGCAGCGTGGCACTGCCGGCCATGTCGACATAGGCCGCGGTGGTCTCGTTCGGCATTGTGGCGATGTCGTCATAGGTCACGACCTCGTCGTAACATCCCAGTGATCTGACAAACGGCACGTTGCCCTTCGAGGTCAGCCCGATCACTTTGATCGGCTTGCGCTGGCTGTGCACGAGAAACGCGAGACCGAACGCGGTCTTGCTCGAGGCACTCGACAGGATCACGCTGTGCGCGCCGAAGAAGTCATTTTCTGCCAAATAGTCGTCGACCAGGAACGACAGCATGAACAGCGGCCGCATCAGCGCCTGCTCGTCGCCCTTGCGCCCAGTGAATGCGGGATCGCTGCTTACCCTAGTATAGGCGTTGTACACTGGCGAGACTTCTTGCCGATGCGCCGCACCGTCGCGCAGGCCCCTCGGCGTGACGCCGGCGGCTTCGATCACCATGTGCGTCGCCATCGGCAGATAGCCGAACAATCGTTCGCCCACGGCGATGTCGGCATGCTGCGATTGCAGCACCTCGGCGAAGCCCCACACCGGGATCTGGCCATAGCCCGAGGGCGCCGGAAACAGCGACCAGTATTTCAATTGCTCGCCGATCACCGCGTAGGTGATGTTGTTGGCGGTGAAGGCGAAGCGATCGACCTTCAGCAACAACCAGTCATCCGGCAGCTCGTTGCCTTCCGGCAGTGTCGTTTCGATGAATTGGCAGTTGGTTAGGTCGTCACGTCTGACAATCAACTCGGACGTTTTCATCTGCTGTCCCTCTCCTGATCCGGCTTATGGTTCGCGCCAACGATGACGGCGATATGACCAAGGAGCGCTGCGATCGAGAGGGATGTGATTCCGTCACCGCGATGGCCGCGCCGCCTTGGCGTTGCGCGTCCGCTGCGGATCGAGTTTCCTCACCGTCGTATCGCTCGATGTCAGCGCACGTCCGTCCCGCGCGCGCAGTTCGAGCCTGCCGACCGGGCGTCCGCTGGTCGTGTCTACCAGAGCGGAATGGGGCTCGTCGCGTTTAAAACAGTAGTCTTCGCCCCATTGTCGCAGGCTCACCACCACCAGAAAAAGTTCGCGGCCCTTTTTCGTGAGCACATAGTCCTGATAGGCGCTGCCGTCGGACGCCGGCACCATCTCCAGCACGCCGAGATCGACCAGGTTGCGCAGGCGTGTGGTCAGGATGCCCTTGGCGATGCCGAGGTTCTTCTGGAATTCGCTGAAGCGGCGCAGCCCGTCGAATGCATCGCGCACGATCAAGAGCGACCACCAGTCGCCGATCGCATCCAGCGCGCGCCCCACCGGGCAGCTCACCGTGGCCAGGCTGACCCGTTTCACCATCGTGTGTTCTCCATCGAGCTTGACTCTGGTTCTAACATAGGACTAGGTGGCATGCAATCGGTCCTATAATAGGACCATATACGAAATGCGAATGGAGCCGAGACATGGAATTCGGACAGACGCCGGTGCGGATCGGCAACAAGGCTGGGTCAGCGGAAACCGCAACGAGCGCGGAGACATTGCCGACACGCGTCATCCTGCTGTTCGCGGTCGCGTGCGGACTGAGTGTCGCCAACATTTATTATGCGCAGCCGCTGCTCGACACCATGGCGCGCGATTTCGCAGTGTCGCCGGCCTCGATCGGCATCGTCATGACCATGACCCAGATCGGTTATGGGGTGGGCCTGATCTTCATCGTGCCGCTCGGCGATCTCATTGATCGCCGGGCGCTGATCGTCGGCCAGGCGGTGCTGTCGGTCGCAGCTCTGATCGCGGTTGGACTGGCGCCGACCGCCGCGGTGCTGCTCACGGCGATGGCCGCCGTCGGCTTGCTTGCGGTGGTGGTGCAGGTGCTGGTCGCCTTCGCCGCCACGCTGGCGGCGCCGCACGAGCGTGGCAGCGTGGTCGGCATGGTGACCAGCGGCGTCGTGATCGGCATCCTGCTGGCCCGTTTTGTGTCCGGCGCGCTCGCCGATCTGGCCGGCTGGCGGTCGGTGTATCTGGTCTCGGCCGTGATGACACTGGTGATGGCGGGCATTCTTTGGCACGTGCTGCCACGTCACGCCAAACCGGCCGCCACCTCGTCCTATCCGCAACTGCTGCTCTCGCTGTTTCAGCTGTTTCGCGAGGAGCCCGTCCTGCGCGTCCGTGCCGTCCTGGCGCTGTTGATCTTCGCCTGCTTCAACGTGCTGTGGACGTCGATGGTGCTGCCGCTCAGCGCGCCGCCATGGTCGCTGTCGCACACCCAGGTCGGGTTGTTCGGTCTGGCCGGTGCTGCGGGGGCGCTCGCGGCGGGCCGGGCCGGGCATCTCGCCGACCGCGGCCTTGGTCAATGGACCACGGGCATCGCGCTGACGCTGATGCTGTTCGCCTGGATTCCGGTCGCGCTGATGGGCGTGTCGTTGTGGGCGCTCATCATCGGCGTGGTGGTGCTGGATTTCGCGATGCAGGCGGTGCACGTCACCAACCAGAGTCTCATTTTCGCGGTCGGGCCGGAGGCGCGCAGCCGCCTGGTCGGCGGCTACATGGTGTTCTATTCCATCGGCAGCGCAACCGGCGCGATCGCGTCGACCATGGTCTATGCCTGGGCCGGCTGGCTAGGGGTCTGTTGTCTCGGCGCCGGCATCAGCGCGACGGCGCTGCTGTTCTGGGCGGCGACCCGTCACCTGACGCCGGCGGGTTCGGCGGATTAAGCGCGGCGGGCGCGACGCGGAGCTGGCGTCTTGGCTTTGATAGATTTGGGTTGCGATGATACTCGCGGCGGCTTGGCCACGGGAGCCTTGGTTGCGGATGCCGCCTCCGGCGGCAGCACCGCGTCAAACCCCGGCGCCTTGGCGACTTTGTAATATGCCCAGAACAGATGCGCGGCCGCGCCGCGCCAGGGACGCCAGGCCTCGCCGAGCACGGCCATCTCCTTCACCGTCGGCCGGGTCTTGAGACCAAAGGCCACCTTGATCGCTTCCTGGATCGCGAGATCGCCTGCCGGCCAGGCGTCGCCGTGGCCCAGACAGAACAGCAGGTAGACGTCGGCGGTCCACGGGCCGATGCCATGCAGCGCCGTGAGACTATTGTGCGCATCGTCGGCCGGCATCTCGGCAAGCTCTGCGAGATCGAGCCGGCTTTTGGCGATTTCGCCGGCGATGAACTTCAGCGTCTTGATCTTGGCCGCGGACAGCCCCAGCCGTCCGAGTCGTTCGGCGCGGGCGCGGCGGATGACGTCATGATGAAACGGGTCGAACGCCTCCGTCACCCGCGCCCAGATGGCGGCCGCGGCCTTGGTCGACAGCTGCTGGCCGCAGATCACGGCCGCGAGGCCTGCAAATCCACCCTCGCGGCGGCGGAGCGCAGGCATTTCGGTCTGCGCGAACAGCGGCTTGAGTCGCGGATCGCGCTCCACCAGCGCGGTGAGCGCGCGCGCGAGGTCGTCTTGGGTATGAAAATGGGTTGTCATGAAGTCCACAGCATGAAGGGATTCTTTTAGCGGTGCAAATCGCCGCAGTTGTCTGTTTCGTCTGTGCCGATCATATTTCGAATCATGCCGCCACCCGTTTACCGATTTGCGCCAAGTCCGAACGGTTATCTGCACCTCGGCCACGCCTATTCGGCGTTGCTGAATTTCGACATGGCGCGGCAGAGCGGCGGCACCTTCCTGCTGCGCATGGAGGATATCGACACCAGCCGTTGCCGTCCGGAGTTCGAGCAGGCGATCTGTGAAGATCTGGCCTGGCTCGGCATTTCCTGGCAGTTGCCGGTGCGGCGGCAGTCCGAGCATCTCGAGGTCTATCGTGCGGCAGTGGAGCGGCTGACCGTGGACGAGCTGGTTTATCCCGCGTTCGAGAGCCGCTCGGAGATCGCGCAGATGATCGCGGCGCGCGATGAGCTCGGGCCATGGCCGCGCGATCCGGATGGCATGCCGCTCTATCCCGGCACCGCGCGTGATGAAGATCCGGCGGAGCGCGACCAGAAACTGCGCGAGGGTCTGCCCTATGCGCTGCGGCTGGACATGGACGCGGCCCGCCGGCAGGCCGAGCAAATCTCGTGGCGGCCGTTCTGGACCGAGGAGGGCTCGGGGCCGGGCGGGGAAACCGGCCGTGTCACGGCGCGGCCGCAGGCCTGGGGCGACGTCATCGTGGCGCGCAAGGACACGCCGACCAGCTATCATATCTCCGTGGTCATCGACGATGCCCTGCAGGAGGTCACCCATGTGGTGCGTGGGCGCGACCTGTTCTGGGCCACCAGCGTGCACCGGCTGCTGCAGGATCTGCTGGAACTGCCCACCCCGCGCTACGGCCATCACGGCCTGATTCTGGACGAAGCCGGCGAAAAACTCTCCAAATCGACCCAGTCGACGTCCCTGCGCCAGCTGCGCGAGGCCGGCGAGACCCCCGAAGACATCCGCCGCCGCGTCGGACTGTCCCCCGCCTGAAGCGTTTTCGAGCGAAGTGGACCCCGGTTCGCGTGAAGAAAACGCGTAAAAACAAAAAGCTATCCGCCCTCGGCGTGACTCGCTGTCCCCGGCCATGCCAAAATGGGAGCCGGGGCAGGGGTTTGTGGATGGCGGCCAAAACGACGCGTTCATTACGCAGCCGGACGCGCAACGCGCGCCCGGGGGCGAAGGCGCGCCTGGTCAAGAAGGCGCGTCCGGTCAAGAAACCGGACGCAAAGCCGCCGGTCCGCAAGATCGCCACCCGCAAGATCGCTGCCAAGACGGCGACCGCCCAAAAGGCCACCGGCCGGGGCACGACACAATCCGCCTCCGCCGTGGTGGAAGCGGCGCTGGCCGCCTTCGCCCACGAGGTGCGCACCCCGCTCACCGGCATTCTCGCCGTCAGCGATCTTCTGGTGACATCGGACCTGGATGAACGCGAACGCCGCTGGGTCGAGACCATTCGCGCCAGCGCCGATCATCTCTCGGCGCTCGCCACGCTGTTCGTGGACGCGGCGCGCAGCAGCAAGGCCGGCCTCGGCCTGCGGCAAGCCTTGCGCAACGAGTTTTTCGATCTGCGCGCACTGGCGCGGACAGTTGCGGATTCGCTCGCTGGCCGCGCCGCCGCCAAGGGATTGCGCTCGTCGGGCGAGATTTCGGACCGGCTTCCGGCCTTCGTCACCGGCGATCCGGTGCGGCTGCGCGCGGCGCTGGAGAACCTGATCGACAACGCGGTGAAGTTCACCGACCAGGGCCGCGTGGCGCTGAAAGTAAGTGTGGTGCGCCGGCCACCGGGCCGGGTTGTCGTGGCCTTCGCGGTGTCCGACAGCGGCATCGGGCTGTCGCTTGCGGAGATCAAGCGGCTGTTTCGTCCGTTTTCCCAGGCCAATGTCGGAATCGCATCACGATTTGGCGGCGCTGGCCTCGGGCTCGCGTCCGCCAGGCAGATCGCACGTGCCATGGGCGGCGACATCACGGTGGCACAACCACGCGGCGGCGGCACCACCTTCACATTGATGGTCACGCTGGCGCGCGCCGCCGATCCCGTTGCGGGTGCGCCCAGTGGGCACGAGCGCAGCAGTGCCGTCGCCAATCCGGCACTTCGCATCCTCAGTGTCGAGGACAATCCGTTCGGACGCGTCGTGCTCAATGCTATCCTCACCGAACTCGGCCACCAGACCGAATTCGCGGGCGAAGGCGAGGCCGCGCTGGAGCGGCTCGCGGCTGGTGGATTCGATGCGGTGCTGATGGACATGGTGCTGCCGGGAATCAACGGCATTGAAGTGATCCGCAGGATCCGGGCGCAGCCGAAGCCGTTGGGACGCGTCGCCATCATCGGCGTGTCCGGCCGTGGCGAGGATGAGGCCGCCGCGCGCCGCGCCGGCGCCGACGGCTTCCTGCTCAAGCCGGTGTCACCCCGCGCGCTGGCGACCGCATTGCTTGAAGCGACGCGCCGCTAACTTCACCTCGCCCCGCTTGCGGGGAGAGGTCGATCGCGAAGCGATCGGGTGAGGGGCGTCACCGCAAAAACAAATGTCGATTGTCGCAAAGCAGGCTCGTACGCGGAAGCTGTCTCAAGGCTGTGCCTGCCGAGAGTGCCCCTCACTCGGATCGCTGCGCGATCCGACCTCTCCCCGCCTTGCGGGAAGAGGTGAAGCCGCCTTCGACTTCGGCACCCGCTCGCGGAACTTGATGATCGATGCGTTCAGTTCGCCGCCATAGACAAAAATCGCGGCCACGAAATACATGAACACCAGCGCGATCACGACCGATGCCAGCCCCGCATAGGTCGAGACGTAATTGCCGGCGAAGCGGGCGAGGTATTGTCCGAACACGATGCCCGAAACCAGCGATGCCACGATGGTGAAGACGATGCCGGGCAGGATCTGGCGCAGGGTGCGCCGGCCTGCCGGCAGCCAGACATGCAGGATGAACAGCGCCACCACCAGCGCCGCGATGGCGATGCCATAACGCGCGATGTTCAGCAGGTTCTCGTTGGAGGCCATCTTCACCGGGAAGTAATGCCGCGCGGTGGCGATGATCAGCGGTCCCAGCACGATCAGGAAGGCCAGCGCCAGCGACACCACGGCGGCGATCAGGGTGTAGCCGATCGATTCCAGGCGCAGCCAGTACCAGCGCCGCGGCTCGACAACGTCATAGGCGCGGTTGAGCCCGACCCGCAGGCTTTCGATGCCGTTGGAGGCGAAGTAGATCGCCAGCACAAGGCCGATGGTCAGCGCGTCGCCGCGGGTGGTGGTCAGCACATTGTGAAGCTCGCCGGACAGCGCATCGGCGACCTGGGTCGGCCAGGTTTCCAGCATCAGGGACACGGCCTGGTCCGCCAGTTCCTTGGTGCCGAGGAACCCGGCCAGCGAGGTGATCACGATCAGGAACGGAAACAGCGCCATCAGCGTCGACAGCGCGATGTGGCTCGCGATCGCCCAGCCGTCGTCGGCGAGGAACGTGTAGAACGCATCCAGCACGACATCGAAGACGTATCGAAGCTGCTTCACCTTGCACCCTGCATCGTATTTACCAGAAATGAGCGATTGCCGCGGTGAAGGCAAGAGTAGCTAAATGGGTAGCCACAAGGGTGGCCCCAACAGGTTGCAAGGGATAGCGAACCAAGGGTGGCCGTGCGGTTGGCGCCGGCGTCCCTGTGGTGGTAAGAACCGCCGATGTCGTCCTTTCTGAGTACCATTCTTCTTCCCGTCGCGGCCGCTGCCGTCGCCCTCGTGCTGTTGCTCGGCCTGCTCAACATGATGCGCGGTGGTTCGCCCAATACGTCCCAACGTCTGATGCGGCTGCGGGTGCTGCTGCAGTTTGTCGCCATTGTCATCGCCATGCTTGCGGTCTGGGCGATGCGAGGCTGAGAGCCTCCGAGTAATTACGTTCCAACGTCAGCGAGGTTGCACATGGTCGTCCTGAACCGGATCTACACCCGCACTGGCGATGACGGCTCGACCGCGCTCGGCAGCGGCGAACGCCGGCCCAAATACGACCTGCGGGTCGCGGCCTATGGAACCGTGGACGAGACCAACGCCGCGATCGGCGTGGTTCGGCTGCACCTCGCCGAGGCGCCCGCGCTCGATGTCATGCTCGGCCTGATCCAGAACGATCTGTTCGATCTCGGCGCTGATCTGGCGGTGCCCCAGCGCGAGGGCAAGGCGGAGCGGCTGCGGGTGCTGTCCACCCAGGTGGACCGGCTGGAACGCGATATCGACAGCCTCAATGCGGCGCTGGCGCCGCTGAATTCATTCATTTTGCCTGGCGGAACGCCGGCCGCCGCATACCTGCATCTCGCGCGCACCGTGTGCCGCAGAGCGGAACGCATGGTGGTCGAACTCGCCGCCAATCCGGACGAACCGGTCAGCGACGCAGCCATCAAGTACTTGAATAGGCTTTCGGACTTCCTGTTTGTCGCCAGCCGTTCGGTGAACGACAACGGCGCTGGGGATGTGCTTTGGGTTCCCGGCCAGAACCGTTAAAATCGGAGCCGTCTGCGGTTTTCGCGCGTTGACCGGGGTTGGCGGGACCTTTAGGTTCCGCCGCCATTAGCTGAGAAAGGGGACCGATGAAGGTTTTGGTGCCGGTAAAGCGGGTCGTTGATTACAACGTCAAGATCCGCGTCAAGAGCGACGGGACGGGCGTCGAGCTCGCCAACGTCAAGATGTCGATGAATCCGTTCGACGAAATCGCCGTCGAGGAAGCCCTGCGCCTGAAAGAGGCCGGCAAGGCGACCGAGGTGGTCGTGGTGTCGATCGGCCCGGCCCAGGCATCGGAAACCATCCGCACTGGATTGGCCATGGGCGCCGACCGCGGCATCCTGGTGAAGGCCGACGGCATCGTCGAGCCGCTGGCGGTCGCCAAGATCCTCAAGGCGATTGCCGAGGAAGAAAAGCCGGGCCTGATCATTCTCGGCAAGCAGGCGATCGACGACGACTCAAATCAGACCGGCCAGATGCTGGCCGCGCTGTTGAACTGGTCGCAGGCGACCTTCGCCTCCAAACTCGAGGTCGATGGTTCCGACTTCAAGGTCACCCGTGAAGTCGACGGCGGCCTGCAGACCGTCAAGGTCAAGGGCCCGGCGATCGTCACCACCGACCTGCGTCTCAATGAGCCGCGTTACGCCAGCCTGCCCAACATCATGAAGGCAAAGAAGAAGCCGATCGCCGACAAGACCGCCGCCGACTATGGCGTCGATCTCGCGCCGCGCCTCGAAATCCTCAAGACAACCGAACCCGCGGGCCGCAAGGCCGGCGTCAAGGTCGCCTCGGTGGCCGAACTGGTGTCGAAGCTGAAGAACGAAGCCGGGGTTCTGTGATGACAACGTTGCTGATTGCCGAACACGACAACGCGTCGATCAAGGACGCGACCAACAAGACGCTGACGGCGGCCACGGCGCTGGGTGCCGAGGTGCATGTGCTGGTCGCCGGCGAAAACGCCAAGGGTGCTGCGGAAGCCGCCGCCAAGCTTGCGGGCGTCACCAAGGTGCTGCTCGCCGACAACGCTGCCTATGCGCACGACCTGGCCGAACCGCTGGCCGCGCTGATCGTCTCGCTCGGCGGCTCTTATGATGCCTTCGTGGCACCCGCGACCTCGCGTTACAAGAACGTGATGCCGCGCGTCGCCGCGCTGCTCGATGTGATGCAGGTCTCGGAAATCACCAAGGTGGTGGCGCCCGATACCTTCGAGCGTCCGATCTATGCCGGCAACGCGATCCAGACCGTCAAGAGCAAGGACGCCAAGAAGGTCATCACGGTGCGCACCTCGACATTCGCTGCGGCCGGCGACGGCGGCAGTGCATCGGTGGAGAACGCGGCTGCGGCCGCCGATCCCGGCCTGTCCAGCTTTGTCGGTGAGGAAGTCGCCAAGAGCGACCGTCCGGAACTGACCTCGGCCAAGATCATCGTCTCCGGTGGTCGCGCCATGCAGAGCCGCGAGAACTTCGCCAAGTACATCGAGCCGCTCGCCGACAAGCTTGGCGCCGGTGTCGGCGCCTCGCGCGCCGCGGTGGACGCCGGTTATGCCCCGAACGACTGGCAGGTCGGCCAGACCGGCAAGGTGGTGGCGCCGGAGCTCTACATTGCCATCGGCATCTCGGGAGCCATCCAGCATCTGGCTGGCATGAAGGATTCCAAGGTGATTGTGGCGATCAACAAGGACGAGGAAGCGCCGATCTTCCAGGTCGCCGATTATGGCCTGGTGGCGGATCTGTACCAGGCGGTGCCCGAACTCACCGAAGAACTGGGCAAACTCGGCCGATAAAGCGCGCTCCGGTGCCCGGCTCTAATGCCATGGGCACTGGTTTGCGTTCAGGAATGCGTCACCTTTCGTGCGCTACCTTTGACGATAGGGACGGGGCCTGGGTCGTAAATCCGGGTCCCGCCTTCGTAACTGACGCGGCAAAACAAAACACAAGACCAAAAAACCGGCCGCGCCACCGGCATGGGCGGGGTGTTCTCCGCAAACGTTCTATGTAAGATGGGCATCCGCCGCGATTTGCGGCGGGGGGCCCGATGAGAAGGCGAGATGGCGGTGACTATCAAGAAGGTCGGTGTGATCGGTTCGGGCCAGATGGGCAACGGGATCGCACATGTGTCGGCGCTGGCCGGTTTCGATGTGGTCCTCAATGATGTCGGCGCCGATCGCGTCAAGTCGGCGCTGGCCACCATCAACGGCAATCTCTCGCGTCAGGTCGCCAAGAAGCTGATCACTGACGACGTCCGCAAGCAGGCGCTGGACCGGATCAAGGCGTCGGAGAATCTGGAAGACCTGTCGGACTGCGACCTCGTGATCGAGACCGCGGTCGAGAAAGAAGAGATCAAGCGCAAGATCTTTCATGATCTGTGCGCGAACCTGAAGCCCGAGGCCATCGTCGCCTCCAACACCTCGTCGATCTCGATCACGCGGCTGGCGGCCTCCACCGATCGTCCGGAAAAATTCATCGGCATCCACTTCATGAATCCGGTTCCGCTGATGGAGCTGGTGGAGCTGATCCGCGGCATCGCCACCGACGACGCCACGTTCGATGCCTCGAAGGAATTCGTCAGCAAGCTTGGCAAGCAGATCGCCGTCTCGGAAGATTTCCCGGCCTTCATCGTCAACCGCATCCTGCTGCCGATGATCAACGAGGCGATCTACACGTTGTATGAAGGCGTCGGCAACGTCGAGGCGATCGATGCCGCGATGAAGCTCGGCGCCCACCATCCGATGGGTCCGCTGGAGCTCGCCGACTTCATCGGCCTGGATACGTGTCTGTCCATCATGCAGGTGCTGCACGAGGGGCTGGCCGATTCCAAGTATCGTCCCTGCCCGCTGCTGGTGAAGTATGTCGAAGCCGGCTGGCTCGGCCGCAAGTCGCAGCGCGGCTTCTACGACTATCGCGGCGAAAAGCCGATCCCCACGCGGTAAGTTCTGCGCTCTGTTTCTTTGTAGCCCGGGTGAGCGAAGCGACACCCGGGAATCGCACGCGCAGGCAGCCCCGGATATCGCTTCGCTCATCCGGGCTACAGCTATTAAACCGATAACCGCTGCCGTTTTGTTCGCGACCCTGCAGTTCGCTCGCTCAGCATGTTACGCCGGATCAGCGGCGTCGCCGCGAACCCGCCCTCACGCGGACTTTCCTTGAATCGACGACCTCGACGCGCCTATCGTCCACCAAGCCATTACGGCGTGGGATTTCGACAAGGCGTGAGCGGACCGTGCGCAACCTGCTGCCAACCCTCATCATGGTGGTTCTCATGAGCTGGATCTCCAACGCGCAGGCCCAGCCGCTCACGGTCGATCCCGAATCCGTCGTCCCGCTGCCGGACACCTTCGACATGGAGACGCCGGCGCCCGACGTGCCGCCGGAGATGGCCCGCTTTCAGGGCATGACGACCGGCATATCCTCGTGGTCGAGCGCATCAGGGCCGATGGGCATGCGAACGTGGTGTTCGCCCAATCGGACTCCGCGTTCTACGGCATGAACCGGGAATGGTGGCGGGACGACGCGACCATCGTCGACGGCGTGCTGACCATGACGGGATTTCGCATTTTCCGATATGCCTTCGACGGCCCGGACCGGCTGTATCTGACCGCGACCATGAAAAACGGCGCCGTCACCTCGGGAACGCTGGTTCGCGCCGATCCGGCACGCCTTGCGGCGGGTGACCGACCGGCCGAGTGGCCATGGCCCGGCGAACGCGTGTCGATTCCGCACCTCACGGTCCGGACGCCCGATGGTGCCAGGCCGATCACGCTCGAGGCGACATTCTATCCGCCTGTCGGCTCCGGGCCGGCGCCGCTCGCGATCTTCACCCATGGGTCCGACGTCGGCCGCAATCAGCTGAAGACCTGGTCGTTCTCGACCGAGGCGCATTGGCTTCGCGACAACGGCTTTGCTGTGCTGGCGCTGATGCGCCGTGGGCGCGGCAGGTCCGAGGGAATCAACGGCGAAGAGAACTTTGGGCGCGAACACGATGGCGGCCTTGTCGATGTGTCGGCAGGGGTCGCGGAAGCCGTGGAGGATCTGGACTCGGCGATCGCCTATGGCCGCAAGCTGTCGGGCGTGCGGCCGGGGCCGGTGCTGCTCGCCGGCCAGTCGCGCGGCGGCTTTCTCGCCATGCATTATGCCGGGCTGAAACCTGGCGAGGTTTTGGGTGTCGTGAATTTCTGCGGCGGCTGGTACCCCTACGGGCCGGTGACGACGCCGTATTATGCGAATGGCGGCCGCGGCGCGGCCGGCAAGGTGCCGCAACTCTGGTTGTATGCGGACAATGACGGCCTCTATAACGAAGCCCTGATCCGCGAGTACGATCGCGCCTTTGTCGCGGCCGGCGGCCGTGCCCGCTTCGAGCTGCTTCACGGCGTTCCCGGCGATGGCCATCTGCTCCGGCTTTATCCCGACAGATGGCGGCTGATCGCGGATCAGTTCCTGGCGACGCTCGATCGGCAGAAGCCCTAAAACGTTGCGGGCGCCGATCGCAGCCGCGGGTCCTATTGCGGCAGGCGGCAGTTCGCTCGTTTCAGCATGTCCCGCAGGATCAGCGGCGTTGCCGCGGTCTCCGCCCACAGCGCCGCGTTCGGCGCGGACGTCTCCAGTGCCTGCAGCGCGCTCTTGTCATCGAGGCTGAGGCGGCCCTTGCAGGCCAGCACCTGTGTCGCCTGTTGTTTCTCCGCATCGATCATTGTCCCGGCTGTCTCTCCGATTCCGGCGAGGTAAGCGGTCAGCACCTGCCGTGCGGTCGGATTGCCGGCGGCCTGCTCCAGCATGGCGCGGGCCTGCGTGACCGAGACCTGGCCGCGGGACGTGGAGGCTGAAGTGGCGGCGGCGGGAAGAATCGGGAGCGCGGCACAAAGCAGAACTGTGAGGACGATGGCGCGCGGGCGTGGATGGAACGGCATGAGTCAAACTCCTGTGATACTGAAACGCAGATAAAAATTATTGTTTCACAGAAATAAATCAAGTATAGATTTGCGAAGGGCTGATGTTGGAGATCACATGAGTACGTTGCATCTGAATAATCCCGTCGCGATCGATCCGCTGCGCCGGGTGCGCCGCCTCAGCCGCGGCATGGCGATCCTGTGTCTGTTGGCCGCCGTCGCACTGCCGCTGGGTCTGTTGGCCTACTGGCTAACCGTGCCGGCGGAGGAACTGTTGCGCGATGCCCGGTTGCAGGTCGCGGGGCAGGAGATCGGCTGGATACAGCGCCTCGCGGCGCTTGTTCTGTCGGCGATCCCGCTCGGGTGTCTCACCTGGGGCCTGCTGCAGGCCCGCCGTTGTTTCGGCGCCTTCGCGGACGGACATTTCTTTGCGGCCGAGGCCATCTACGGGTTGCGCGGCTTCGCGATCGCCCTGTTCGCTTCCGCATTGCTGCAGCCGATCACGGGTGCGGCCCTCTCCGTGCTCCTGAGCTGGGGCGCCGGTCCCGGCAAGCGGGTGCTGGCCGTCAGCGTCGGTTCGGACACGCTGCTGTCGCTGCTGTTCGCCGGCATGGTGGTGGTGATCACCTGGGTGATGGCGGAGGCGCGCGGCCTTGCCGACGAAAACGCGCAGTTCGTCTGAGGATTGCCGTTATGCCGATCCGGGTGCGACTGAATGTGATGCTGGCGGAACGCAACGTGAAGTCGAAAGAGCTCGCCGAGCATGTCGGCATCACCGAAGCCAATCTGTCGCTGCTGAAGCAGGGCAAGGTGAAGGGCGTCCGCTTCGACACCCTGGAGCGCATCTGCGCCTATCTTAATTGCCAGCCCGGCGATCTCCTGCGTTTTGAGCCCGATCCGTCGTGACTTCCTGCCGCAGCAGTCGAGACATTTTCAGCAACATTTCTTAACCAACGGCGACTAGCGTGCCCGCAACCAGTGGGCGGATGTGGCTGTCGCGCTCCCTGCGAATGGAGTTGCGTGATGGATATGAGTTTGGTGATGGCGGCGATGGCGATGCAGCAGGGGAATCTGCAGGGCAAGATCGCCACCAGCGTGATGAAGCAGAATCTCGATTCCCAGGCCGAGGCCGCCCAGGTGCTGCTCGGCGCTCAGCTCAACGCCGGCTCGCAGGCCAACCTTGCCGCTGGCATCGGCGGCAACGTCGACATTTCGGCCTGACCCCCCGCTTCATCCGCTCTTGGCGTGCGATCTCCGCGGCGCTCGGCGTCTCCCGCGCGAACGATCCGGTGCGGATCGGGCCCTCGGGCACATGGTGATGCCGCCGGCTCAAGCTCGCCTGACCGGCAGCCACAGCTCCATGTCGCCGAGGCCGGTCTGCGGATCGAAGCCTCCGCCGTAGCGCTCGATCAGGTCCGGCGCGCCGTCGCCTCCCATCAACTGATAGCCTGAGGTCGGCAGCCACTCCCTCATGATGGCGTCCATGGTCTGGTTGAATTGCGATGCGTGCAGCCGATGCGCAAACACGGCGCATGTCAGCGCCGGCAGTTGCAGGTGGCTGATGCCTTCGGGAAGGCCCGTGACGGCCGCAGCCTCCGTGCCGGCGACATAGTCGAAGCCCGGCTCGTCGCCAAACATGTCGAAGCACAGGCCGTAGGCGACGGCGCTGACGCCGGGGATCTGCCCGATCACGGCGACAAGCCGCTGCCATTGCGCGGGGATGCCCTGCTTGAAGCGCTGGTCGGAGAAAGCGTAGCTCTCGCGAACTCCGGCGATCAGCCTCGCTGAACTCGTCTCAAATCGCGGCGGCTCGAGTGTCGTTGCTGATGATGGATTCATGGGGCGACTCCTTGATGGGCCTGACGATCAATTTTTGGAAGAACCGGCGAGGGCGGCCGGCTCAACCGGAATGTCAACACCGGCACCCGGAACTGCGCGCCACAGCAGCATGAACGCCACCAGCGCGGTGGCGAGCAGGATCGCGGCGCCGGTGCCCGTGGCCCAGATCAGGGCCTGGGAGAACGCCTGCTGCGCGGCGTGCAGCAGATCTGCGCCGAGCGCGCCGGGCAGCTGCTCCGCGACAGCCAGCGCGCCACCGAGCGTGCTGCGCGCGGTATCCATGGCGTCGGGCGGGATGTCGCGCAGGGACGCGCCGGCCATGTTGCCGCGATAGATCGCTGTGATGAGGCTGCCCAGCATGGCGATGCCGAGCGCGCCGCCGAACTCCGAGCTGGTTTCGGACAGTCCCGAGGCCATGCCGGCACGCTCCGGCGGCACGGCCCCGATCACCAGATCGGTCGTCATGGTGACCACCGGCGACAGCCCGAGCGAGAAGATCACGAAACCGGTCACGACGACTGCCAGCGCGTGGCTGCCACCGATCTGCGTGAGGATGCCGAAGCCGATGGCGGCCAGCACGAGGCCTCCCACCAGCACCGCCACCGGACGAATCCGGTGCGCGATCGCGGGTGCAATCATCGATCCCGCGATGAAGGCCAATCCCGACGGCGCAGTCCACAGACCTGCGTCCAGCGGTGTCATCCGCAGCACCAGCTGCAGATACTGGGCGATGAAGAGGAAGCTCGCGAAACCGACGAAGAAGCTGAAGGTGCTGATCGCCAGCGCGGCACTGAAGATGGGGGAGCGAAACAGCCGCAGGTCCATCAGCGGATCGGGCAGGGTCTGCTGCCGGCGGATGAACACCGCGCCGACTGCGAGGCCGGCGACGATGGTGAGCACGGCCGGCCAGCCGACGCCGTATTCGGCGATCCGCTTGATGCCGTAGATCGTGGCCAACACCGCAATCAGTGACAGGATGGCGCTGATCGGATCCAGCCGGCCCGCATTCGGATCGCGGAACTCGGGCAGGAACAGCGGTCCGAGCACCAGCAGCAGCAACATCACCGGCACATTGGCCAGGAACACCGAGCCCCACCAGAAGTGGGTCAGCAGCACGCCGCCGATCAGCGGGCCGATCGCGCCGCCGGTGGAAAAGCTCGCGACCCACACCCCGATGGCAAAAGTGCGTTGTTTGGGATCGCGGAACATGTTGCTGATCAGCGACAGGGTCGAGGGCGCGAGCGTGGCGGCCGCGACGCCCAATAGCGCACGCGACGCGATCAGCATGTTGGCGGTGGTCGAGAACGCGGCAATCACGGATGTGACGCCAAAGGCGGCGGCGCCGATCAGCAGCAATCGCCGCCGACCGATCCGGTCGCCGAGGGTGCCCATGGTCATCAGCGAACCGGCCACCATGAAGCCGTAGATATCGACGATCCACAGCAACTGCGAGCTCGAGGGTTTCAGGTCCGCGCTCAGGTGCGGCACGGCAAGGTTGAGCACCGTGAGGTCCATCGCGTACAGCAGGCATGGCAGCGCGATCACGGCAAGGCCGATCCATTCGCGGCGTGTGGCTTTTGGCGCCTCGGTGTTGTTGGTGTTGTTGCCCATGGCTGCTGTCCAAAGAGGGGGATCGCTGTCGTGGCGCGCTACATCGTGCCGTTTTCGTCCAGCACCGACAGGATGTTGCCGGCGGGGTCCTTGAACCATGCGATGGTCGGGCCGTTGCCGCGCATGATGCCTTTGGCGTCGGTCTTGAGACCAGGCAGGTCGTAGACCTCGAAGCGCACGCCGCGTTGCGTGAGGTCGGCCACCGCCGCATCGACGTTGGCGACTGGGAAGTTGAGCACGGTGAAGCTCGCAGGCGTATGGTTTGGCTTTGGATAGATCAGCACGTCGGTGTCGCCGCCGAGATGCAGGTTGAGCAAGCCATGCGCCTCGGACACCTTGAGTCCGAGCGTGTTGCCATAGAAGTCTTTCGCCTTGGCGATGTCGTCGGCGGAAAATCCGCTGAATGCTTTGCTTGTGGTCAGCATGATCGGTTCTCCTTCTGAAAGACGCCCCACTTGCTGTTGCATGCGTTCCGTCATCCTGAGGCGCGAGCGAAAGCGAGCCTCGAAGGATGAACGGCCAATGAGCTGCCCGGGCCGTCGCCCTTCGAGGGCCGTGCTACGCACGGCCACCTCAGGGTGACGGGATACTTTCACCCCGGATCGTCTTGTGCCGGATCTCAAACACTCACGATGGTCTTGAACCCGCCATAGATCATGCGCTTGCCGTCGAACGGCATGCCCTTCGGAGTCATCATCTTCGCAAGCCGCGGGTCCTTCATCACCAGGGCGTTGACCCGGTCGCGATCCTTGCGTGACTTGTAGACGATGTAGGCGAACACCACGGTTTCGTTGGGTTTCATTTTCACGCTACGTGGAAAAGACGTGAGCTTGCCAACCTTGACGTCGTCGGCGATGCATTCCCGGTAATCCAGCGCGCCGTGCTCGCGCCACACCTTGCCGGCCTTGCGCGACAGGCTGCGGTAGGCGGCGACGTTTTTCTTCGGCAGGGGGACGATAAATCCGTCGATATACATGAGCGTTTCCTCGTTGTTCGATACGTGATCGCGTCGCGGTTTTACCGGCTCGCGTGGGAGGCCGCGCTGCGACACACGTCCGCAGCGCGTCCTATCGCCTCATGCGGCCGCGCGCTGCAGTTCCGCGATGTCGAGCTTCACCATCTTCATGACGGCGGCCATGACGCGGTTGGCCTTGTCGGCATCGCTCATCAGCTCATTCATGATCGACGGCACCACTTGCCACGACAGGCCGAACTTGTCGGTCAGCCAGCCGCACTGGCTCGGTGCGCCGCCGGCGAGCAGGCTGTCCCAGTAATGATCGAGCTCCTGCTGGGTGTCGCAGTTGATCATCAGTGAGATCGCCGGTGAAAACTTGAAGTGAGGTCCGCCATTGATGCCGATGAAGGACTGTCCGTTCAGCTCGAACGCCACCACCATCACCGATCCCTTCGGGCCGGGGCCGGCATCGCCGTAACGCGAGATGCGGGTGATCTTCGAATCCTTGAAAATCGAGGTGTAGAAATTGGCGGCTTCTTCGGCATTGCCGTCGAACCAAAGCGAGGTGGTGATTTTCTTAGACATAGCTTCGCTCTCCATGAAAAATCGTGATCGGTTGGTCAGGGGTGGTGGAGGTTATTTCCGCAATCAGGCGGCTGCTTGCTGCGGATAAGGATCGCGCCAGGCCGGCAGATCCTCGAGCCGCTGATACCAGCGCTTGATCTCGGGAAATTCGTCCAGCGGGATATGCGCCTCGGTCGCATAGGGGAATCCGGTCGCGACGGCGAAATCCGCGACCGTCAAGGCGTCGCCCACCAGCGTGTTGCGTCCCCGCAGATGATCGTTCAGCACCCGCGCGCTGCGGCGGAAAAACTTCGTTGCCTCTCCGATGGCGGCGGCGTCCGGGTTGCCCATGCCGAATTTCGGTTTGATCAGATACTCGAAATAGAGCGTGCCGGTGTGGCGGGAGAAGTGCTGCCCGTTCCAGCTCAGCCAGCGCATGACCTCGATCTGCCGATCGTCGTCAGGCCACAGCTGCGAGTGCGCCGCGCGGGCGAGATGGCACATGATGGCATCGGATTCCCACAGCGCCTTGCCGTCGTCCAGCAGCGCCGGCACCCGGCCGTTGGGATTGATGGCGAGGAAGTCGGGATGCCGATGCTCACCCTTGGTCAGGTCGATGCGCACGAACGTCACCGGCGAATTGAGGTGTTTGGCGACGGCGCAGGCTTTGCGCGGGTTGAAGGTCTCGGCGTAATAAAGCTTCATTGTTTCCTCCTCAGTGTCCCGAATTCGAAGTTCGCACTACCTAGCAGCACCACTGAGCGAACTTCGAATTCGATCAGGACACTGAGAAATTTTGGATTCTAGTGCGGCTTCTATTTCCGAAATTCCCTCGAAGAGATCGCCGCAAGGTTGAGGGAATTTCGGAAATGCCGCACTAGGATGTCAGGCGAACATCTTTTCCAGCTTGTCGAGGGTTCCGGTCCATCCGCGCTTGTGTCCGTCAGCCGCGGCCTGGTCGAAGAACTGGCCGTGGTTCAAAGTCAGAAGGCTGCCGTTGCCGTCCGGCTTGATGGTCACCGTGACCACGGATTCGCGCTCCGGTGTCGAATGCCAGGCCCAGCTGAACACCAGCCGTTGATCCCTGACGACCTCACGGTATTTGCCGCCGACCTGGTGATAGTCACCGTCATCGGTGTTGAACGAAATGCGGAAGCCGCCGCCCACCCGCACATCCATCTCGGCCTTGACGGAGCCAACGATGGTCTGGCTCGGACCGAACCAGTGGATTATTTTTTCGGGGTCCGTCCAGGCGGCGAAGACCTTTGCGGGTGAGGCGTTGAGTCGTCGGGCGAGGGTGAGGCTTGGTTGGGTGAGCATGGTTCCTCCTCAACAAAGGCGGCCAGGCGGTCGAGCGCACTGGTCCAGAAACGCTGGTAACGGGCGAGCCATTCCATCGCTTGCTCCATCGGTGCGGCGTTGAGCTCGCACATCACCGTGCGCCCGGTCTTCGCCCGCGAAATCAGCCCGGCGTCCGACAGGACATCGAGATGCTTCATGATCGCGGGCAGCGACACCGGGAACGGCTGGGCCAGCTCCGAGACAGAGAGACTTTTCTCGCCCTCCAGCCGCGCCAGCAGGGCGCGCCGCGTCGGATCCGACAGCGCGGCAAAGGTGCGATCGAGTGGATTGGATGAATGGTAAACCATGTGGTTAAGTATAGGCGCATAAAGCAGCCCGTCAAGGGGGTTAACCCTGACGGGCCGTTTTTGGAGAAAAGCGTTGCTGGCTTAGGGCTTTAGCGCAGCCTGGATCAGCTTCACCGCGTCGTCGCTGGCCCATTCCGCCGGGCCGGCGATGGTGGCGATCTCGCAGCCGGCGCCGTCGATCAGTACTGACGTGGGCATGCCCAATGCCCGTCCCACGCTCTTAAGATCCTGGAATACCTTTGCTTTCTGGTCCGCAAAAGCGCCGAGGCGGGTCAGGCCGCCCTCGCGCAGGAAGGCTTTCGGCTTCTCGGAATCGCGGGTGTCGATGTTGATCGCCACCACGTCGAAATTCGCTCCCCCGAGCTTGGCCTGGAGCGCATCCAGGGCTGGCATTTCCTTGCGGCAGGGCACGCACCAGGTGGCCCAGAGGTTGACCAGCACGGTTTTGCCGCGCCAGTCGGACAGCTTTTTCGGGGTGCCGGCGCCGTCATCGAAGGTCAAATCGGGAATTTTCAGGGGCTGCGACGCCATGGTCAGGGCGGCCACCTCGCCACGGGCCAGCGGCGCGAGTTTTCGCGACAGATTGACCGCCGGCGCGCAGGTGGCGTCGCCCGATCCATTGCGCAGCGACCCGCCGATCCCGTATACCCCCGCAAATCCGATCGCGGCGCCGACCACGATGGCGCCGAGCACCATGGGTATGCGCTTCGTGGCCTTGGGGGCGGGCGGTTCGGTGTCGGGTGTCTTGTCGGTCATGGGCTCTGGTTTCGCGCGACGCGGGATCTGCGATCGTATGACAGATACGGCGAATGCAATGAGTGGTTTCCAACGGGCAGCAAGCCAAAGAGTGAGAGTCGATGAGTAACAAGATGTGGGGCGGCCGCTTCGGCGAAAGCCCCGATGCGATCATGGAGGAAATCAACGTCTCCATCGACGTCGACCGGCACCTTTACGCACAGGACATCACCGCGTCCAAGGCGCATGCAGCCATGCTGGCCACTCAAGGCATCATTACGGCAAACGATGCAAAAAACATCACCAAGGGTCTAGACACGATTTTGTCAGAAATCGGCAAGGGCACCTTCACCTTCAAGCGCGCGCTCGAGGACATTCACATGAATGTCGAGAGCCGGCTCAGCGAATTGATCGGCCCGGCCTCCGGCCGGTTGCACACCGCGCGCTCGCGCAACGACCAGGTGGCGACCGATTTCCGGCTCTATGTCCGCGATGTGATCGACGAGACCGATGCGGCGCTGGCCGCCTTCCAGCACGCGCTGGTGGAGCGGGCGCTGGAACATGCCGACACCGTGATGCCCGGTTTCACCCATCTGCAGACCGCGCAGCCGGTGACGTTCGGCCATCATCTGCTGGCCTATGTGGAAATGGCATCGCGCGATCGTGGCCGCTTCCAGGATGCGCGCAAGCGGCTGAACGAGAGCCCGCTGGGTGCCGCCGCGCTCGCCGGAACGTCTTTCCCGATCGACCGCGCCGCGACGGCGAAAGCGCTCGGCTTCGACCGCCCGATGGCGAATTCGCTCGACGCGGTGTCGGACCGCGATTTCGTGCTGGAGGTGCTGTCAGCGGCGGCGATCGCGGCCATGCATCTGTCGCGGTTCGCCGAGGAGATCGTGATCTGGACCTCGCCGCTGGTCGGCCTGGTGCGGCTGTCGGACAAATTCACCACCGGCTCTTCGATCATGCCGCAGAAGCGCAATCCGGATGCCGCGGAACTGGTGCGCGCCAAGACCGGCCGCGTCATCGGCGCGCTCACCGGCCTGCTGATCGTGATGAAGGGACTGCCGCTGGCCTATCAAAAGGACATGCAGGAGGACAAGCAGGGGGCGATGGAGGCCTTCGCCGCGCTGTCGCTGGCGGTCCGGGCCATGACCGGGATGGTGCGCGACCTGGTGCCCGATGAAGCCCGGATGAAGGCCGCCGCGGGCGAAGGTTATGCCACCGCGACCGATCTCGCCGACTGGCTGGTGCGGACGCTGAAGATGCCGTTCCGCGACGCCCATCACGTCACCGGGCGGATTGTCGCACAGGCCTCCGCGGACGGGGTGGCACTGCACGATCTGCCGTTACAGGCCATGCAGGCGATCGAGCCACGCATCACCGCCGATGTGCTGGGCGTGCTGTCGGTCGAGAGTTCGGTGAAAAGCCGGACCAGCTATGGCGGCACCGCGCCCAAGAATGTCCGCGCACAGGCCAAGGGCTGGCTCAAGCGCTTGGAAAAAGAGCAAAATTCGGGCTGATCAACAAAAAAATCCTGCCGCCGCAGGGCTCGCCAAAAGCCGGCGATCTTTGTAGGGTGGCGCCGCATTTGGGGAATTGGATTGTGACTCGGGGTTCAAACGTGGGTTCTGCGAAGCTTTCGCAGGGAAGGTTCGCGCTGGTGGTGCTGGCGTCCCTGACACTGGCGCTGGGCGCTTGCGGCCGCAAGGCCGGCCTCGATCAGCCGCCGAGCGCGTCGGCGCCCGCGAGCGACGGGCTGCAGGTCGATCCCACTGTGTCGGCGCAGGAAGATGCCGCCGAGGCGGGCAAGAACGTGTTCAATCCGACCGCGCCCGGCGACAAGGCGAAATACGCGCCCCGCGGCCCGAAAAAACGCATTATCATCGATCCGATCCTGGATTAAGCGCTATGCATCACTTTGACTATCGCAACGGCGTGCTCCACGCCGAAGACGTCGACTTGGCCGCGCTCGCCGAGAGCGTCGGCACGCCGTTCTATTGCTATTCGACGGCGACGCTGGAGCGCCACTACCGGGTCTTTACCGAGGCTTTTGCCGGCGAGAAGACGCTGGTCTGCTACGCCACGAAGGCCAATTCCAACCAGTCGGTGCTGCGCACCCTGGCGAAACTGGGAGCTGGCGCAGACGTGGTGTCGGGCGGTGAAATGCAGCGCGCGCTGGCCGCCGGTATTCCACCGAACAAGATCCTGTTCTCCGGTGTCGGCAAGACCGAAGCCGAACTGCGCGCCGCGCTGTCGCACGACATTCTCTGCATCAACGTCGAGTCGGAGCCCGAACTCGAACTGCTGTCGAAGCTCGCGGTCGAGACCGGTAAGACCGCGCGGATTTCAGTGCGCGTCAATCCCGATGTCGATGCCGGCACCCACGCCAAGATCTCCACCGGCAAGTCCGAAAACAAGTTCGGCATTCCGATTTCGCGCGCCCGCGAGGTCTATGCCCGCGCGGCGAAGCTGCCGGGGATCGAAGTGACCGGCACCGACATGCATATCGGCAGCCAGATCACCGATTTGTCCAAGATGGAAACCGCGTTCCGGATTCTGTCCGAATTCGTGCGGACGCTGCGCGCCGACGGCCACACCATCACGCATATCGATTTTGGCGGTGGCCTCGGCATTCCCTATCACCTGGACCGCGAAGCGCCGCCGCTGCCGTCGGCCTATGCCGCGATGGTCAAGCGGGTGACGCACAATCTCGGCTGCACGCTGATGTTCGAGCCGGGCCGGCTGATCGTCGGCAATGCCGGCATCCTTGTCACGCGCGTCATCTATGTGAAGCCGGGCGAGGCCAAGAATTTCGTCATCATCGATGCGGCGATGAACGACCTGATCCGTCCGACGCTGTATGAAGCGCATCACGACATCCTGCCGGTGCGGCAGCCCGCGCCCGGCGAACGCACCATCCTCGCCGACGTGGTCGGCCCCGTCTGCGAGACCGGCGACTATCTCGCGCTCGATCGCACGCTGCCGGAGCCGAAGGCCGGCGATCTCATCGCCATCATGACCGCCGGCGCCTATGGCGCGGTGCAGGCCGGCACCTACAACACCCGCGCCCTGGTGCCCGAGGTGCTGGTCAAGGGCGACCAGTACGCCGTGGTCCGCCCGCGCATCGAGGTCGAGGCGCTGATCGCGATGGACAAGCCGGCGCCATGGTTGTGAGGCTCTGAGATCAACGCCATGCGGCATTTTACCTCGCTCCGCTTGAGGGGAGAAGGGAGCGCCGCTCGTTGCCGTGCTTTATGCGGCACGATCGGCGCAAATCACTCAATAAAGTCGATCCCTGCGATAGCGGCAGACACAGCGCACTCTCGCGACAGTTTTAACAAAAATGTTTCCCTTTTCACGGGAAAATATTTTGTTGCGCAATCAGGCTTTACAACCTGCGTGCGAACGTTGCAGTTTATGTCTGGGCAGCTGAGGTGAACTGGCGGGTGGTTTTGCCGGCAGCCCAAGGGGCTGTTGATGGCGGAATTGCGTAGCAGGCGTTGCCCGGTGGGAACCGTGTTGCAGCGGCTACCCACGAATTCCTCATCTCGCGTTAGCGACTGTTGTCGTGGGTATGCAATTTCCGCAGCGCAAGTCGCGTTTCCTGCAAACCTTAACTCAGAGGGCTTCAACGGTAGGGCTCCAGACAGACGCTGGACTCAGCAACAGCCCGAACTCGCAGAGATCATCGCTCCTGTTATGCTGCACAACGGACCTCGCGTTGATCTTAATGATAGCGCAGTGCCAGCCCTAAAATGATGTTGTGGTTACAACCTGCGTGCGAACGTTGCAGTTTACCTGCCGGTGGTCTGTAAATTGGCGATAGCTGGAGTTAGTGACCGATGGGGCTGTTTCTTTTAGCGACGACTGAATGCATCGTCGCTTTTGCTGAACACCGTCTACTTCTCATAACCTTGTTTGCCCGGAAGGAAGCACCCCGATCGGCGAGGAATCTAAGCATCCGTGTGAATGTCGTTTGGCCATCGCGTCAAGGGCTCAAAGCGTACGAGAACAACCTTGATGTTTAACGATCTTGCCGTGCTGGCTTTCGTTCTTTTATTGACGCTTTGGCTGGCGGCGGCGGCGGGGCCGATCGTCTGGACTGCGGTTCGTACTGGCAGACTTTTGGCTCGCGGTACCGTCTATCATCGAGACGATCATCCTGCTCTCTTTTACGGGGGGCTTCTTTTTTGGCTGGGAATGCTCGTCGTGATGCTCGTTTTGTCGGTGTTATTGATCATTAAGTTGGTTGTTGCGTTCAAACAGTACTAAACCAACAAAATGGGGGAATCTGATGGGCACGTTTGTCGATGACTTTCTCGGCAATTTTGAGCGAGATTTGGTCAGTAATTCTCTAAATGTGCCTTCTTCTATAACCAACGCCTATAGTGCCTATGTTGCGCTTACCAACGTGGCTGTCGGTGGAACGTATGTTGGGAAATTAGTTCAGGCTGGAAGAATGCTGGAGACGACAGCGGTTGCTTTTGCAACTGGCTCGAATTCAGTTAAGTCAGATTGGAGCGGTGCTGCCAATGCCATAGGGGCGCTTATTGTAGGAGGAGCTTTTATTGTCTTGGCGCCGGCAACTGTGCCCATGGCTTTCCTTGGATTGGGAGTTTCGTTTCTAGGTGGAGTCTTGTCTCAAGCCCTCTATGAAACGATGGCGCAGCACTATCCAAATTTGTCGAGTGAAGTTGTCGATTGGTTGGTAGAATCGGTAACAGAGACTATTGACGATCTAAGCGATGCAATTTCACAAATCGCTGATGACGTTTTGCTTTGGGCCGGTGATCAAATTGTTGATTACCTTCTGGAGCTTCTAGGAAACTTCTTTCCGAATTACGGTGACAGTGCACTAAACTCAGCTGACGCCAACATCAGGCATGGTCCGCCGTCGCCAAGGGCCGCGCCCGTCCGCTAAAACCCCAGCCTGTCCCGGATTCGCCCCGCCAGCACTGCAGCCGTCACCCCGATCGGCCAGAACGCGTGGAACGCCATCGGCTTGATGGCGGTGATCGGCATGTCGATGGCGGCGTCAGCGCCGCCGACAAGGCGCCGCGCGAGCTGTTGTCCCATCGCGGTGCTCAGCGCCACGCCGCGACCGTTGCAGCCGAGTGAGATCAAAAGGTTCGCTGCCGGCTCGTGCACATGCGGATAGTGATCGGCGGTGATCGCAAGGCGGCTGTTCCAGCCGTGGGTCCAGGACGCGCCTTTGAGCCGCGGCCACAGCCGTTCCGCATAACGCATGAGATAACTGACGTCGGACGCCTGGCGGATCCAGCGCATCGGCCCGCGTCCGCCCATCAGCAGGCGATTGTGCTGGTCGATGCGGTAATAAACAGTGATGTGGCCGCTCTCATAGAGCACCGAGCGCGTCGGCATGATTTCGCGGATCACATCGTCGGGCAGCGGTGCCGTTGCCGCGATCGACGAGAACACCGGCACGATGCTGCGCCGCAGCCCCGGCACCAGATCGCCGGTGAAGCCGTTGGTGGCGATCAGCACTTTTTCGGCAAACACGATCGCGCGTGGCGTCTCGATCCGCCAGCGCGTGCCGTCGCGTGTCAGCGACAGCGCCGGCGTGTCGCCGTGCACGGCTGCGCCGGCTGACATCGCCGCGCGCGCGAGGCCGCGCGCATAGCTCAGCGGATGCAGGTCGCCACCGCGCCGGTCGAACATGGCGCAGAGATAGCGATCGGTTCCGGTCATCTCGCGCAGCGCTGCGCGATCGAGCAGCGCGACCGGCATGCCGCGCCGGATGCATTGCTCGGCGGTCGCCGCGACGGTCGCCGCGCTTGCCGCGGTGTAGGCGGCGCGCAGGGTGCCGTTCTGCCGCGCTTCGCACGGGATCTGATAGCGGCTGATAAGATCGAGGGTGAAGTTGGTGGTGCCGTAGGCGAAGGCGATCATGCGGCCGCCGAGATCGGCGCCGAAGTCGGCTTCGATCTGGTCCGGATCGTGCTTCAGGCCGGGGTTGATATGGCCGCCATTGTTGCCCGATGCACCCCATCCCGGCTCCTGGGTTTCCAGCACGATCGTGTCCACGCGTTGCTCGGCGAGATGCAGCGCCGTCGACAGCCCCGTGAAGCCGCCGCCGATGATCGCCACCGAGACGGTTGTGTCCGTATCGAGTGCCGGCGTCGGCGTCGGCGCCACCGCGGTGTCGGCATAGAGGCTCGGCGGCAATGGCAAGCGTACGGGGTTAGACATCGACAGTTCCGGAGACAGGTTAAAGCGGATGCAGCACGCGGCGCAAAAAGTCTTGCGTGCGCGCATGCTGCGGCTGGTTGAGCACGGCGGTGGCCGGACCTTGTTCGACGATGATGCCGCCGTCGATGAACAGCACCCGGTCGGCGACGTCCTTGGCAAATCCCATCTCGTGGGTGACCACCACCATGGTCATGCCGTCGTCGGCGAGCTTGCGCATCACGCCGAGCACCTCGCCGACCAGTTCCGGATCGAGCGCCGATGTCGGCTCGTCGAACAGGATGGCCTTCGGCTGCATGGCCAGCGCGCGGGCAATGGCGACGCGCTGCTGCTGGCCGCCGGAAAGCTGCGCCGGATAGGTGTCGGCCTTGTCGGCGAGTCCCACCTGGGCGAGCAGCGCACGTCCGCGTTCAAGCGCAGCGGGCCGCGGCTCCTTCTTCACGAACACCGGCCCTTCGATGACGTTGTCCAGCGCAGTGCGGTGCGGGAACAGATTGAAGCGCTGGAACACCATCGAGATCTGGGTCCGGATTCCAACGATGGAGCGCGCGGTGCGGTCGACCCTGACGCCGTCCACCCGGATGTCGCCGGCGTCATAGCTCTCCAATCCGTTGATGCAGCGCAGGATGGTCGATTTGCCCGAGCCCGACGGACCGATGATGCAGACCACCTCGCCTTTGGTCACCGAGGCGGTGATGCCCTTGAGCACGTCGACGCGGCCGAAACTCTTGTGGATGTCGTCGAGCGCGATCATCGCCTGGCTGCCCGCTTCTCGAGGTGCCGCACCAGGAGGATGAGCGGAATGCTCATGGTGAGATACATCAGCGCCACCAGCGTAAACACGCTGGTGTTCTTGAAGGTCGACGATGCGATCAGCTTGCCCTGCAGCGCGAGCTCGGCCACCGTGATGGTGGAGGCCTGCGAGGAATCCTTCAGCAGCATGATCATGATGTTGCCGTAGGGCGGCAGCACGATCCGCACCGCCTGCGGCAGCACCACGCGGCGCATGGTCAGCCACCACCCCATGCCGATGGTCTGCGCCGCCTCGATCTGTCCCTTGTCGATCGCTTCGATGCCGGCGCGAAAATTCTCCGCCTGATAGGCCGAATAGCAAATGCCGAGCCCGAGGATCGCCGCCTGCAGCGCCGTCAACGCGACGCCGAACTCGGGCATCACGAAGTAGAGATAGAACAGCACGACGATGATCGGAATGCCGCGGATCAGGTTGATCAGTCCGCCGCTCACCCCCGACAGCACGCGCACGCCCGAAACCCGCATCAGCGCCCAGACCAGGCCGAGTGCCGTCGACAGCAGCAGCGAGCCGACGGTGACCAGGATGGTCAGCGCCACGCCGTGCAGCAGGATCGGCAGGAATTCGACGGCGTCGTGCAGGAAGTTTTGCATCTAGGGCCCGATGCGTTGAAAGTGAATCGTGTTGACCGTCATCCTGAGGTGCGAGCCTTGCGGTGCGCTTGCACCGCTGGGCGAGCCTCGAAGGATGAACGGCCCGGGTATCTAGCGTCGTGGCCGTCGCCCTTCGAGGGCCACGCTACGCGCGGCCACCTCAGGGTGACGGAGTAACTGTTGGAGGGCATCAATCCTGCGTCACGCGCCCTGCGCCTTCAGGCCCCATTTGTCGAGGATCTTGTCGACGGTGCCGTTCGCCTTGAGCCTGGCGAGCGATGTATTGATCTTCTTCAAGAGATCCTGGTCACCCTTGCGCACCCCGATGCCGACCGAGCCGACCATTGTCGGCTTGTAGGACTCGACCAGGCGGGCGCCGGCAAATCCGCCTTGCTTGAGATTGTAGGCGACGATCGGGTAGTCGGCGAAGCCGGCCTTGAGGCGGCCCGCGCCGACGTCGCGCAGGATGTCGGGAATGGTCTCGTAGACCTTGACCTCGCCGAAGGTGCCCGTCTTCTTCAGCGCGTCGACAAATGCCGTGCCGACCTGGGCGCCGACGACTTCGCCCTTCAGATCCTCGAATTTGGCGTAATCCCTGGTGTCGGTCTTCGGCACCAGCAGGCCCTCGCCATAGGTATAGAAGGGATCGGAGAAATCGATCACCTCCTTGCGCGCCGGCGTGATGAACATCGCCGCCGAGATGATGTCGATCTTGTTGGAGGTCAGCGATGCGATCAGCGCCGAGAATTGCATCGGCTCGATCTGGGTCTGGAAGCCGGCGTCCTTGCCGATCTCGGTGATGAGGTCGACCATCACGCCCTGGATGCTGTTGGTCTTGGTGTCGAGGAAGGTGAAGGGCACCCCGGTCGCTGTCGAGCCCACCTTCAGGACTTGCTGGGCCGAGGCCGGCATGACCGCGGCGAGAGCGAGAGCCGCGACGGCGGCGTGGACGAGGCGCTTGAGGAGCATCGCATCACCTTCCAGCTTTGGTGGTTGTCAGCGCGATCCGCCTGCACGAAAAGAGAAATATGCGGCCGGCGCCGTTCAAGCCTGTTTTCATATCCGTGAAATTGTGGTCACATTCCCATGCATCGCGCAAGAGAATTTCATGCACATGAAGAAAGCGGTTTGCTGTGAGCGGTGACACGAGAATGAGCAGCTCAGCCACCCCGGGGGTGGACGAGGCGGTGGGGCAGCGGATCCGCGATCTGCGGCGCGCCCGCAATCTGTCGCTGGAGGCGGTCGCCGCCCGCACCGACCTCTCGATCGGCTTCCTGAGCCAGATCGAGCGCGGCTTGTCCTCGCCCTCGCTGCGGGTGCTGGCGACGCTCGCGGACGTGCTCGGTGTCGGCATCGCCGCGCTGTTCGGCGGCAACGAGAGCGGCGGCGATACGCCTGACGCCGTCGTCACCCGTGAGCCCCAGCGCGCCGAGCTGAACCTGTGGCGCACCGGCATCTCCAAGCAGCTGTTGAGTCCCGCGGGCGCAGACGGGCGCCTCAATTTGTTTCTGGTGCGCCTGGAGCCGGGCGGCTCCACCGGCGACGAGCTCTACACCCACGACGGCGAGGAGGCCGGCCTCGTGCTCGAAGGCGAGATGACGCTCACCGTCGACGCCGAGACCTGGACGCTCAGGGACGGCGACAGCTTCCGCTTCGCCAGCCGCCGCCCGCACCGCTTCAGCAATCCCTCAGGCGATACCAAGACCGTGGTGCTGTGGGTGAACTGCGTGTCGGCGGTGGGGTGATCGAGCGAGACCGGGTTGGGTCGTAGCCCGGATGAGCGAAGCGATATCCGGGACGTGTGTCCCGCATGTCGCTCCGCTCATGCGGGCTACGGTGATGTGTCGGTTCGCTTGCGTTTTGGTTGAAGTCGAAGGCCGCTCGGCGGGTATGTGCGTGGTGATTTCAATTTATTTCGGTCTGTTCTTCCTCACGTCAGCGCATTTTCATCCCGCGCGTTCGCTTGTCATCAACGTGACGTCGGGTTTTGTCGGCGGCGCCCGAGCGGCTCTTCACATGATCAATAAAGGCTCGCAGTTTCGGCATCATTTGATGGCGGCTGGGATAATAGAGAAACACGCCCGGCGTCATCGGCGCGAACGGCTCCAGCACACGCACGAGTTGTCCCGCTTTCACGAGGCTGGCGGCGATCGGCTCGGGCACTTGAGCAAGCCCTAAACCTTCGATGGCCGCGCCAAGCATGGTGGGGATGTCATTGGCAATCAGCGGCCCCGAGACGATCGCTTCGATTGTCTTGTTGCCATCGACAAACGACCAAGGCGCGATCGATCCGTTCGAGCGGCGCATGCGCATGCAGGCATGCTGACGCAGATCGTCGATACGCTCTGGTCGCTTGCGCCGGCGTAGATACTCGGGGCAGCCGACGACCACGAGCGGGATTGGCCGCGTCAGCCGCACGGCGACCATGTCAGCGGCGATGAACTGGCCCAACCGGATGCCGGCGTCAAAGCCTTCGGCCGCAAGGTCGGTCAGCTCCTCGCTTGCGGCGATCTCCACCTCGACCTCGGGATACGCTTGGCAGAAGGATGCAACCAGCGGCTCCAGCAGGATCGGCACCACCGCCCGCGGCACTGTGAGGCGCAACAGCCCGCTCGGTCGCTGCCCAAGATCGCGCGCAATATTGCTCGCGGCGACGAGCTCCTCAAATGCAGGCTTTGCGCGCGACAGGAATCGTTCGCCGGCTTCGGTCAGACCGACACTGCGCGTCGTGCGGATGAAAAGTGCTGCGCCGACGCGCGCCTCAAGTGCGCGGACCGCCTGGCTGATCGCCGACGGCGTCACCCCGAGTTCAGCGGCCGCTTTGCGAAAGTTGCGGTGCTGCGCAACGCTCAGGAACGCTTCCACGCCATCGAGCGCGCCCTGCCTGACTGTGAAGTTCTGCTTCATAGTGCATCGACATTATCGCGGATAGTCGCCGACTGGAAGCGCTCGTACATCTGACCTGCAAATCAGGTCTCGCGCAAATCAGGTCTCGCGGATGTCGAGCCCCAGCATTCGCGACATCGAGGTCTATCTCAACGAACAAAGGTGACCGCCGTGATCCGAGAAGCGAGACCGATCAAAGCGCTCCGTAACGTCGTCCTGGTCCTGACCTTAACTCTGATAGGAGCAACGTCCATGGCTGATCCAGCAACTGCCCAGGCACAAGCCAACTCGCCCACAACCACCGGGGTGATGGTCATCCTGACCGTCAAGGCGGGCGTCACGCGCGAACAAGTCATGGCCGTCATACCGGCTGAAATCCGGCAGACCGTGCAGCTCTACCTCAATGGGAAAATTCGTGAATGGTACTCGCGTGGCGATGGGCGAGGGGCCGTTTTCCTGCTGGATTCCAGGGATGTCGCCGAGGCTCACACGATCATGGATGGCCTGCCGCTGGCCAGGCAAGATCTTATCGACCACGAGTACATCGCCGTCGGTCCGCTTTTGCCGCTCCGCTTGCTCATGACCAATCCCTGAGCGCCCGCAATCAGAACGCGTCTCACATGGAGGGTCCGCCGATGACCACCGACGCTGTTTCCGCTGCCGTGATCCCGCCGCCTCCCGCTTGGCGCGGCCTGCTTTGGGCCGTCCCTTTCACGGTGCTGTGGGCGTGGTTGATCTATTCGCTGCCGGCGCTTCAGGACAGCGGCCTTCCGGCCCTGGCCGTTCGGTTGCTGGTCCATGGGCTCATCGCGCTCGGCTTGTGGCTCGGCCTTGAACGCACCGACCTCACTGCGGGCCAGCGTCGCACGACTTGGCTGGCAATCATGCTCCCGGTCACCCTGTGGGCCGCTGTCGCCTGGACCGCGGCCATCAATGGTGTCTTCCGCGCGGGCGTCTCCCCCTTGCCGTTGCTGCCGTCGGCGATTGTCCTGCCGGTGGTCATCGGTTCTCCGCTGTTGTTGTTGTCGAAGCGGGTGGGACAGTTGCTCGATGCGATGCCGGCGACATGGCTCGTCGCTCCTCAGCTTTACCGCATCGTCGGCAGCCAATGGCTCGTTTACTGGCTGCGCGGGCTGCTGCCCGGCCTGTGGGCATTGCCGGCGGGAACCGGCGACGTGCTGACCGGCCTGTTTGCCGTCCCGGCGGCGATCGCCCTGGCGGCCGGCGCGGCTGAGGGGCGGAAAGCCGCGATCCTCTGGAACATCTTTGGCATCGCGGACTTTGCGGTCGCGGTCACCCTGGGGCTGATCACCTCGCCCGGCCCATTCCAGCTGATCGTTCCGGATGGCCCGAGCATCGGCCTGGACGGATATCCGAATGTGCTGACTCCGGCTTTCGTGGTGCCAAGCTCGATCCTGCTGCACGCGCTGTCGTTGCGCCAGCTGCGCCGCCGCAGTCGGGCGGAGGCTTTGGGACGCTAGACGCGCGCCTCCTGAACTTCGGACGAAATCTCATGCAAGGCCGCCTCGGCATCCTGAACGCGGTGTTCGAGGCCGCGTAACTCAACACCAGAGAGGATTTCACATGTCGCCAGCAATCGTCTTCCAGATCCACCTCGTCCTCGGGTACGTCCCATGGCTGCTTGCCTTTGGCGCGTACATGTGGCCGAGACTGAAGTCGATGGACCGGACCGACGCGCACCGCGCCATCGCCACGCTGCACAGCTTCCGCTTTTTCGGTCTTGTCTTCATCGTTCCCGGCGTCGTCGGCGCCAATCTGCCCACGGACTTCGCCACGTTCGCCGCCTACGGTGACTTCGCGACCGGATTGCTGGCCATGCTGGCGCTGCTCACGGTCAGGAGACGCGCGCTGTTCTGGCCGCTGGTCGTCGCCTTCAATCTGGTCGGCGCCGTCGACATCCTCGTCGACTATTACCATGGCAACCAGCTCGGCCTTCCGGCGCTGGCGGGAGAGCTGGGCGCGACCTACGCGATCCCGATCATCTACGTGCCCCTGCTAATGATCACGCATGTCGCCGCATTCTATCTGCTGGCGCGTCAACAGGGCAGCGCGATGAGCGCGCCGGTGCCGCAGACGTAAGGGGGCGCTCAGAGCCGTGGGGCGGATGAGCTGATGGCGTCATCCGACGCCTGCGTGTCGGCGGTGGCGTGATTGAGCGAGACCGGGGTTGTAGCCCGGATGAGCGAAGCGACATCCGGGGCGTGTGTCCCGCATGTCGCTTCGCTCATGCGGGCTACGGTGATGTGCTGGATCAGGGCGTGTCCCCATCTTGGTTACGCAATCGGCTCCACATCGAGCCGTGCCACCAAGCCCTGCAGCGCCGTCGACGGCGCCGGATAGCGGCGCAGCACGTCGGGATCGTGCCCCGGGATGATGTGGCGTTCCGACGCCGCGAGCGTTTTCAGTTTGTCGTAGCCGCTCAGGACGTCGTCGGCGTTGTAGACGATCGGAAACACCTTGCGCTGTTCCAGATGCGCGTAAAGGTGACTGGCGTCGGAGGCCAGCACCACCGGGCCGCGTTCGGTGTCCACCCGCACGCTCTGCAGGCCCTTGGAGTGACCGCCGATGTGAGGCTTGACGCCTGCGCCTGCTTGGCCGGACCGTCATCAGAGGCCCGAATGGCGATGCTCAAGCGGCCGTCGAACCGACGACACGATCCCGAAGGGCGATGGCAGCATGGCTTCCCCTGGAAACGACGGTCGCCAACAACGCGCGAAAATCCCTCTCCAGATCGGGATCGGCCGAAATCTGCTCGCGCTTGCGCTCCCAGCATGCCCACAGGAATGAAATGAGATTCCCTTCGAGGCCGTTCCGCCAATCATAAGAATCGAAAGTCGGGACAACCGGAGCGAACCATTTGATTGCGGGAACGAGAAGAGCGGCGGCTGAGGTCTGCGTGACCCAGTAGAGAAAACCGGAAACCAGCTTCGACTTCTTAAACCACCGCTCAGCGACCTTCGCGAAAAGACCTTCCATGCCAGAAAGGGCAGCGGCGAACTCCGGCCTTTCGCCAATCCTGTTGATCTTTGTGCCGAGGCCGAGGAGCCAGAAAACGGCGTTATCGAGATCATAAGATCGACCTGACGTGGGATCCCATGCAGGGCTTTGCAGCGCGTGCTCGATCATCGCGCTCCAGATCGCCGTGAAGCGCTGGGGCGTTTGCGTGGCTCGCACACCGACGGTGAACCATTCCCAGAAAAAGCGCTCGATCCATTGATGCGCTGATGGGCCGCGATCGAGGATCGGTTGCCATAGCGTGCGGTGATCCTCGGCAGCTGTCAGGTTGGGGATTGTCCCGGCCACAACACCATAGACCCAGGCATCAAACTCGTCCGGATGATCCTCGGTCCGCTGCCGACGCGGATCGTCGATCTTGGGAATCAGCCCCAGCGTGATGTCGAGAAAAGCGCGAACGAGACCGAGCCAATTGTCCCTCTCGTCGGGTCGCGCAGACGCAAGATCGAGCCAGGTGAATGCCGCTGAAAGAACGCGCGTGTCGACGCTGAGTCGCCCGCGATGAAGGGTTTCGACTTCGCTACCGGGGCGGCGCGTGCTGCTCTCGCGGCGACGTATGCGTGCTAGTTCCGGGGATTGGCGTGTGCGAAGGGCTTCGATCTCTTTCTCGGCCTGTGCACTCAATTCGAGAATATCGGGCAGCTCATTCGGCAGGCGCCGTTCGACAAATTCCTCTATCAGACCCTGTTTGCCAGCATGATTGTCCTCGACGTCGATATCGATCCTTAACCTCTGTGCGACGCCAAGCACAGGACGCTGCCCTGCCCACCGCACGGCCAAGCAAAGCATGCGATCGAAGTCTTTGTCGAGTTGTTGTCGCCGCTGGAAAGCGCTGATGAGCGTCCGGCTTGTCGTGCTGTGATGAAAAGAGACTACGCTGAGAGCGACGAGACGGCGTGCCAAGAGATCGTTCCGATCAAGCGCAAGAAGCGCGACGCCGACCTCGCCTCCGAAAGAATCCCATTTCCGGTCGCCGTCGGCGGTTGCGGAATCGAACCGGAGCGGCGCAGGAGGATGGCTGACCAAGGATTCCAGTTTGGCGCGACACCAAGCCATGCGTTCCAGGTCGGCCGCGAGCCAATCGTGATGTTTGACGACCAGCACAGCAATGGCACCGCAGAGCAGATCCTCGATCTGGTGCAGTGGATCGCCATCGTGGGCAAGCCTCGGCGAGAGGTTTTCGAGACCCTGCACGAACTCCCAAAACCGAGGAAGCTGGTCCTGTGAAAAATGCTCATCTGAATCGAGCAGTTGCCGCATTTGGTTGGAAAAGTTCGCGATCGTCTGGTCCGTGGTGATGCGCTGAAGGTCTTCTTGATTCTTCTGCTTGACCTCCTCCGACCAGTCGAAGCTGACGGCCACACGCTTTCCGTTACGCATCTCGAAAGTGTAGTTGTCAGGATTCAGACGTTCGCTCAGCAGACGAAGGGATTCCGGCATTTCCTCCCCGTTGAGGTCGGCAACCCAACCCAACCGCAACTGTGCGAGAAAGGGACGTTCTGCCTCGTCGGCGACAAGCGTTTCGACGATGCCGCCGCCGATATAGAGCAACATGTTCTGCCGATGCGGCATTCGATACCATGCTCGGCCAAGCTCGATCATGGCACGGGGCTGGTATGTCCAGAGACCCATGACATCGGAGCTCCCTGATCTCCGGAGCGTGGCAATTTGGCGGTCCCAATCGAGAAGCAGCCAATTCTGGAGAAGAGGCCTCAGGACACCGGCGAACAGCGCCGGGCCGTATTTCCCGATATCGAAGAGAAGGCCGGCGAAGGCAAGTGACTCGCTCTCCCTCAGGATGCGGTTGATCCACGGGGCGATATCTTCGCCGCGCTCGATCTTCTCATAGAGCCATCGCTCCACGGCCATCAGCACG
This sequence comes from Bradyrhizobium prioriisuperbiae, assembly GCF_032397745.1. NCBI lineage: Bacteria > Pseudomonadati > Pseudomonadota > Alphaproteobacteria > Hyphomicrobiales > Nitrobacteraceae > Bradyrhizobium > Bradyrhizobium prioriisuperbiae. The sequence goes on from NZ_CP135921.1 coordinate 3,483,289, forward strand.
CAATGAATCGTTGAACCAAACGTAACCGGCCAATCGTGATGCCAGCGAAAAACATTCGGATTGCCACACCACAGGCGGGCTTCGTTTCCGATGTGAACCGTGAGCCCGTGGCCTTCACAAAACCGTCGGGATGAGAAATTGACTAGCCGCAGCGCAAAAGACAGTCCCTGATCCGGGGCTTCCTTGAGAAACTGAAGGAAAGGACCGCGACAATACAAGGGAGGATCGCCGCCATTCCAGTGATCAAGGCCGGTCTCGGGCATTGAACTGCGACCGAAGTCCTCATGTTTCGGCGGCTCGATGCAGACCGCCAACAAGACTTCAAGGGCGGCGTCCGGTCTTGCGCGCACGAGTGCTGGAAAGGCCCCGGTGTCGAGACATGCCTCTTGAAATGCATTCGGCACGCCATCGCGCGGGCCGTCCGGCCAACGATCACGCAGCTCGCCGTGTGGCCAAGCCGGAGGAAGCGACAATCTCTCTCGTCGTTCCGGATTCGCCTGAAGAAATTGGCGTCGTTGCTCGCGCTGCCGTTCGCGTGCCTGTTCGGCGCGAGACACGATCGTCGGATCAAGATCGCGCCTCTGTGCCAGCTCGAGGCAAAGCTGTGCAACTTCATCGAGTAATTCTGGCGCGGCAGACAACACGGCCTCATACACAGTCTTGTCGTGGCCAACGGAATTGCCCTCGGCATTGAGCGCCTGGACCTCGCGGCCGATGGCAAAGGCCAGTTCAGCCGCTTCCTTTCGCCACGGCGTCGGCCGTCCTTCGCCTAACTCGACGGGGACTGACTTCAGCCACAGTGCGCAGAGCTTGGCGGCTGCATGCGGAGTAAGTCGCGCGACCTCTTCTCGATGAGCGTGAAGCACGATCAGCATCGGCCCCCAATAGGGCCAATATGGCAGCCTGAACAGATGGTCCCACTCGCCGGTGTCCTCCGCCTGGGACAGCAGCGCGCCGATCCTCGGATCGGGTAGCGTCGCAACAAACATGAAACGCTCAAGCATCAGCGCAAGAAGGCGACCGCGATTTGCCGTCAAAGCCTCCCAACTGCGTTGAAGTAGCACGACAGCATTCGTGGCCAGGAACAGCGCCTCAACGAGTTGATCGCGGATAATCGCGCCTTCCTCAGTTCCGTCTTCCAAACCTTCGACCGCTTGTCGCCAGCGCTCGGGGCCGTCGTCCGCCTGCTCGAGAAGCTTTTGTCCAAAGAGGCGCATGGCGCGATGCCAGCGCGGCAACTTTGCGCGGGCGCGAACTGATGGCGAAGAAAGGTTCGGCTCGCCAATCAGGACATTTAGGCGGGCCCAGTCGCCAAGCATGTCGTGCGTGAATCGCACGCGCTGGTTGCGGATGCGCACAAGATCCGAGGCTGTCAGGCTCCCCAGCGCTGCCTGCTCGCTTTGTTCCAACTGCATGCGCGGCACGCTGGCGAGAAGCGTGTCGCCTTCGAGCGTGCCGAGCCGCATGAGCAGATATGAGCGGCCAAGTTGGTCGGTATCACCTTCGACCCAGCGCTCCCATAAGGCGTCCACCAGATAGCTGACACCAATGATCGACGCCGGATTGATCGCCCGCCCGCTACGCGCCGCCGCGACCAGCCAGTCGAGGATTTTCAGGTTCGTCAACAAGGGACGAAGGTCAGGTCGCAACGATGCCCATTGCAACTCTGAGATCGGTGCGACAAGGCTTTGAATGTCTTCGACCGATGGCAAATCGAGTTGTGTGGTTCCGTGCAGGGCCGCCGGCAGGCCGGCCTCGATAAAGCTCCGGATGAGCTTAGGTGCCGGTTCGATCTGGCTCGTCAGCAGAAGATGGACGTGCTTCGGACCAATGTCGGCGAGTAGCGCCTGCATCCAGCGGAGCGCTAGGCGTTGCGCGCGCTGCGAGTAGCGTTCGAAGCTGTCGAAGACGATCAAGCACGGCTCAGTCGAGGCGGACAGAATTTCGCAGAGCGGATGAGCGATGCCGATGTCGCGCTCGAACGCGACTTCCGTGTCGCAGTCAATCGTGGTTTCGGCAAACCACACGCATCGGCCGTCGGCGGCCTCGGCGATCTGCTTGGCCAACGCGGACTTCCCGCTTCCGGACTCGCCGACGAGAAAACATGCACGGTCCCGATTAAGGCAATCGAGCACCTTTGCGTGCGCTTCAGCGCGAGGCAGTGGAGCCAAACCAGAAATCTGGATGCGAATATCGGCGATAAGCTCGCGGCTTGACCGGTCTAGGACTTCCCAGTCGCGCCGATAGTCGGGATGGTCGCGCAGATCGAATTCGTCGCGCAGCTTGGCAAGCAAGCCCGCCAGGTCGAGCGATCCACCCGCTCTGTTGTCGTCCGCAATGGCAACAAGTCGGGACCAAAGGCTCTTTGCCTCGTCGGCATTGCTGGATCTCAGAATGCTCTGGCAGTCACGAATTGCGTAATCGTGATCGCGCGACGGTGTGGCCTCGAAGTCGAAGCGCATCAATCGCACGCGGCAAAGGAGTTGAATCACGGCGCTGTCGCTGGCGTCGCCTTCGTTTCGAAGCTCGTCGGGGCAGCGCAGGCTCGCGAATAATGCACGCTGCAACGCCGAAGATTGCGAACCATCAGCGATCACGGGCTCGGCAAGCCGGGCGAGCATGCGGTCGGGCGTCGTTCGCAGAGTGTCGCCGAGCAGATTCGACCAGGCATCTTCAATGTCGTGCGACAGGCTTCCAACCATCAGGACAACCGCGTCGTCGCTGCCGCGAAGGGCACACTCGGTCTTGACGCCGAACCATTGCGCCCATGCCGTGGCGGCGAAATCCGGAGGAAAGCCCGCGCCCGTAACTTGCCGATCGCTTTTGATCGAAATGCCGGCGGCGCGCTTGCCGGTGGCAGCCGAGCACTCGATAGCAAGGTCGTCTGCAAGCCAGCCAAGGTCGCGTCCCTGCCATTGCAAGCGATCGATTCTGCCGAAATCCACGCCGAGCGTGTTGGTTCCTGCTAAGAGATCGAGAAGAAAGCGCGCGCCAATGCAGTTCTCGTTGCGGAAGCCGGTTCCGGCAGTGAGCTGGACGGGAGCTTTTTTCTTCGGGGCGGCCTTCTTCATCGTCAGATCCGTGAGGGGCAGCCTTGTAGAACATTCCAAGAACGTTCGCAATGGGCTGAGGGATGAGCAAGCTCCCAAATTATCGGTTGGCGGCATGAAATTACGGTCCAGCACTGCCGCCGCCGCTCGCACCGCTTCAGCGATCCCTCAGGGGATGCCAGGACCGTGGTACTGTGGGTGAACTGCGTGTCCCGCATGTCGCTTCGCTCATGCGGGCTACGGCGATGTGTTGGTTCAGGGCGTGTCCCCATCTTGTTACGCAATCGGCTCCACATCCAGCCTTGCCACCCAGCCCTGCAGCGCCGTCGACGGCGCCGGATAGCGGCGCAGCACGTCGGGATCGTGCCCCGGGATGATGTGACGTTCCGACGCTGCGAGCGTTTTCAGTTTGTCGTATCCGCTCAGGACGTCGTCGGCGTTGTCGACGATCGGAAACACCTTGCGCTCTTCCAGATGCGCGTAAAGGTGACTGGCGTCGGAGGCCAGCACCACTGCGCCGCGTTCGGTTTCAACGCGCACGCTCTGCAGGCCCTTGGAGTGGCCGCCGATGCGGTGCACGGTGATGCCCTCCGCAATGGTGCCGTCGCCATCATGGAATGTGACGCGATCGCTGAACACCTTGCGCACCATGGCGGTGACGTCGTCGGCTTCGAACGCCACCCGCATGGTGGCGTTGCACATGCAGCGCCCGGTGGCGAACTCCATCTCGCAATCCTGCAGATGATACCGTGCGCGAGGGAACAGGTCGTAGTTGCCGGCGTGGTCATAGTGCAGGTGGCTGACAATGACATCACTGATATCATCGGGCGCGATACCGATTGAGCGCAGGCCCTCGGCGATCGGCCGCAGCACACTGCGGCTGCGCCGCGCGGCCATGGCTTCGTCGAAGCCGGTATCGACCAGCACCACGCCGCGCCCGGTCCTGATCGCCCAGACATAGAACTCGAGCGCCCCGGACGCCTCGTGCGGATCGCCGCCGATGAAGTTGTTGGCGGCGGTGCGGCCATCGTGGCGGGCGTAGCGAACGGCGTAGATTTCATTATTTGTTTTGGCCATCAGGCGTCCTTCCCAAAGCGTCGTCTTGTGCGTCGCGCCGGCAGGTTACGTGCCCCGTCACGACCCGTCACGCCTGCGTGAGGGACCATCGCTCGGTTTTGGGCCCTTGTTTGCGAAGGGCTGCCGTCCGGCCAAAATGGGGCGATTTGGCATGGAATTGGCATCGAAAAGCTGGATTCGGGCGACAACGTATAAATGTGGGTACCGGTGATGGCTGACCGCTGGATCCGTGCCTCATTGCCGCCGCTGTGCTAGATTGAGCTTCTTGAGTCAGGAGACCGGTTTGAGCCCCTTGCCCTCTGATGCACCGGATGTCGCGCGGCTTCGCCTCGCCCAAGCCCTGCAGCGTGCGCAGTGGGCCATCGCGTGGGAGCGGGCCTGGCCGCATCTGGCGCGGATCCTGACGGTTGTTTGCCTGTTCCTGGCGGTGTCATGGGCCGGCGCCTGGCTGGTCCTGCCGTTCACGGGCCGTCTCATTGGTATCGGGCTGTTCGCCCTGCTGGCGCTGGCGGCGCTGGTGCCCGCGGTGCGTTTCCGCTGGCCGACCCGTGACGACGCGCTGCGCCGGCTCGATCGCGGAACCGGTATCCGCCATCGCCCGGCCACGGCGCTCACAGATACATTGCAATCCACCGATCCGGTGGCGCAGGCGCTGTGGCAGGCGCAGCGCGAGCGCACGCTGTCACAGCTCAAGCGCATCCGCGCCGGCCTGCCGTCGCCGCGCCTCGCCATTCATGATCCGCGCGCCCTGCGAGCCCTGGTTCTGGTGCTGACTGCGGCGGCTTTCGTCGCCGCCGGCGGCGAACGGGTCGCCCGCGTCACCGCCGCCTTCGACTGGAACGGCATGCTCGCCGCGCCGAATGTGCGTGTCGATGCCTGGGTCACGCCGCCGACCTACACCGCGCGGCCGCCGGTGATTCTCTCCGCCGCCGGCAACAAGGATACGGCCGCCCCGCAGGAGGCGGCATCGTCGCTGTCGGTTCCGGCCGGAAGCACCCTGATTGTGCGCACCAGCGGCAGCAAGCTCGATGTTGCCGTCACCGGCGGCGTGACCGAGGCGCCGGCGTCCGAGGATGCGCCGAAGGGCGCCACGGAGCGGCGGTTCGCCATTACCGGCGACGGCACCGCCCATGTGCGTTCGCCCTCGGGCCAGCCGACCTGGACCTTCAAGACCATGCCGGACCGCGCGCCGACCATCGCTCTGGCGAAGGATCCCGAGCGCCAGGCGCGGGGATCGCTGCTGCTCGCCTACAAGATCGAGGACGATTACGGCGTCACCGACGCCCAGGCGCGTTTCGCCGTTCGCAGCGAAACGACCAAGGACATTTCCAAGACGGGCGATGGAGCGACGGCCGCGCGGCCGCTGTTCGACCTGCCGCAGTTCGCCCTGGTGCTGCCGAACGCGCGCACCCGCAATGGCGTCGGCCAGACGGTGAAGGACCTCAGCGAGCATCCCTATGCCGGCGCCGAGGTCACGCTGACCCTGACCGCGCGGGATGAAGCCGGCAATGAGGGCACCAGCGAGCCCTTCAACATGCGGCTGCCGGAGCGGGTGTTCGCCAAGCCCTTGCCGCGGGCGCTGATCGAACTGCGCCGTATGCTCGCGCTCGACGCCAACCAGAACGGACAGGTTTATTCCGCGCTGGACGCCTTGCTGGTCGCGCCCGATCTGTTCACGCCGGAACTCGGCCAGTATCTCGGCCTGCGCAGCGTGGCGTCGCAGCTCGACCGCGCGCGCACCGACGATGCGCTGCGCGAGGTGGTCGCGAGCCTGTGGTCGCTGGCCGTCACCATCGAGGACGGCAACATCAGCGATGTGGAAAAGGCGCTGCGGGCGGCGCAGGACGCGCTGAAGCAGGCGCTGGAGCGCGGCGCCAGCGACGAAGAGATCAAGAAGCTGACCGAGCAGCTGCAGGCGGCGCTGGACAATTTCCTGCGCCAACTGGCCGAGCAGCTGAAGAACAATCCGCAGCAGCTGGCGCGGCCGCTCGATCCCAACACCAAGGTGATGCGGCAGCAGGACCTCAAATCCATGATCGATCGCATGGAGCGGCTGTCCCGCTCCGGCGACAAGGATGCCGCCAAGCAGCTGCTCGACCAGTTGCAGCAGATGCTCGAGAACCTGCAGATGGCGCAGCCCGGCCAGCAGGGCGACGGCGACATGGAGCAGGCGCTGAACGAGCTCGGCGACGTGATCCGCAAGCAGCAGCAGTTGCGCGACAAGACCTTCAAGCAGGGCCAGGACTCCCGGCGCGACCGCATGCGCGGCCAGCAGGGCGACCAGAATGCCATGAACGACCTGCAGCAGGACCAGCAGGGCCTGCGCAACCGCCTGAAGAAGCTGCTCGATGACCTGAACAAGCAGGGCATGGGCCAGGGTCAGAAGGGCGAAAAGGGTCAGCAAGGCCAGGGACCGCAGCAGGGCCAGGGCGACGACTCCAGCGGGCTGGACGATGCCGATGCCGCCATGGGCGATGCCGACGGCCGTCTCGGCGAAGGCAATGCGGACGGCGCGGTGGATTCCCAGGGCCGGGCGCTCGATGCTTTGCGCAAGGGCGCGGAGAAACTCGCCCAGGACATGCAGCAACAGCAGGGCGACGGCCAGGGCGATGGCCCCGGCAATCGCGTCGGCCGTCAGGAAAGTGGCGGGCGCGACAGCGATCCGCTGGGCCGGCCGCTGCGCGGGCGCGAGCATGCGGACGATTTTTCGGTGAAAATCCCCGGCGAAATCGACGTCCAGCGGGTGCGCCGGATTCTCGAAGAGCTGCGCCGGCGCCTGGCGGATCCGCAGCGGCCGCAGATCGAGCTCGATTATATCGAGCGGCTGCTCAAGGATTACTGATCAGGCCTTGCGCGAGGCCAAAGCCCTGGCCACGGCGGAGCGAATGTCGGCCACCGAAAACGGCTTGGTCACCACGTCGTGCACGATGGCGTCCAGGCCCGAGGCGCGTTCGCGCTGGTCGGCGAAACCGGTCATCAGCAGGATCGTGACGTCGGGAAAGTCCCGCGCCGCCGTCAGCGCCAGCGCAATGCCGTCCATGATCGGCATCTTGATGTCCGAGAGCAAGAGATCGAAGGCGCCGTTTTCGCGGCTCAGGATCTCCAGCGCCTCGGCGCCGTCCTCCGCGGTCACGATCTCATGGCCGTCCATGGCAATGGCGCGCGCGACGAGGGAGCGCATCGAATCTTCGTCATCGGCAATCAGCACACGGGACATTGGAGGCAATCCAGGGACGGGAACAGCGGTTCTAGGAATTGAAAGGGCCGGGCGCTACCCCAAAAATGGTTCAACTGCCCCCGGTCGCCAGGTCCCGCTTGTTGAAAAACCGCACCGCGATCTCCCGCCCCTCCGGCGGCGGCGATGCCAGGCGCGACTTGAACCAGGCCTTTTCCCCCGGCTTCAGCACCGGCTGTTCCAGCACCGCGTTCCAGGCATAGATCTCGGTGCCCGCAGCGTCCCGCACCAGGAAACGCAGCCGCGGAGTTTCAATCGGCTTCCTGGCGACATCGATGATGTTGCCTTCGATGATCAGCACCGGCTTGTTGTCCACGAGCTCAGTCGAAATCCTGACATCCTCGAACGCCAGCCCGCGCAGATTGACGCCAAGGCCAATGGCGTTGAAGAAAGCCGCCGTCTGCGGCATCAGCCGCACCACGTCCGCGCGCCAGACCACGAGGCACAGCACCAGAGCGCCCATCGCCGCGCAGGCGATCGGCAGGCCGAACGGCAGGCGATACCGCGCCAGCGGGCCAAGCGACAACGCCGGCAGGCCGAAGCGTCCCCGCCGGGAGCGCGGCGTCTCTTCCGTCAATTCGTCCTGCCGCGCCAGCGCCGTCCATTCGGCGTCCTCCGCCACGGCGTCGGCGCCTTCGGGCATGGCGCTGGAAATCGAGGGGCTGTCGACCACCGGCATGTCGTGATCGGATTCAGCGTGATCGGCCGATGCCTCCGGGGCGGCGTCCCAATCGTCGCCGGCGTCGGAGGCCGTGGCGAGGGCTTGGACGGGCGGCACTTCCTCGGGATAGGCGACCCAGGTGTCCTTGCAGCGTGCACAGCGCACGGTGCGGCCGGTGGTACCGAACGTGGCCGGATCGACCGCGTAGGATGTCGTACAATGGGGGCAAACGATCTGCATGGAACCTGTCGCCAGGGAGAAGGCGTTGATACCGTAGCATCCGTCCGTTAACGAATCGGAAACCATAACGGTCGCACAACCCATCAGGCAGAGGCCGCCGGCAGCTGCCGCGCTGCTTTTGGGGAATGCCCCCAGAATGCGCGCAAAGTTTTGAGTCCAAAAGCCTTTTGCCAGCGGGGCGTGCCCGGCGTGCGAAGGGCGGTCGAACGGAGCTGACCTTGGTCCGGTTCGAAAATGTCGGTCTGCGCTATGGGCTCGGCCCAGAGGTTCTGCGCGACCTCAATTTTCAGATCCCCGCACATTCCTTCCAGTTCCTGACCGGTCCGTCGGGAGCCGGAAAGACCTCATTGCTGCGGCTTCTGTTCCTGTCGATCCGGCCCACCCGTGGGCTCGTCAACCTGTTCGGCAACGACGTCTCCCTGCTCGGCAAGGATGCCATCGCCGATCTGCGCAAGCGCATCGGCATCGTGCTGCAGGATTTCCGCCTGCTCGACCACATGACCACTTATGAAAACGTGGCACTGCCGTTCCGGGTGATGGGCCGCTCCGAATCGAGTTACCGCAAGGAGGTCATCGATCTGCTGCGCTGGGTTGGTCTCGGCGAGCGCATGGATGCGCTGCCGCCGATCCTGTCCGGTGGTGAAAAGCAGCGCGCCGCGATCGCGCGCGCGGTAATCGCGCGTCCTCTTTTGCTGCTGGCGGACGAGCCGACCGGCAACGTCGATCCGACGCTAGGGCGCCGGCTGCTGCGGCTGTTTATCGAACTCAACCGGTCCGGCACCGCGGTCGTGATCGCGACCCACGACATCGGGCTGATGGACCAGTACGACGCGCGGCGCATGGTGCTGCACGAAGGGCGGCTGCATATCTATGAGTAAGACTCCATGAGCAGGACTGGCGGCGATCGCCACAGCATGATGGACATGGGCTCCGACGAGCGGCCGCGCTTGCCGGCGAAGGCGCGCATTTCCTCGCCCATCGTGCCGCGTTCCTCGATCTCCGGCCGCGCACTGGTGGCTGTCGTCGCCATCATGACGTTCCTGGCGTCGCTGACCACGGGCGCGGTCTTGCTGGTGCGGGCGTCGGCAGCCGAATGGCAGTCCGATGTCTCCAGCGAAATCACCATCCAGTTGCGCCCGGTGCAGGGCCGTGATCTCGAAAAAGACGTTCGTGCGGTGGTCGACACCGTGCAATCGCAGCCGGGCATCGTATCCGTGCGTCCCTATACCAGCGACGAGTCGGCGAAGCTGCTCGAGCCGTGGCTCGGCACCGGGCTGTCGCTCAATGATCTGCCGGTGCCGCGGGTGATCGTCGCACGGGTCGCCCCCGACACCACGCTTGATCTCGCTGCTCTGCGCGGCCGGGTGACCCAGGTGGCGCCGTCGGCCAGTGTCGACGACCACCGGGCCTGGATCGAACGGATGCGCTCGACCACCGGCGCGACGGTGCTGGCCGGCATCGGCATCCTGGGGCTGGTGATTGCTGCAACCATCATGTCGGTGTCGTTTGCCACCCGCGGCGCGATGGCGGCGAACCGTCCGATCGTCGAGGTGCTGCATTTCGTCGGCGCCGGCGATCGTTACATCGCCAACCGTTTCCTGCGGCATTTCCTGCTGCTCGGCTGCGAGGGCGGCCTGATCGGAGTGGTGGCGGCGATGCTGCTGTTCGGGTTCTCGGAGTCGATCGGCGCCTGGTTTTCCGGCACTCCGGTGGGCGACCAGTTTGCTGCCCTGCTGGGGACGTTTTCCCTGCGACCGTCGGGATATCTGACGCTGCTGGTGCAGGCGGCGCTGATTGCCCTGATTACCGGCTGGGCTTCCCGCCGCACGCTGTTTGCGACGCTGGAAGATATAGATTGAGTTCAGGGACTTGGTCCTGCGGGTGTATATTTCGGTCGCAGCAAAGCCGGAATTTGCGCTAAACTTGGAACCAGGTTTGGGAGCCGGGCTCCCATAGGCTGGGCCGGTCTGCTCGGGACGATCCCGACAGCCAGATGAGGAAACGGGAAAAGACGACAATCCCGATGTCGACCCCTTGGGGCGGGGCGGCGATCGTGGAGGGATTGAGGCTCGGGGGGCCGAACGAACGGATCATGACACTGCGTGCCGAACATTCACCATCATCAGCCCCCGCCAGACGGCGGCCGATTCGGCTTGTGCTGACGATGGCGTTTGCGGTGGTTGCGGCCGGCGTGGTCGGCTTTCTGGTCTTCCTGGCGCAGCTTCCGGTCAATGAGGTCAAGCCGTCGCGCGACGCCGACGGCATCGTGGTGCTGACCGGCGGCTCGTCGCGCGTCTCCGATGCCATGGAGCTGCTGTCGGTCGGCTACGGCAAGCGGCTGCTGATTTCCGGCGTGCATCCCACCAACGCCGCCTCGGATATCCAGCGCTCGCTGCCTGACAGCCAGCCGCTGCTCGGCTGTTGCGTTGATCTTGATCGTTCCGCGGTCAATACCCGCAGCAATGCCGTGGAAACCCGCCGCTGGGTGCGGCAGCGCGGCTTCCAGTCGCTGATCGTCGTCACGTCGAACTATCACATGCCGCGCGCGATCGTGGAGCTGTCGAACGCCATGCCAGACGTCACACTGATCCCGTTCCCGGTGGTCGGCGACAAATGGAACGACGAGCCATGGTGGACGAGTGGCGCTGCGATGCGGCTCTTGCTATTGGAATACGCGAAATATGTCGCCGCCGAAGTGCGGGTGAGGCTGGATAAACTGGGACTGGGAACGATGGTCGCATCGGATGAGACATCGCAGGCCCGTGATCTGGCGCGCAGGTCCGCCGCGTCGACCAATTGAGTGAAATGCCCATGGTTTCGATTTTTCTGCGCTCGCTGATTTTCAACATCCTGTTCTACATCTTGCTGGTGATCTGGGTGATCATCGGCATTCCGACCTACCTGATGCCGCGCTGGGGTATTCTCTGGATCGCCAAAAACTGGGGCCGCACCAGCATCTGGTTGATGCGAGTGATCTGCAACACCAAGGTCGAATATCGCGGTGTCGAGAAAATCCCGACGGGTCCACTGATCGTCGCTGCGAAGCATCAGTCGATCTGGGAAACCTTCGCGCTGCTGCAGTTCTTCGATCAGCCGCTCTATATTCTCAAGCGCGAACTGAAATGGCTGCCGTTTTTCGGCTGGTATCTCAGCAAGGCCGACATGATCGGGGTCGATCGTGGCGCCGGCGGACGGAGCCTGCTGGAGATGGCGAAAGCGGCGCACGATGAGGTGCAGCGTGGCCGGCAGCTGATTATTTTCCCCGAAGGCACTCGCCGCCCGGTCGGCGCCGAGCCGCGCTACAAATTGGGCGTCGGCCAGATCTATGTCGATTGCGAGGTCACATGTCTGCCGGTGGCGCTCAATGCGGGTTTGTGCTGGCCGCGCCGCACCTTCATGCGTTACCCCGGCACCATCATCGTTGAATTTCTCGATAGCCTGCCGGCGGGACTGCCGCGCGACGAATTCCTCACACAAGTCTCCACCGCGATTGAAACGGCGACCAACCGGATCGTGCAGGAGACCCGCGAGGAGCAGGCGAAACTGTTCGGCCGGCCGATGCCGACGGCGAAGCAGACCTCGACGGTCTGATCAATCAGTTGAATGATCGCCGACGCGCCTGCGCTCAAATGTTGCTGTGAGCGCCGGCGTCGCCGCGCAACCGCACCGCCAATTGATGCAGTGGCGCATCGTGGATGCCGTGGGTTTCCAGCGCTTTCACGGTCGACAGCACGTACTCGATGTTCGGGCCGTAGGCGCCGTGGCCCTGGCGCACGAAGTGCAACTGCTGCTCCAGTGTCAGGCGTCCGGCGTACTGGTCATGGCCGCGATCGGAGACGTAGGCCAGCGCGCTGACGCGCTCCTGAGCATGGTTCTTCAGCCAGACCGAGCGCATCACCTCGCGATAGACGCTCGTCACCTGCTCACGTTCGCGCAGGTAGGCGACGGTGGCTTTGCGGTGCTCACGCGCGACACGGAAAGCGATCCCCTGGCAGGCGCCGCCGCGATCCAGCCCAAGCACGAGGCCGGGCTTCTCCGGGGTGCCCCGATGCACCAGCGAATAAATGCAGAGCGCCCGGTGCTCGCCGATCAGCCGCGCCGGGACCTGTTCGATGAAGTCGAATCCAGGCTTCCAGATCAGTGATCCGTACCCGAAGACCCACAGATCGCCTTCGGTGAAATCAGTCTCGGAGAGGGTTTTTGCCGCCATTCAGTCCACACGTTCGCCATCTTCTGTGTCATGAGGCGTCCCTGAGTTCAATGCCATTTAGCCGGACAGCGATTCGCTATAAGGGTATCCCCCGATTGCGGGACGTTTTGTCCGCCTGAAAATGCTCCAAATGTCGTGATCAAGGTCCTTGATGTCTGATTTCGAACCCCCGCCGCGCCGCCGCTCCCGTTGGGCGCTCTATGCCATGCCGATCCTGGTGCTCGCTCTGGCGGCTGGCTGGAGTGGTTTCTGGTTCTATGCGGCGTCGCAGATCGACGATGCGCTGGACGGCTGGCGTGCCCGAGAGGCCAAATCCGGCCGGATCTATGACTGCACCAACCGTTCGGTCGCGGGTTTTCCGTTCCGGCTGGAGGTGCATTGCAATGGCGCCAGCGTCCAGCTTGTGTCGCAGACCGCCGAACAGGCCGCGACACGGACACCGATCACGGCCCGGCTATCTGACATTTTCGTGATCGCGCAGATCTATGATCCGCGGCTGATCATCGCCGAATTTACCGGTCCGGTGACGTTCACCGACATCGGCCAGCAACCGTCGTTTGTCGGCAATTGGAGCAAGGGCCGCGCCAGCGTGGTCGGCCTGCCGTTCTCGCCGCAGCGGACCTCGTTCGAGTTCGACAGTCCGGCGCTCGACCGCATGAGCGGCGACCAGCAGGTGCCGTTGATTCGGGCCAGTCATTTGGAATTCCATGCGCGTCTGGCGGAAGGATCGGTCGCCGACAATCCGGTGATCGAAACGGTGCTGCAGCTTAAGGACGCCAGCGTCGAGGGCGTGCATGCGGTGCTGCAGCAGCCGTTCAATGCCGATATCAGGGCCCAGATTCGCGGCCTGAAGGATCTCTCGCCGAAGCCGTGGCCGGTCCGTTTCCGGGAAATCCAGGCCGCGGGCGGAGGCATCGACATCACCCAGTCGCGTGTGGAGCAGGGCGATCTGCTGTCGCTCGCTGCCGGCTCGCTCAGCATCAATGCCAACGGCAAGCTCGACGGCCAGCTGCAGATGACGGTGGCGGGACTCGAGCGGATCATTCCCGCGCTTGGGCTCGATCGGCTGCTCGACCAGGGCGTGTCGCAATCGGCGATCGACAAGATGGCGCCGGGCGTCAAAGCGAGCGACGTCAACAATGTGATCGGTGCGCTGGACAAGATGATTCCCGGCCTCGGCAATCTCGCGCGCAAGAATGCCAATGCCGGGATTGCCGCGGGCATCAACATGCTGGGGCAGCCGACCACGCTGGAAGGCCGCAAGGCGATTGCAGTGCCGCTCAGGTTCGTCGATGGCGCGATCTTCCTGGGGCCGCTGCAGGTCGCGCAGACGCCACCCCTGTATTGACCGCAACGCGTCGCACGTCGGTGTGATCAATAATTTGATGAACGCGCGCGGGCTGCGAACACTTTCCGCGAATTAACGTCCCCGACAGGACGTCGTAACGTCGCATCCATACACTCTGGGACAACGGCTGGGCTGCTGTTGATCCCGGAGTTGCAATGATGACTGACGATCAGACCAATCTCTCGAACACCCGAAAAATCCGATCACCGCGACGCCTGGCCCTGCTGGCCTCGGTCGCCGTCCTCGGCGCTGCCGTCGTCGCGGGCGGCGTGACTTATGGCCGGCCGACACTGCCGGCCTGGACATCGAGCGCACAGGCCGCGGAAGGCCAGCAGCAATCCGCAGGCTTTGCCGATCTGGTTGCCAAGGTAAAACCGGCGGTGATCTCGGTGCGTGTGAAAATGGACGAGACCGCAAGCGCGGCGGAATTGAGCTCGAATTCGGACGAGCAGGGCCAACCGCCTTTCATGCAGGGGTCGCCGTTCGAACAGTTCTTCCAGCAATACGGGTCCGACAACGCGCCGCGCGGTCGGCCGCAGCGTCATCAGATGGTCACCGGCGTCGGCTCGGGATTCTTCATTTCGGCCGACGGTTATGCCGTTACCAACAACCATGTGGTCGATCACGCCACCTCGGTTCAGGTGACGACCGATGACGGCGCGACCTATACCGCGCGGGTGATCGGCACCGACGCCAAGACCGACCTTGCCTTGATCAAGGTCGACGGCAAATCCGACTTCGCCTATGTGAATTTCGAGGATCGCGGTCCGCCGCGGGTCGGCGACTGGGTCGTGGCCGTCGGCAATCCGTTCGGCCTCGGCGGTACCGTCACCGCCGGCATCGTGTCGGCGCGCGGCCGCGACATCGGCTCGGGTCCCTATGACGACTACATCCAGATCGATGCGCCGATCAACAAGGGCAATTCCGGTGGCCCCGCGTTCAACCTCAACGGCAATGTGATCGGCGTCAACACGGCGATCTATTCACCTTCCGGAGGCTCGGTCGGCATCGGCTTCGATATTCCCGCCGCCACCGCCAAGATGGTCGTGGCCCAGCTCAAGGACAAAGGCGTGGTGACGCGCGGCTGGCTCGGCGTCCAGGTGCAGCCAGTCACCCGCGGTATTGCCGACAGCCTCGGCATGAAGCTGGCGGAAGGCGCCATGGTGGACGAACCGCAGCCCGGCAGCCCCGCGGCCAAGGCGGATATCGCCGCCGGCGACGTCATCACCGCGGTGGATGGGACGGCTGTGAAGGATTCGCGCGATCTGGCCCGCCGGATCGCGACCATGGCGCCGGGCAGTTCGATCAAGCTCGATCTGCTGCGCAAGGGTGAAACGAAATCCGTGAGCATCGTGCTGGCCGAGATGCCGAACCAGCGTCAGGCCAATGCCGGCAACCAGGACGCGACGCAAAACGGCAATGCGCCGCATCTCGGACTGGCGCTTGCGCCCGCCAGCGATGTCGCGGGTGCGGGCGGCAAGGGTGTCGTGGTCACCGCCGTGGAGCCGGATGGTCCGGCCGCCGAGCGGGGCTTCCAGTCGGGTGATGTCATCCTCGATGTTGGCGGCAGGTCCGTCGGCAATGTTGGCGACGTGCGCAAGGCGCTGACCGAGGCCAAGTCCGCCGGCAAGCATGACGTGCTGATGCGGGTGAAAACTGCGGAGACCACCAGGTTCGTAGCGCTGCCGATCGGCTGAACGCGACGCACCACAAGGCCGGGCGCGTTCTCCTTCGGGCGCGTCCGGCCTCGTTGATCTCAAGGCTTCTCTGGCGCTTTCGGCAATGGACCATGCGGCCGGCCGAAGTCGGGGCTCGCGGTTTCCTGGCCCAAATTGACGATGCCGCGGCGGATCGCCCGGGTGCGGGTGAAATGCTCGAACAGCGCCTCGCCATCGCCGCGGCGGATGGCGCGGGTGAGTTTGGAGAGATCCTCCTGAAATGCGCCGAGCATTTCCAGCACCGCATCCTTGTTGGTCAGGAACACGTCCCGCCACATGGTGGGATCGGAGGCGGCAATGCGGGTGAAATCGCGAAAGCCACCGGCCGAGAATTTCAACACTTCCGAGCGCGTCACATCCTCGAGCTCGTCCGCGGTGCCGACGATGGTGTAGGCAATCAGATGTGGCAGATGGCTGGTCACCGCCAGCACCAGGTCATGATGATCGGCGGTCATCACCTCGACATTGGCGCCGAGCGTCCGCCAGAACTCCGCGAGCTTGTCGACCGCGGCGGCATCACCCCCCTCGGGCGGCGTGAGGATGCACCAGCGGTTGATGAACAGTTCGGCGAAGCCGGCATCAGGGCCGGAGTTCTCGGTGCCGGCCACCGGGTGAGCCGGAATGAAATGCACGGTATCCGGCAGATACGGGGCCATCGCGCGCAGCACCGACCCCTTGACCGAGCCGACATCGGACACGATCGCGCCCGGCTTCAAGTGTGGGGCGATGTCTTGCGCCACCGCGGCGCAAACGCCGACCGGGACGCTGGCGATGACGAGATCAGCGTCTTTGACCGCCTCCGCGTTCGAGGTCGCGATCCGGTCCGCAAGTTTCAGCTCGGTGGCGCGAGCGCGAACGTCGGTTGATGCGTCGGTCGCAACCAGCTCTCCAGCGAGACCGAGCTGCCGCACCGCGTGCGCGATCGAGGATCCGATCAACCCGAGACCGATCAGCGCAACCCGTGGGAACTGCGGTGTTGTGGCCACTTCAGGTCCCCATGAATTCGGTCAGGGCTTCGACCACCAGGCGGTTCGCTTCCTCGGTGCCAATCGTCATCCGTAATGAATTCGGCAGTTTGTAATTCTTCAGCGCACGCAGGATCAGGCCGCGTTGGGTGAGAAAGGCGTCTGCCTCGTCGGACGTTTTTCCCTTGTCGAGCGGGAAATGGATCAGGATGAAGTTGCCGACGCTCGGCGTCACCTTCAGGCCGAGCTTGCCGATATCTTCGGTCAACAATGTGCGCCAGCGCTCGTTGTGCGTACGCGACATCTCGTAGTGCTCGGTGTCCTCCAACGCCGCGACGGCGGCGAGCATGGCGGGTGTCGAGACGTTGAACGGGCCGCGGATGCGGTTGACCGCGTCGACGATATGCTCGGGGCCGTACATCCAGCCGATGCGCAGCGACGCCAGCCCGTAGATTTTCGAGAAGGTTCGCGTCATCACCGTGTTGTCGGTGGTCGCGACGAGCTCGATCCCGGATTCATAGTCGTTGCGCGAGACGTAGTCGCTGTACGCCGCGTCGACCACCAGCAGCACGTGCGAGGGCAGGCCATTGCGTAGCCGCTTGACTTCGTCGAACGGCAGGTAGGTGCCGGTCGGGTTGTTGGGGTTGGCGAGCCACACGAGCTTCGTGCGCGGCGTCACCGCCTTGAGGATGACGTCGACATTGGCGGTGAAGTCGGTCTCGGGCACGATGACGTTGGTCGCGCCGTTGCTCATGGTGGCGATCGGGTAGACCAGAAAGCCGTGCGCGGTGTGAATGGCCTCATCGCCCGGGCCGAGATAGACATGGGCGAGGAAATTCAAGATCTCGTCGGATCCCGCGCCACAGATGATGCGGTCAGGATCGAGCCCGAACTTGCGGCCAATCGCTTCGCGCAGCACCCGCGAAGAGCCTTCCGGATAGTCCTCAAGATGAGAGGCCGCGGTCTTGTAGACCTCGATCGCCTTCGGCGAGGGCCCGAACGGGGTCTCGTTGGCGGACAGCTTGAACACACGGCCGCTCAGGCCAGCGCCGCTCTTGCCGGCGACGTAGGGCGCAATATCGAGGATGCCGGGCTTCGGCACGGGGCGAGACATTGGATCGGACTCCAGAAAAACTCTATAGTTCAGTAATATCGGATTTCAGCGGTTATGGGCGGGTCAGCCTGGCCCCGTGGCGCCATTCGCGGCCACCGTATAGCGCGTTGCGTGGCTGCCGACGAGGGCTGATGATCGCACCGAGGCGCCGGCGGCGAGCAGTGTCGCCTTGATCTTGTCGATGGCGTTTTGCTTGGTCACCGACACCAGCAGGGCCGCGCCGTCGAAGGTGTCCGGCACCGCGACGATTTCGGCCAGAGGCGACAATGCGCGGGCCACCTCCGCATTCCAGCCGGAGACGCGGATGCTCCACATTTCGACGTCGGTGACCATGGCGTCGTCGGCGACGCGCGAGATCACGAACACCGGCAGAGCGGCAGGATGATCGGCGCGCTCAACGAAGGGAAGTCGGGCGATGATCTTGGGAACGCCCGCGGCTTCCAGTGGAATCCACCAAGGCGCGCGGCTCGAGGTGGCGGATACCAAAGCGAGGTCGCCCTTGGACTTTGCCACGGCCTCGACGGCGGCGTCCGCGCTGAAGTGCGAGATAAACGGCACCGTGAAGCCGAAATGGAAGCGCGCGGAGTCCCGCATGGCGGAGTCGCCCGGCGACAGATCCGCATGCACCGAGAACGGAGCTTGCACATAGGTGAAGGTCGAGATGATGACACGCCAGATGCTCTCGACGGTGTCGAGCGGCAGGATGCCGCGATGGCGCTGCACCAGCCGCTTCATCATGTCCGCTTCGCGTGCCGGGCGAAACGCCGAGCCGACCTCCTGGGTCTGCTTCACCGAAATCAGCCGGTCGATGATGTCGCCGCGCTGCATCAAAAGGCTGTGCACCTCTTCGTCGATCCGGTCGATCTCGCGACGCAGCTCCTGCAGCATCGGCGGTGCGGGGGGCGATTTGGACATCTTCAAAACCTTGCGGCATGGAGCCCGCAAGGCATGGCCGGTTCGGTCAAATCTGCAGGCTGGACAAGCCATTGATAGGAAAGACGGTGCGCGAAAGCAAAGAAAACATGAGCCGCTCGGGTAACCAATCGCGGCGTGAGGCACTCCGCCGTGCCCTGCTTGTCTTGACGAGGGACCTCAGTCGGATTAAACCTTTTGCCTATTCCGTGGTCATTTGAGCCGGCCGGCTTGCAGCCACGTTAAACAACTCGCTAAACAGGCCGGGGACACAAGTGATCCCGGCCGAACCCCGTTGTTCAGGCCGGTTTTTTTATGACCTGATTTTCGGTGGCAAAACCTCATCGGGAGGCCGGGACCAGGATGGCAAATTTACAGTCGTCTCAGAGCCAGACGGCAGCAATGCCGGAGCACGCGCGTGAGGCGGATCATCCGACCTCGCTGGTTGCGGTGCTCGGCGCCGACCTGCCGCTGCGGCTCGACTGCGGCGTTGATCTTGCGCCGTTCCAGATTGCCTATCAGGCCTACGGCCGGCTCAATGCCGACCGTTCCAACGCGATCCTGATCTGCCATGCGCTGACGGGCGATCAGCATGCCGCAAACGTGAACCCGGTGACCGGCAAGCCCGGTTGGTGGGAGACCATGGTCGGCCCGGGTAAGCCGATCGACACCGACAGTTATTTCGTCATCAGTTCGAACGTGCTGGGTGGCTGCCTCGGCAGCACCGGCCCGGCGTCGACCAATCCGGCAACCGGAAAGCCTTGGGGGCTGGATTTCCCTGTCATTACCGTCCCGGACATGGTCCGCGCGCAGGCGATGCTGATCGACTCTCTCGGCATCCAGACGCTGTTTGCGGTTGTCGGTGGTTCGATGGGCGGCATGCAGGCCCTGCAGTGGGCCGCGGCCTATCCGCAACGTGTGTTCTCGGCGGTGCCGATCGCCTGCGCCACGCGCCATTCGGCGCAGAACATCGCCTTTCATGAAGTCGGGCGCCAGGCGGTGATGGCTGATCCGGATTGGCGCAACGGGCACTATTTCGAGCACGGCGTGCGCCCACATCGCGGGCTCGGCGTGGCGCGGATGGCTGCGCATATCACCTATCTGTCGGATGCAGCGCTGCACCGCAAGTTTGGCCGGCGGTTGCAGGGCCGCCAGATGCCGACCTTCTCATTCGACGCCGATTTTGAAGTGGAGAGCTATCTGCGGCATCAGGGCTCGACGTTCGTCGAGCGGTTCGATGCCAACAGCTATCTCTATCTGACGCGGGCCTGCGACTATTTCGACGTTGCCGCCGATCATGGCGGCGCGCTGGCCGCAGCATTCAAGGGCACCCGCACGCGGTTTTGCGTCGTCTCGTTCACCAGCGACTGGCTGTATCCGACCTCGGAATCGCGCGAGGTCGTGCATGCGCTCAACGCGGGCGGCGCGCGGGTGTCGTTCGCTGAGATCAAAACCGACAAGGGCCACGATGCCTTTCTGCTGGATGTGCCGGAATTCACCGATATCGTCCGCGCGTTTCTGGAGTCCGCCGCGGTGACACGCGGCCTGCGCAAGGCGGAGATGAGCTCATGACGACGCACGATCACGCGTGGTCGCTCTCGGCTGCTTTGCCGCAAGGCGCGGAAAACTATCGCGGCGATCACCTGCTGGTGGCGCAGATGGTCGAACCCGGCTCGCGGGTGCTCGATGTGGGCTGCGGCGAGGGCGATCTGCTGCGGCTGCTGGAAGGTCGCGGCGTTGACGGCCGCGGCATTGAATTGTCGCGCGAGGGGGTCAATCGCTGTGTCGCCAAAGGCCTCGCCGTGATCCAGGGCGATGCCGATACTGACCTGGTCGACTATCCCGACGATTCCTTCGACTATGTGATCCTGTCGCAAACCCTGCAAGCGACGCGGCAGCCGCGCGTCGTTCTCGAACATATGCTGCGGATCGGGCGGCGTGCCATCGTGTCGTTCCCGAACTTCGGTCACTGGAAGATGCGGCTGCAGTTGCTGGTCAAGGGCCAGATGCCGCGCACCGACAACCTGCCCGCGACCTGGTACGACACGCCGAATATTCATTTCTGCACCATCAAGGATTTCGTCCAGCTCTGCGACGAGATCAACGTCAAGATGGAGCGGGCGGTTGCGCTTAATCCGTACGGGCGGCCGCTTCGTCTCAATGCGCCGTGGTGGTTCTGGAACATGTTCGGCGAGCAGGGCGTGTTTCTACTTAGCCGCCGCGACCTCGCCGGGCATCATCCAAACGGCGGATAGCGCTTTTGCAGATCGTTCGTGAGCGCTGCTGAAACGAGCGTTTTCTTGCGAGAAAGTGCGATCATTTTTTCGAAAGATGCGCGGTTAATAATCGCTTAGGTTTTCCGGCGACATCGCGGCAAACCTCTCCACTTCATCGTCACATTATCATCGCGACATCACCACGAAATGGTTCCCTCAGGGCCATCTCGCGCCTTGCTGAGGTCACACCACATTCGTTTTTCGCGCCCGGATAGGCGGTTCCTTTTGCGGGACCGTCGGGAACGAGGGGTGTCACTGAGGATTATGAATGACTGAAGTTGGTACGTTTCGCCTGCCGCTGCGGCACGTCGCACTTGCGTTGTGTTCGGTGGCAATCGTCGCTCTCGCGACACCGGCCTCGGCGAGGCCATCGCACGGCGCAGGCCGCCACGCTCATGCCCATTCTCATCATGTTCGGCATCATCACACGGCGCGGCATTACCGGCACGCGCGGCGTCTGCGCGCTCCGCAGTCCGAAGCATCCGCATCGGTGTCGCCGTGGGAAAATCCCGCATTCGCGGGCCCGGCCCCCGCTTTCGGCGGATCGGATGTCGTTGCCGAAGCGCGCCGTTACATCGGCGGCAATCCCACCGGCCGCAGCCGGCTGTGGTGCGCGCGGTTCATGAACATGGTGCTGCAGCGCTCAGGCCATAAGGGTACCGGCTCCGACATGGCGCGATCGTTCGCGAGCTATGGCCAGCGTTTGCCCGGTCCGCAGGTCGGTGCGATCGCAGTGATGGGCCGCCGCGGTGGCGGTCATGTCGGGATCGTCAGCGGCATCGATGCCAAGGGCAATCCGATTGTCGTGTCCGGCAATCACAGTCGTCGCGTGGCGGAATCGGTTTATCCGCGCAGCCGCATCTATGCCTACGTCATGCCGTCAAGCTGACGGATCCGAGTTGACGATCGATATCCGGTCGCCGGCGGCAATCTCGCCGTCGGCGATCACTTCGGCATAGACGCCGCAATCATCGTGACCGTAGTGCCGCAACATGTCGTGCGGCAAACTGAGGTCACGCAGCGCGGTGAGAGGATCCACGTTCACCGCCGCGCATCGCACGATCCGCTTGATCACTTTCAGACGCGTTTCGCCGATCGCGAGCGTCTGTTCCAGCAGCGTAAACTCATGCCACGCCGGCCATCCGGCGACATAGAGATTGCCGCGGAACCGCAGCGGATGCACGCTCTGGCCGATCATGGTTTCGAGGTCGGCCACACTCGCCAGGTTGATGATCGACACCACCTTGCGGGGGACGTCCGAAAAGCTGTGGCCGGGCGCGAACAGGACCTTTGGTGGCCCGCGCAGGTCCTTGGCGAAAGTGGTGGCGAAAAAGGCCTCGATGGCGGCGCGGCCATCGTCGGTCTCCAGATTGCCCCGGGCGACTTCTTCCTTGTGATGGCAGATGGTCAGGACGTGGCTGGCTTCGTCGTAGCGGGTTTCCAGCGACGCTAGACGCTCGTTCCGCATCAGCATCAGGAACTTGATCTTGGGAAAATACTGCGGGGTGGCGGGCGTAAACCCGCTGGGTCCGTTTTCGATGGCGTAGCGCCGGTCGGCGGGCAGCGTCTGGCCGGCCTGCAACGTCGTGCGGGCCATCGGTTCGGGGGACAGACCCTTCACCGGGTAGCGATAGATCTTCTCGAGGGTGCCGGTGTCGGTCATGGCGATGGTCTAATCCGTCCCGGCGTAACTTGCCAGAATCCTGCGCTTAGGACCGCGGAAATTAACCGAAAATGCCGGCTAACCTCTTCCGTTTGCTGGTGTCCGCTCCCACATCAGGGCAGGATCGGGGCAATACCAGACCGACCGGACGACCACGGGCGTGTTGACGGACATCAGCGACGCCCGGGGAAACCCAATGACGATGCCGGGAATGTGCCTACGGGGCATTCGAGGCAGGCCGAGGGAAGGGACCATCATGAATATCGAGAAGTATACCGAACGTGCGCGCGGATTTATCCAGTCCGCCCAATCGCTGGCGCTGCGCGAAGGGCATCAGCAGTTCACCCCGCTGCATCTGCTGAAAGTTTTGCTGGACGACAATGAAGGGCTGGCCGGCGGCTTGATCGACCGTTCCGGCGGTAATTCGCGGACCATCCTGAAATCGACCGAGGACACGCTTGCGAAGATGCCCAAGGTGTCGGGCAGCGGCGCGGGGCAGGTTTACCTTGCTCCGGGAACGGCGCGACTGTTCGACGCCGCGGAGCAGGCGGCCGAAAAAGCCGGCGACAGCTTTGTTACGGTGGAACGGTTGCTGCTGGCGCTGACCCTCGACAAGGACAGCGATGCCGGCGCGCTGTTGAAAAAGGGCGGCGTGACGCCGCAAAACCTCAACGCCGCGATCAATGCGCTGCGCAAGGGCCGCACTGCCGACAGCGCCTCGGCGGAAAACGCTTACGACGCCTTGAAGAAATATGCCCGTGATCTGACCCAGGCCGCGCGGGACGGCAAACTCGACCCGGTCATCGGCCGGGACGAAGAGATCCGCCGCACCATCCAGGTGCTGTCGCGGCGCACCAAAAACAATCCGGTGCTGATCGGCGAGCCCGGCGTGGGCAAGACGGCGATCGTCGAGGGCCTGGCGCTGCGTATCCTCAATGGCGACGTGCCGGAGAGTCTCAAGGACAAAAAGCTGCTGTCGCTCGATCTCGGCTCGCTGATCGCGGGCGCGAAATATCGTGGCGAGTTCGAGGAGCGGCTGAAGGCCGTGTTGCAGGAGGTAACGTCAGCCGAAGGCGGCATCATCCTGTTCATCGACGAAATGCACACCCTGATCGGGGCTGGCAAGGCGGATGGCGCTATGGACGCGTCGAACCTGCTGAAGCCAGCGCTGGCGCGGGGCGAGCTGCATTGCATCGGCGCGACCACCCTCGATGAATACCGCAAACACGTCGAGAAAGACGCGGCGCTGGCGCGGCGTTTCCAGCCGGTGTTCGTGTCCGAACCATCCGTAGAAGACACCATCTCGATCCTGCGCGGCTTGAAGGATAAGTACGAGCAGCACCACGGCGTGCGCATCACCGACGGCGCCATCGTGGCCGCGGCCACCCTGTCCAACCGCTACATCACCGACCGTTTCCTGCCCGACAAGGCTATCGATCTGGTCGACGAGGCGTCCGCGCGACTGAAGATGCAGGTCGATTCCAAGCCGGAAGAGCTGGATACGATCGATCGCGAGATCATCCGGTTGAAGATCGAGCAGGAGGCGCTGAAGAAGGAAAGCGATGCGGGCTCCAGGAGCCGGCTGCAGACGCTTGAGATCGAACTTGCGGACCTGGAGAAGCGTTCGGCGGATCTGACATCGCGCTGGAGCGCGGAAAAAGGCAAGCTGTCCGACGCGCAGAAGCTGAAGAGCGAGCTCGATCAGTATCGCGTCGAACTTGCCAACGCCCAGCGCCGGGGTGAATTCCAGCGCGCGGGTGAACTGGCCTATGGCCGGATTCCGGAACTGGAGAAGCGGCTGGCCGATATCGAGGCGAATGAGGGCAATGGCGCCATGGTCGAAGAGGCCGTGACCGCCGATCACGTTGCCCAGGTGGTGTCGCGCTGGACCGGTGTGCCGGTCGACAAGATGCTCGAAGGCGAGAAAGAGAAGCTGCTCAAGATGGAGGAGAGTCTTGGCAAGCGCGTCATCGGGCAGGCCGAAGCGGTGCGGGCGGTGGCAACCGCGGTTCGCCGCGCGCGGGCCGGCCTGCAGGATCCGCATCGGCCGATCGGCTCGTTCATGTTCTTGGGGCCCACCGGTGTCGGCAAGACCGAACTGACCAAGGCGCTTGCGGAGTATCTGTTCGACGACGAGACCGCGCTGCTTCGCATGGATATGTCGGAGTACATGGAAAAGCATTCGGTGGCGCGGCTGATCGGTGCGCCTCCGGGCTATGTCGGTTATGACGAGGGCGGCGCGCTCACCGAAGCGGTGCGCCGGCGGCCTTATCAGGTGGTGCTGTTCGATGAGATCGAGAAAGCGCATCCGGACGTGTTCAACGTCCTGCTGCAGGTGCTCGACGACGGACGTCTCACCGACGGCCAGGGCCGCACGGTGGACTTCCGCAACACACTGATCATCATGACGTCGAACCTCGGCGCCGAGTTCCTGGTCAACCAGCCAGAGGGCCAGGACACCAGCGCCGTGCGCGATCTGGTGATGACGGCGGTGCGGGCGAACTTCCGTCCCGAGTTCCTCAATCGTGTGGACGAGATCATCCTGTTCCACCGGCTGCAGAAGAGCGAGATGGGCCGTATTGTCGAGATCCAGTTCGGCCGGCTGCAGAAGCTGCTGGACGAGCGCAAGATCGAGCTGAAGCTGGAGCCCTCCGCGCGGGACTGGCTCGCCGACAAGGGCTGGGATCCTGCCTATGGCGCCCGGCCGCTGAAGCGAGTGATCCAGCGCAGCGTGCAGGATCCGCTTGCCGAGATGATCCTGAGCGGCCAGGTTCGCGACGGTGAGAGCGTGAAGCTCGCGGCTGGCAAGCAGGGCCTGACCTTCAACGGCAAGGCTGTCGAAGGCTTCGACGACGGCGCGTTCGAGGCGCGCAGCTCGGGCAGGCCCGCGCTGCGGCAAGATGGGCCACACACCACACATTGACGGCGAGGATTGTCACGAGAGCGATGGCCGGGGCCAACCCCGGCCATTTTTTTCGGCTATTTCTTCGTCAGCTTGTAGATCGCGTTCTCGATGTCCGACGACAGATAGATCGTGCCGGTGGCGCCCACCCCGACGCCGGTCGGGATGTCGCTCGGCAGCACACCCGGCGCGGCCTGCAGGCCGATCGGCAGGTTGGCGGCGATTTCGGTCACCGCGCCGCTTTGCGGATCCACCTCGATCAGGCGCCTGGCGCCGACCTCTGCCACCACCAGTTTGCCTGATGGTGTCAGCGCCAGCCCTTCCGGCATTTTCAGGTCCTTGGCGATTACCGTCTTGGCGCCGCTCGCCAGGTCGACTTTTGACAGCAGGCCGCCATAGGCCTCCGTCAGATAAATCGTGCCCGCGGCTCCCTCGACCAGCCCGATCGGACCGGCGAGATCGCCGGCGACGGTCTTGCGGTCCTTGCCGTGGTCGCTGGCGCGGATCAGCGACTTGGTGCCCAACTCGTTGACCAGCACGCTGCCGTCATTGAGCCGGATCGCGTCGTGCGGGGCCTTGAAGTCATGCAGCATCTCGATGGTCTTGCCGGTCTTGCGATCGATCAACTGCACGGTGCCTGTGAACCAGCTCGACAGCAGCACGGTGTCCCCCCTGGCGGTTGCGCTCATCGGATAGTCCAGCGTGACGCCGTCGGCATGCATGCGGCTGATCTCGCTGACGTCGCCGGTCGCACCATCGACGGTGCGATAGGCGAACACGTCAGCGACATAGATCGTGTCCTTGCCGCCATCGGACACCACGCCGATGCCGCCGGGCAGCGCCAGCTTGCCGATGATCACTTGCCTGGCATTGCCGGTTTCCGGGTCGACCTCCTGGATGCCATTGTCGGCCATATTGGAGACGAAGATCCGGTCCTTGTCGTCGATGGCGAGATTGTCGAGTGACGGCTTCAGCTGCGCGATCATTTTCTTCGCGCCGGTCTTGGGATCGACACGGGTGAGCTGGCCGGTGGCGGTATCGACCACCCAGAGATTTCCCTTGGAATCGAAATTGACCGCGGCGGGCGTCTTGAAGCCATCTGCAACGACGCTGAGTTCGCCCTTGTCGACATCGACCCTGGCGACCTGGCCCTTGAACCAGAGCGGGCCGTAGATCTTGTCATCGGGCCCGAATTCGAAGCCGTTGAGTCCGCCCATCTTGTCCATGATCTTGCGCGGCGGCTTCACCCCTTCGACATCGATCTCGTAGAGGGCATCGCCAAGAAACACCTGCGTTGCGTAAAGCCGGCCGTCCTTGCGGAAGGCGAGCGAGTTGATGCCGGGCAGACCCGAGGCGAGTTTCTTGATCGGGCCGTCGCCCTTGCGGGCATAGAGATCGCCGGAGATGAAGGCGGTCCATGCCATGGTGCCGTCGGGCGCAAACGCGATGTCGTCGGCCATGCCTTCCGGTGTCGGTATCGCGATTTTCGCTGTGCCGTTGCTGCGGTCGACTTCGTACAATGCGGCGCCCGCGACGCTGCCGGCGAACAGCCGTCCGCTCTTGTCGATGCCCAGACCATGCACACCGTGGAAGGCTGATCCCTGGACAAGCTTGGTGATGGTGTAGGTGTCGGCGGCTGCGTATCCGCCGCCCGTGATCGCAAACACACACGCTGCCAGCGTGCCCAAAGACAGCCGTTTCGTCATGGCGCATCTCCCATTTGATAGATTATTGGCTTTTTATTATGTGCCAAGTATTTGCCGTTGCTGGTGGTTTGGCAAACAAAAAACAAAATCCGCACCGATGGAATGCGCTAGTGTCCAAAATCCGAAGTTCGCATCACTCAACCGCATCTTCGGAACGAACTTCGGATTCGACCAGGACACTGGCAAGTATTAGGATTCTAGTGTGCTTTCTGAACGCGCAGTTCGTGAAAGCGTCTGCCGCGAAATCGAACGAACTTCGCGTTCAGCACACTAACTGTCGTGTGTGTTGCGCTCATATTTCCGTTGCGCGAAATGCGCTATAGATACGCTACCGTTTTGTTCTGCCGCTTGATGATGTTGTCATCCACCGAGGATCATTCCGTGATTAAGATTTTTCGCCTTTCGTTCGTTGCCGGCCTGGTGTCGCTGTGCATGGCCCTGCTTCCGGTGCACGCCGCGCAGGCGCAGGGCACCGATACAATTCTTGTGCTCGATGCCTCCGGTTCGATGTGGGGCGTGGTTGATGGGCAGACCAAGATTTCGGCGGCACGGCAGGCGGTGGATTCAATTTTATCCAAATGGCGGCCGGCGGATCGACTGGGTGTGATCGCCTACGGTCATCGCTCCAAGGGGGACTGCAAGGACATCGAGCTGGTGGTGCCGGTGAGCACGTTCGATCCTGCGAAGATCAAGGCCGCGGTTGACGGCCTTAATCCGAAGGGCAAGACGCCGATCGCGGATTCGCTGCGTGCTGCGGCCACGGCGTTGCGCTCGACCGAGAACAAGGCGACGGTCATCCTGGTGTCCGACGGCATCGAGACCTGTGCGCCGGATCCCTGCGCGGTGGCGGCCGAGCTGAAGAAGGCCGGTGTCGGCTTCACCGCCCATGTCATCGGTTTCGATGTCGCCGATCCCTTGGCGAAAAATCAGCTGCAGTGCATCGCGCGCGCCACCGGCGGCGTCTATCTCGACGCGCGCAATGCGTCCGGCCTCGAGGGGGCGCTGACCAAGGCGGTCGATGCCACGCGCGGCACCCAGGTCGTGAGCGAGGCACCGGCGAAGCCCGCGGCCGATCCTTATCTCGGCAAGAATGTTCGCGGCGTGGCGCGGCTCGCCGAAGGGCTCGATCCGATCAGCGATGGAGATATCAACTGGGGATTCTACAAGCGTGCCGGCGATGATAAGGGCGAGGCCGTCAATACCTTCTATGGTGCACCGTTCGCCGACAATATTGCGCCCGGCGATTACCTCGTCGAGGTCAGCTATCGGCAATTGAAGCGCCAGTTTGCGCTGAAGGTGGAGAAGGGCAAGCCGGCGACGCTCGATGCCGTTCTCGATGCGGGCTACGTCACCAGTGAAGGCTCCATCGCCGGCGGTCCAAGCAAGGTCGACAACGTGGTCTGGCAGGTCACCGACAAGGGGGGCACCCTGGTCGCCCAGGAATACGATGCCGTGCCGCGTTTCGTGCTTGCCGCAGGCAGCTACGTGCTGACCCTCACCAAGGGCCAGTCGAAGGCCAGCAAGCCGTTTTCCGTTGCGGCCGGCGATTCGACCAACGTGTCGCTGACACTCGATGCCGGCAAGCTGATCGTCACCAGCACCTACGCGGAGGGTGGTCCCAAGGTCGAGAAGGATATCGTGGTCGAGGTCCGCCTGCCGCCGAAGATGGATGGCGAGGAGGGGGAGAAGATCGCCACCGAATACGACCCCCAGTCGCTGTTTGATCTGCCGACCGGCAGCTACGACGTGGTGGCCACCGTGGGCGGAGCGACCCGCACCGTGCGGGCGGAGGTCAAATCCGGCGCGCCGACCCGCGTCACCGTCAATCTCGATGCCGGCGTGGTCGGGATCAAAACCGGTGGCGCCGAGGAGATCGATATCTACGGTGCCGAGCGCGACCTGAATGACGAGCGCAAGCGTGTGTATGTACAATACGATTCGACGCTGAATCTGGCGCTGAATGTCGGTGAATACGTCGCGGTGGCGCAATATCCCGGCGGCAAGACGGTGGAAAAGCCGTTCACCATCACGGCCGGCAAGCGCCAGCAACTGGATATCAAACAGGAGCCGTGAGGGGCCTCGCGCTACGACGCGTAGCTCTCAGGCGCGCTCAGGACGACAACAGGCCCTCGGGTGCGATCCCGGGGGCCGACTCGTCTGCGGCGACGCGAACGCGACGCTATGCTCCTGTCTGAAGAACTGAACTGAACGGGTGGAGAGGGTTTCTGTCGATCGGAGGGCTTCTGTCGACCGAGCCGTTATGCGGCCCGGGACGCCTCAGCGGGTGCTGGTTTGCCCGGTGGAGATCTGCTCCAAGGTGTCCTGGTTGGAGAAGCTGTAGATCTGGGACGGCCCCTGCACCGCTGGCTGGGTCTTGCCGCCGGTGGCCTTGACCTGCTGCGGCGGCTGGTTTTGCGCCACCCGCGCCGGGCCATTGCGGTTGTTCATCATGCCGTCGAGCCGATCGCGCTCCTGCTCGAAGCCTGCGAGCAAGGAGCCGTCGAGTGAACGCCCGCGCGGCAGTTTCACGCGCATCGGGTCGACGAAGCGGCCGTTGACCAAGATTTCGTAGTGGACGTGGGCGCCGGTCGAAAGGCCCGTCGATCCGACAAAGCCGATCACCTGGCCCTGGCGCACGCGCTTGCCGGGCTCCATGCCCTTGGCATAGGCGCTCATGTGGCCATAGGCCGTCTCGTAGCCATTGGGATGCTTGAGCTTGATGTATTTGCCGTAGCCGCCGGACCATTCGGCCTTTTCGACCACGCCGTTACCGGATGCGAAGATTGGCGTGCCGTAGGCGGTGGCCCAGTCCACACCAGTGTGCATCTTGGTGTAACCGAGGATCGGGTGGCGGCGGCCGCCGAACGGCGAGCGCATGATGGCGTTGCTGACCGGCTTGCGGACCAGGAACTTCTTCGCGCTTTTGCCGGTCTCGTCGTAGAAATCGACCACGCCGTCGTCCGGGGTCTGGAAGCGATAGTACTTCTTGGTTTCGCCGCCGACGGTGAGGGAGGCGAACAGCACGTCGTTCTTGTCGGTGTTGTTCGGGGTTTCGTCCTCGCCGGCAAAGAACACTTCGAACGAGTCGCCAGCCTGCACCTTGCGCTGGAAATCGACGTCGTAGGAGTAGATCTTGATCATGTCGTCGATGACGGCGGCCGGCACCTTGTTGCGCATCGCCGTCTCGTAGATGCTCTGATAGAGCCGGACGCCGGTGCCATCATCATCGTCGTCGCTGTCGTCGGAATTGTCGGCGGTCTCGGTGGTGCTGTTGAGGCTCTGGACGTCAACCGCGACGTATTTGCCCATGTCCGACAGTGCCGCGACAGCCTCGATGGTGCTTTCGTTGGCGACGATCACCCGGTAGGGCTGCAGGCGCTGGCCTGGCGCCGACGGCACCATCAGGATGCGCAGCTTCTGGCCTTCCTTCAGCCCGCCGTCCTTGCCGCGCGGGCCCAGTGTGGCCGCAATTGACTTGGCTTCTTCGGGTGTTGCGCCCTGGTCGCGCAGAATCGAGACAACGCTGTCGCCCTTCTTGACGAGATGGATGCGCTCGCCGGTCTGGTTGCCGCCGGTCGCCAATTCCTTGGTTTTCGGCAGCAGGGTGACGTTTTCCGGAACGATCCGGGTCTCAAAGCCCGCATAGGGGTCGACGCCGCCTTCCGCCGCGTAGGCCATCTTGATGTCGGAGGGGGCGCTGGCGACGGCATAACGCACGCCCGCCGGATTGCCGTTGCCCTTCCAGTTCGATGCGTCCCGCACCCGCAGCAGCACCTCGTCGATGGCGACGCTGGCCGCGATTTTGGCTTTCGGCAGCACCGTGCCGAGATCGCGGGTGACGAACGAGACTTCGGCATCCGGCTCGGCCGCATCGGCGTTTTGCGCATCATCCGCGGCGGTTGGTGTCGGCGAGCCGACGTCGGTCAGCATTCGTTGTGCATTGAAGGCCGGGATCTTCGCGCTGAGATCGCTGGTGGTCAGCGACAGGTTGCCGGCGATTCGGATGAACGGGCGGACGCGCATGACATCGCGGTTGCCGACCCGCATCGCCTGCGACACACGCACCACCTGGCGGTTGGCGGCGGATTCGCTCGGCGGCGGCAGGCGGTCGCTCTTGCGCGCGGCGGTCATCTTGTCGTTGGCGCTGAATGCCCCGCGCAGCGCGCCTTCGACGCGCTCCGGCACCTTTGCGAAGGTCATTTCGCCGTCGAGGGATGTGAAAACGGCGCCGCCGATGAGGGCTGCGCCGCAAAGACCGGTGAGAATCGTGCCACTGAACCACTGCACCGACACGCGGCGGCGGTCGATTACGGCGGCTTCCGAGCCATCGACGGAGAGCGGAGGCTCGTGGCCGAGATCGATGATCTCGGCCTCGCGCCCATAATGCCCCCGTGACGTCCCGTGGCTCAAACCCAATTCCCCCCGAATTCCAGATCCCGACCCCATCAGACGGGCGGGCATGGCCTTAAAGCGATGTTCGCTCCTGCCCGCTTGAGCTTGTCGTCCTCAAAAAGGGCAAACTTGCGATGATTTTTGAGTGAGACCCCAAAGATTTGAACGGCTTGAACCCCGGAAATCGGAAATCCCCAGCAAAACCGCGCAAAACCTTCACAAAAGGGGCGGCAGAATTTGATG